>CAXSHQ010000158.1:1027-10126 GCA_964236875.1 uncultured Acidobacteriaceae bacterium | reverse complement strand
AGCTGGGCGGGTGCCGCCGCACTTTCGCATCACCAGCGATTTGGGCCTGTTCGGGTTCAATCGATCCATCATCGAGAAGACCGCGCCGTATGCGGCGGCGTTCAAGTGCAACACGGCTTTTTATGAGGCGTTCGGCGCGCGAGGGTGGGCGGAGCTGGAGCGCACGATGGAGTTCCGGCACACGCATGTGCCGGATGCGCTGCTGATCTGCGATGCCAAGCGCGCCGACATCGGCAATACGAACCGCGGGTATGTACAGAGCATCTTCGACCAGCTTGGCTTCGATGCGGTGACGCTGCATCCGTATCTTGGACAGGCGGCGCTGGAGCCGTTTCTGGAGCGCGCGGATAAGGTGAGCATCGTGCTGTGCCGCACATCGAACGAGGGCGGTGAGGAGCTGCAGGAGCTCGATGTGGAAGGCACACCGTTGTGGCGCAGGGTTGCGGAGAATGTTTGCGAGCGGTGGAATGGCAACGGCAACTGCATGCTGGTGGTGGGCGCGCAGCATACGGCTGCGATGGAGGCGATTCGCGGCTTTGCGCCGGAGATCCCGCTGCTGGTGCCGGGTGTGGGGGCGCAGGGCGGGGAGGCGGCGGCTGTGGTGCGTGCGGGTCTGGCGAGCGGCGGTGCGGGGCTGATCGTAAACTCTTCGCGCGGCATCCTCTTCGCGGAGGACCCGGCGCGGGCTGCACGCGAGCTTCGGGATGAAATTGCGGCAGCACGGGAGGCTTTGTTTGCCCAACAGTGAGGGAGTGCTGCGGGTAGAGGGCCAGCTGGTTCATGAGGCCCGCACGGAAGAAGGTGCGGTCGAGATCGACCTTGCTTCCGGACTCATTACTCATGTGGGTGAGCGTGCGGGCAGGAGCGATCTCGATGTGGAGGGATGCCTGATCTTTGCCGGCTTCGGCGATGTGCACATCCATGCGCGGGAAGATACCTCCGGCGAGGAGATGCATAAAGAAGACTTCGTCACGATGAGTGCGGCGGCTATCCACGGCGGCGTGACGCATGTGGCGGACATGCCGAACAACCACGTACCGCCGATCGACGGGGCGAGCTATGCGGCCAAGCTGACGCTTGTAGGGCGAGCTGCGGTGCATGTCACTCTGTATGCGGGCATTGGACCAGAGACTTCTCCGCTTTCGCGCAATGTGCCGTACAAGGCCTTCATGGGGCCATCGGTGGGCGAGCTTTTCTTTCGCTCGCCTGAGCAGTTGGAGCAGGTGATCGCGAAGTATCGCGGCTGCAATGTGAGCTTCCACTGCGAAGACCCGCTGCTGCTGGAGCAGCATAAGAGCGAAGCACTGCATGAGCGGCGGCGGCCTGCGGCGGCCGAGGTCTCGGCGACGGAGTTCGCGCTGCGGCTGATCGAGCGCTATGAACTGGTGGGGAAGCTTTGCCACTTCAGCACGCGTGAGGGGCTGGAGAAGATTCGCGCGGCACGTGCTCGGGGCGTTAGGGTGCGGTGCGAGGTGACGCCCCATCATCTCTACTTCGACGACAGCATGTTGGACACGGCGAATCGGCTGGCGCTGCAGATGAACCCACCGCTGCGGAGCCGCGAAGACCGGCTGGCGATGATCGAAGCGCTGCGGGTGGGGGAGATCGACTATCTGGCGACGGACCACGCGCCGCATACGCTGGACGAAAAGGCGCAGGGGGTGAGTGGCGTGCCGCACCTGGATACGTATGGCGCGTTCACGACGTGGCTAATGGCGGAGCAAGGGTTTACGGCGCAGGACGTTGCGCGGGTGTGCGCGGCTAATCCTGGAGCGTTCGTACGGGAGTTCCTGCCTGCTGACTGCGGGGAGGGCTTTGGGCGGATCGCGGAAGGTTATGTGGGCTCGCTCACGATCATCGATCCGCGTACGCCCACCACGGTTCGGCGCGAGGACATGCAGACGAAGTGTGCGTGGTCGCCGTTTGAAGGCGTGACGTTTCCGGGGAGTGTGTGTGCGACCGTGGTGCGCGGGCGTGTGTACCCTGAAAGAAAGGGGACGCCCACCCAGTGACTCGCCTGCAGCATGTGATCCGCGCCGACCAGTTCGCCGACCGCGAGCTGCTGGCATCGCTGTTTCGCGCGGGCAGCCGGTTGGAAGGCGAGGACCGGATGCGCAGGCTGCCGACGCCGCTACGCGGGCTGATCCTCGCCACGTTGTTTTATGAACCGAGCACGCGCACGCGGTTCAGCTTCGAAGCGGCGATGCTGAAGCTGGGCGGTGGTGTGTTGACGGCCGAGAATGCGCGGTACAGCTCGTCCGCAGCGAAGGGTGAAAGCATCGCCGACACGGTGCGCGTGGTGGGCGGCTATGCGGATGCGATTGTGCTGCGGCACTTCGAAGAAGGCACGGCGCGGGCGGCGGCGGAGCACTCACCGGTGCCGGTGATCAACGCGGGCGATGGCGCGGGCGAGCACCCGACGCAGGCTATCGGCGACTTGTTCACCATCCACAAAGAGCTGGGCCGGCTGGAAAACCTGCGGCTTGCGGTGGTGGGCGATCTGCTGTTCGGGCGGACGATCCATTCGCTGCTGGCGATGCTGGCGCCGTATCGCGGACTGCGTGTGCAGCTGATTTCTCCGCCGCAACTGCGGCTGCCGGAGCGCTATCGCCGTCTGCTGACGGAGCATAGTGTGCCGTTCGCGGAACAGCAGGAGCTTTATGGCGCGCTGGGCGATGCCGATGTGGTGTACATCACGCGCGTGCAACGGGAGCGCTTTCCGAGCGAAGACGATTATGCCGCTGTGGCCGAAACATACGTGCTGGGCAGGCAGCTTCTGGAGACTTTGAAGCCGGGCGCGATCATCCTCCATGCGCTGCCGCGGCTTACAGAGATTGCGCCGGAAGTGGATTCCGATCCTCGCGCGGCCTATTTCCGGCAGGCGCGAAACGGGCTTTATATGCGGATGGCTCTACTGGAACACCTGCTCGCCTGATCGCCTGGCTCGAAGCCGCTGTTCGCTTATCGACGTCATTGTGTCGGTATGCGACCTGAATGCTGCTGGGCTCGTCCAATCTGTAGATCGCGAAAGGAGTGTGTCTCTGGAATGTGGATTGTCCGCATAGCGCTGACCCGGCCCTACACCTTCATCGTGCTGGCGATCCTGATCCTGATCGCGGCGCCGGTGGTGATCATGCGCACGCCTACGGACATTTTTCCGAACATCAACATTCCTGTGATCTCGGTGGCGTGGTCCTATACGGGACTGAACCCGGAGGAGATGGAGGGGCGGGTCACTTCGCCCTTTGAGAAGGCCGCGACGACGCTGGTGGACAACGTGGAGCACGTGGAGTCGACCACGCTGAACGGGCAATCGATCATCAAAATCTACCTGCAGCAGGGCGCGTCCGTGGATCGCGCGAACGCGCAGGTTTCGTCGGCTTCGAACTACATGTTGAAGCAGTTGCCGCCTGGGATACTGCCGCCGCAAATCATTAACTTTTCGGCCTCCAGTGTGCCGATCCTGCAACTGGGTCTGGGCGGTGAGGGTTTGAGCGAGCAGCAGCTCAACGACTTCGGGCTTAACTTCATTCGTCCGCAGCTGGCTACCGTAAACGGGGCGGTACTGCCGAACGCGTATGGCGGCAAGCAGCGGTCTGTGATGGTGCTGCTCAATCCGAAGCTGCTGCAGTCCAAGGGCCTCGCGCCGATCGATGTGCTGAATGCACTAGCTGCGCAGAACCTTGTGGAGCCGGGCGGCACGGCAAAGATCGGCCCTACGGAGTACGACGTCCGGTTGAACAGCTCGCCGTCGACCGTGCTCGGGCTGGCGGATCTGCCGATCCGGCAGGTGAACGGCGCCACGATCTATGTGCACGATGTGGCGAACGTGATTGACGGCAGCATCCCGCAGACAAACGTGGTTCGGCAGGACGGCCGGCGCAGCGTGCTGCTGACGCTGCTGAAGTCCGGCGATGCTTCGACGCTCAGCGTGGTGCAGGGGGTGCTGGCGCTGCTGCCCCGGGTAAAGTCGATCATGAACTCGCCGACGCTGACCATCAAGCCAATCGGCAACCAGGCGAACTTTGTGCGTGGGTCCGTTAACGGCGTAGTGCGGGAAGCCATCATTGCCGCCGCGCTGACCGGGCTGATGATCCTGCTGTTTCTGGGGTCCTGGCGCTCGACGCTGATCATTGCGGTCTCGATTCCGCTGTCGATCCTGACGTCGCTGATTGTGTTGGGCCTGCTGGGCGAAACCATCAACATCATGACGCTAGGCGGCTTGGCGCTCGCGGTCGGCATCCTGGTGGACGATGCGACGGTGACCATCGAGAACGTCGAGCGGTATCTCGAAGAGGGGCACGGCCTGCACGACGCCATCCTGGAAGGCGCGGCGCAGATATCGGTGCCAGCGCTGGTGTCCACGCTGTGCATCTGCATCGTGTTCCTGCCGATGTTCTTTCTTTCCGGCGTGTCGCGCTACCTGTTCGTGCCGCTGGCCGAAGCCGTGGTGTTCGCGATGCTGGCATCGTATGTACTTTCGCGCACACTGGTGCCGACACTCGCGATGTATCTGCTGAAGACGCATGAGGCGCATGGCGCGCCTTCGCGGAATCCATTGGTGCGGTTTCAGCGCGGGTTCGAGAGGGGCTTCGAACGTCTGCGCGGCTTCTACGTCGCTGTGCTGACGCGCCTGGTTGCGGCGCGCAAGTTGTTCCTGCCGGTGTTTCTGGGAGGCTGCGCGCTCACGCTGTTGCTTATTCCTTTCCTGGGTCAGAACTTCTTTCCGACCAGCGATAACGGCTCGTTCATCCTGCATGTGCGGGCGAAGACCGGCACTCGCATCGAGGAGACCGCGCGGCTTTGCGATGAGGTCGAGCACACCATTCGCAATACGGTGCCGGAAGCGCAGATGGACAACATTCTGGACAACATCGGGCTGCCGTACTCGGTGCTAAATACGCAGCATGCAACGAGCGGGCTGTTCGGTGCGGCGGACGCGGACATCCTGGTGTCACTGCGCGAGAACCACAGCCCGACCGCGAAGTACATCGCCGACCTGCGCAAGCGGCTGCCTCACGATTATCCCGGAGTGACCTTCTACTTCCTGCCATCGGACATTGTGACGCAGATCCTGAACTTCGGCTTGCCTTCGCCCATCGATGTGCAGATCGATGGAAATGATGCGGTGGGCAACCGCAAGGTCGCAGACACGATTCTGCGCCAGCTACGCACCGTTCCGGGCATGGTCGACCTGCGCCTGCAACAGCCGGACGACTACCCGGTGATCAACCTGAGCGTGGACCGCACCAAGGCGCAGCAGGGCGGCTACACGGAGCGCGACGTGGGAACGTCCGTGCTGAACATGCTCTCCGGGTCGTCGCAGCTCTCGCCGATTTTCTTCCTGAACTACAAGAATGGCGCGAGCTACCCGGTGGTGACGGAGACGCCGCAGTACTCGGTGCAGTCGCTGCAGGATTTGCAGAATATTCCGCTGGCGTCCAGCACGGGCAGGCCTGGCATTCTTGCGAATGTGGCCAGCCTTTCGCGCTCGGCGGAGCTGCCGATCGTTTCGCACTACAACATGCGTCGGGTGCCGGATGTGTATGGCAATGTGCAGGGGCGCGACCTGGGCGCCGTGGCGCGCGATGTGCAGAACATTGTGGACAACAACCGCGGCGTGCTCGCGAAGGGAAACTTCGTGCAGGTGCGGGGCCAGGTGACCACGATGAAGGCTTCGTATGAGGGGCTGATCTTCGGGCTGCTGTTCTCCATTGTGCTGGTGTACCTGCTGATCGTGGTGAACTTCCAGTCGTGGCTGGACCCGTTCATCATCATTACGGCTCTGCCTGCGGCGATTGCGGGAATCGTGCTGCTTCTGTTCCTTACGGGGACCACGCTCTCCGTGCCGGCGCTGATGGGCGCGATCATGTGCATGGGCGTGGCGACCGCCAACTCGATCCTGGTGGTTTCGTTCGCGAAGGACCGCTTCCTTGTGCTGGGCAATGCTGTAGAAGCTGCGATCGAAGCCGGCGCGACACGCTTCCGGCCAGTCGCGATGACGGCGCTGGCGATGATTATCGGCATGATTCCCATGGCACTGGGGGCGGGTGAAGGGGGCGAGCAGAATGCGCCGCTGGGACGGGCGGTCATTGGTGGTCTGTCGCTGGCTACGATTGCGACATTGATTTTTGTTCCGGCGGTGTTCGCGCTGCTGCATAGCCGCGGCCGCGCGCCGGTACGCGAGCAGACACCGGCGGAGGCTGAAGCCGCCCTCGCGTAAATCTATCGTGCATTTCTGACTTGGAGACATCTGTTCCCTATGGCTGACACCTACAACCAGCACACGACCACGCTGGACGATGCACGGAGAGACGTCCCGCTGCACGGTGCGGAAAGCGCGACGCTGACCGGCGGCCACCCCGATCCGGCGCATGCCCTGCCCGCACCTCGCCGCGGCCTCTCCGCAGGCGTTTGGGTTGTGCTCGCGGTTGGGATCATCGCGCTGCTGGCGGCCATTGTCTTTGGCCTGTTACGCCGCGACGAGCAGGAGCATCAACTGGATGCCTCGACCAAGGAGAGCGCCATGTTGACAGTCAACGTCACCCGGCCGTCGGCGAGCACGTCGACGTCGCAGCTCTCGCTACCCGGCAACACGCAGGCGTTCGAGGACACGCCGATCTACGCGCGCACGAATGGCTACCTGCAGGCCTTCTACGTGGACATAGGCCAGCACGTGACCAAGGGTCAGTTGATGGCGATCATTGAGACCCCGGAAGTGGATGAGCAACTGCAGGTGGCACAGGCCGACCTGAAGAGCTCGCAAGCCGACCTGGCGCTTGCCAACACGACATCCGAGCGCTATCAAAATCTGCTGAAGCAGGACTCGGTTTCCAAGCAGGAAACAGATGTGGCGGTGAGTGGCGCGACCGCGAAAAAGGCAGCTGTTGAAGCTTCGCAGGCGAATGTTCGCCGCCTGCAGCAGTTGCAGTCGTTTGAGCACATCTTTGCGCCGTTCAGCGGCGTAGTGACGGCGCGCAATACGGACACTGGCGCGTTGATCAATGCAGGCTCGGGAAGTGCGCAGCCGAAAGATTTGTTCCGCATCGCGTCAACGAATCAGCTGCGCGTTTTTGTGGCGGTGCCGGAAACGTATGCGCCGCAGATCCATAACGGCGACACAGCAGCGCTGACGCTCGATGAGTATCCGGGCCAGCAGTTCACCGGCATGGTGACGCGCAACTCGAGCGCCATCGATACGGCTTCGCGGACGCTGAACGTGGAAGTGGATGTGAACAACGCAGCCGGCAAGCTGCTGCCGGGCGCGTACAGTACGGTGCACTTCAATATTCCGCAGCAGATGCGGATGCTTTCCGTGCCGGCTAACACGCTGCTGTTTCGCGCCGAGGGGCTGCGCGTGGGCGTGGTGAGGAATGGGCATGTGCATCTGCAGCCCATCACGGTAGGCAAGGACAATGGCAGCACGCTGGAGATTGCAACCGGGCTTTCGGCGAGCGATGAGATTGTGGTGGACCCTTCTGATTCGCTGGCTGAGGGGCAGCCGGTGCATGTGGGACAAAGCAGCCGGGAGCCCGCAGGAGCCCGCGCCCAGTGAGCCGGTCGAGTTCACTCTGGACCTCACCGGCGCGATGGCTCGCGCGTGGCTTTGGCGTGCTTGCGACCGCACTTTGGCTGGCGCAGCTTGCGGGCTGCCGTGTGGGACCGAAGTACGTGGTGCCGGCCGCGCCTATGCCGCCAGCCTACAAGGAGCCTGGGCCGGATGCCTTCAAGGAGACGGCGGAGTGGCAGCATGCGCATCCGGAAGATGCTCTGCCGCGCGGTGCGTGGTGGACGATTTACGGCGATCCGCAACTGAACGCGCTGGAGCCGCAGGTGGAGGCGGCGAACCAAACCATCCGCGAGGCCGATGCGAACCTCCAAGCGGCGAGAGCGGAGATCCGGGTTCGCAATGCCGACCGGTTTCCTACGGTGGGCGTCGACCCGACTTCCGGCAGCGGGCGGTACAGCCGCAACCAGCCGTACTTCAATCCCTCGCTGCCGTACAGCACGAACGGCAGTTTGCAGGCTCCGCTGGAGATCACGTATGAAGTGGACCTCTGGGGGCAGGTTCGGCGGAATATTGCAGCCGGCAAGGAAGAGTCCCAGGCGACTTTCGCGGATCGTGTGAACATCCTGCTTTCACTGCAGGCGGAGCTGGCTTCCGATTACTTCCAGCTGCGCAGCGACGACACGCTGCAGCGGCTGCTGAACGATACGGTGGCGCAGTACCAGCAGGCCCTGAGGATTACGACGAATCGGTATAACGGCGGGATTGCGGTGAAGTCGGATGTGACGCAGGCCGAGACGCAGCTGGAGCAGGCACGGGTGCAGGCTTCCGACGTGGCCGTGCAGCGCGCTCAACTCGAGCACGCGATTGCGGTTCTTACAGGGAAGCCGCCGGCTGGTTTGACCCTTGCGTTCAGTCCACTGCCGGAAGAGACGCAGCCGCCGGTGGTGCCAGCGGGTCTGCCTTCACGGTTGCTGGAGCGCCGCCCCGACATCGCTGCCGCGGAGCGCCGCGCCCAGGAAGGCAACGAGGCGATCGGCATTGCGCAGTCGGCCTTTTATCCGAACATCGTGCTGGGTGGCTCGATCGGGTATGGAAGCACGTCGACAGTGCAGTCGCTGTTTACACCGGCGAGCATCATCTACTCGCTTGGCCCGGGGATTGAGTACACGTTCTTCGACGGCGGACGGAAGAAGGGTGTGAAGCAGGAGGCGGTAGCCCAGTTCGACCGCAACGCCGCGGATTACAAGCAGACGGTCCTTACCGCTTTTCAGCAGGTAGAAGACAACCTGGTGGCGCTGCGGGTGCTTGCCGACGAGGCCGCGGAGCAGCGCGCCGCTACCGCAGCGGCGCGTGAAAGCGAGCGTATCTTCAACAACCGGTTTGTGGGCGGTGTGGACACCTATCTGCAAGTGATTACCGCGCAGACCACCGCGCTGAACAACGAGCGGAACGATATCGACATTCTGCGTCGGCGCATGACAGCCAGCGTGCAACTCATCCGGGCACTGGGCGGGGGCTGGGACCGTACGCAGCTGCCACCGCAATAAGGGCGGCGGCATCGCGGCAACTTTGCTTTGTTACAAATGCGT
>CAXSHQ010000158.1:0-1017 GCA_964236875.1 uncultured Acidobacteriaceae bacterium | reverse complement strand
GACCTGTACGAACGCGCGGGCGTCTACTTATCAGGCATGATTTCCACGCGCACCGTGAGAAACTAGGGTCTCGGCCATTTGCAACGCGTGCCGCCCGGCACAGGCCACCGCCTCATCTCGCGGCAGAGGATGAACCTATGTGCGGTATCGTTGGCGTGTTTGGCCGCAGCCCGGTCAGCAGCGTTCTGTATGACGCGCTTTCCATGCTGCAGCATCGCGGGCAGGATGCCGCGGGCATCGCTACGTGCTTTGAGAACCGGTTCTGCCTGCATAAGGACAATGGGCTGATGTCCGATGTCTTCGATGCGGGCTCAATGGCTAAACTGCTGGGCAACATGGGCATCGGGCATGTGCGTTATCCTACGGCGGGGTGCGGCTCGGTGGCGGAAGCACAGCCGTTCTATGTGAACTCACCGTATGGGATTGTGTTCGCGCACAACGGGAACCTGACCAACGTGAACGACATCGTCGAGGATGTGTTCCGGGGCGACCTCCGCCACCTGAATACGCAGTCGGACTCCGAGGTGATGCTGAACGTGTTTGCGCACGCGCTGGTGGAGCGCCGCACGCCAAGTCCCAAGCCGGCGGATATTTTCGAAGCGGTGGAGGAAGTGCACCGCCGCTGCAAGGGCGGATACAGCGTGATCGCATTGATCGCGGGCGTGGGCCTGGTGGGCTTCCGCGATCCGCATGGCATTCGCCCGCTGGTGTTCGGCAGCCGCGGCAAGGGCAAGCAGCAGGAAACCATGGTCGCGAGCGAGAGTGTGGCGCTGCAGGTGGGTGGCTTCCAACTGCAACGCGATGTCGCGCCGGGCGAGACGATTTTTGTGGACATCCACGGCAAGCAGCACACCTATGTAAGCCCGCTGGCCGCGCCGGTATCGCCATGCCTGTTTGAGTTTGTGTATCTGGCGCGGCCGGACTCAACGCTGGATGGGGCGTCGGTTTACCAGGCGCGCATCCACATGGGCGTGCGGCTGGCGCGAAAGATGGAACGCGAGTGGGCAGGCAGGCCGG
>CAXSHQ010000157.1:2793-10142 GCA_964236875.1 uncultured Acidobacteriaceae bacterium | reverse complement strand
GTCGAAGCATGGCCTACCATCGAGAACAAGTCCACAAATTCAAGACCTCCGTTAGTGAGGCCTGAAGAGGCACTTCTCTCATGTCCATGCTGAAGGGTGTATCCCTGTCCATTTTCCTGGCCGGCTGCCTTGCCTTGTACCTGGCCATCCTCATGCTCATCAATCCGATCATCCCCGGCGCTTCCAGCTTCGTGGATGAGCGTGTCGCCTACAGCGTCACCATCCTCATCCTTGCGCTCATCTGTTGCGTGGTCGCCGGCCTCACCTGGAGCCGCGCCTCCGGTACCCGGCCCGGCGTGGCCGTCTTCACCTCGCTGTCGTTGTGGACCATCCTCCTGGTAGCGGTGTTCATGGTGCTCGGCGTGGGCGACAAGCTCCCGCTGTAGGGAGCTTCTAATCAGGTGGTGCGAACGGCAAATCACCGCTGCTGCGAGACAAAAGCGCGTCCGAAGCCACGCGGCTTCAGCTGCTGAGGGCTTCGCCTGCGCTGTGATCACAGCTTTCGCACGCTCCTACCGGGCAAAGTGCGTTCGGTCCTTTCTCAAGGCGCGTCCAAAGGGCTAGACTCTCCGCCACGAGGACCAGGCATGCCGTACACATCCCTGCAGGTAGCGCACGAGGGCGCCGTCGCCACGGTCACGCTCCACCGGCCGGAGGTCCTCCATGCGCTGGACGCCAACAGCTTCAACGAGCTGGAGCAGGTCTTTACCGCGCTCAAGGAAGATACCGGCACGCGCGTCGTGTTGATCACCGGCTCGGGAGATCGTGCCTTCGCGGCCGGCGCCGACATCCGCGAGCTGCTCGCCACCGATGCAGCGAGCGGCCGCCGCACCTCCGAGCGCGGCCAGCAGGTCTTCAACCACATCGAGGGCTGCGGCAAACCCGTCATTGCCTGCATCAACGGTGTGGCCCTCGGCGGCGGCTGCGAGCTGGCGCTGGCCTGCACCTTGCGTCTCGCGTCCGACCGCGCCCGGCTCGGCTTGCCGGAAACCAGGCTCGGTCTTGTGCCCGGTTATGGCGGCACGCAGCGCCTGCCGCGCCTCATCGGCCGCAGCGCCGCCCTGCGCCTCATGCTCACCGCCGCCGTCGTCGATGCGCCCGAAGCGCTCCGTCTCGGCCTCGTCGATGAGGTAATTCCTGCCGCCGACCTCATGCCACGGGCACGCGATCTAGCTTCCACGATCGCAGCGCTTTCCCCGCTCGCTGTGCAGGGCATTGTGGAAGCTGTCCGTCGAGGCGAGGATTTGCCACTGCGCAGCGGCCTGGAAGCCGAGTCCGAAATCTTCGGCACGCTCTGCGGCACCGCCGATAAGCACGAAGGCCTGAGCGCCTTTCTGGAGAAGCGCACTCCTACCTGGCAGAGCAAGTAGAGCAGAGGATCGCTCAGTGCCCCTGCGGAATCCGCGCCTTCCGCGTTCTCGTTCTGTGAACGGAGCGCAGCCACATCGCTACGGCTACTTCTTCGTACCCGTGCTCATATGCCGCAGCACGAATTCCTGCAGCACATTGCCCACCGCGCCGAACCCGATCGCCAGTCCCGTGTTCTCAAACGTCAGCATCGCGCCGTGCCGGTTCGCCGCCGGATAGTACAGATTGGAGATCGCGCCCGCGCCCAGGCTTCCCAGCACGTTCGCGTACGCTGGTTGCCACTTGCCGTTGTCACCGCGCGCGATCACCGCAGTCGAAACCGCATACAGCAACCGATGCCGCTTGCTTCCCGTTCCCAGGTAGAAGTAGCGCGGGTCCTGCTTGAACACGACGGGCAGGATCCATCCGGCGAGTGAGTTGGCCACCGCGAAGTCCGCATAGGTTGCGCCGAAGCGCTTGCCGTACCCTGCCGGCCCCCGTCCAAAGCCGCTGAACGCCCCCGTCGCTTGCTCCACACCGGCCTCGCCCGCTAGCAGCCCGACATTGACCGGGTCCACCAGCGTCCGCCAGTTCAGCTCCCACTTCTGCCGCGCGTCCAGCGGAGGCGCATGGAAGTCGTACGCCACATAAAAGTTTGGCGCAAAGCCCAGAACGCGCTGATGCTCCTCCTGCTTCACGTCCACTTCCGCCGCCGCATGCGGCGAAAGCACCTCTACGTTCACGTTCGCTGAAGCATGCAGCACCACCATGCCTGCATCGAAGCTCTCACCCGCAGCCAATCTGCCGCTTTGCATTGCGGGCGCTCGCCCGGTCGCCATTACCGTCACCTGGAACGGGCCGGGCGCAACGTCTGCAAAGGTAAAGTGGCCATCGAGGGTACTCGACGCGACACGCGTCACCCCGTTCACCGACAAGGTGACTTGTGCGCCTTGAACCAGTTCGCCGTCGGCGTCAGTGACCAGCCCACGGATGACCCCCGTTCCGGCACTTGCCTGCGGGTCCGGAAGCAGAGTGCCGGGCATGGTGGCAGCAAGGTCGACCGACTGCGCTGCCATCAGAGGCGTGCTGCTTGCAATGGCAAACAGCATGCAGCCAACGCCCAACGCCTGCAAGGTAACAGGCTTCCGAGCTCCGATTCTGCTGCCTTGGCCCACAGTCTCAGCATATATGCGGAGCTTGCGCCGGATATCTTGGCGCTCCCTGACGTGTTGGACCATTTGTGGCGATACACGCAGGTATGGGACTCTTACAAATCGGGGGGATTCCATGCGGACGAGCATCGAAGTCGACGATCAATTGGTTCGGCAGGCTATGCGAAGCACCGGAGCGCGCACCAAGAGAGCCGCCGTCGAAGCGGGCCTGCGACTTCTCGTTCAAATTCAAGCGCAACGCGGCATTCGGCAGCTTCGCGGGAACGTGAACTGGGAAGGGAGCCTTGAGCAGAGCCGACAAGGCCACATCCGAGAGTAGTCCGCATCACCTTTCGTTGCGGAGCAGCCGCACTCACCAGCCGTACCGCTCCACCTCGCCCAGCAGCTTCAGCTTGCGCTCCGGCTGGAGGAAGCTCGCCTCTATCGAATTCGCCGCGATCTCCCGCATCTGGTCCAGCGGAAACTCAAACTGCTCGTGCGCCAGGATGTATTCATCCAACAGGTTGGCCCCAAAGAACGGCGGGTCGTCTGAGTTCAGCGTGACCATCAGCCCTTCCTCGAAGTAGCGACGCACCGGGTGCTCGAGCAGCGCCGGGCAGCAGCCTGTACGCAGATTGCTGGTCACGTTCAGCTCCAGCGGAATCTGCCGTTCCGCCAACACGTCTACCAGGTCTTGATCCTGCCACGCGCTCAGCGCATGGCCAATCCGCTCCGCGCCGATGTTGATCGCCGACCAGATGCTCTCCGGCCCGGTTGATTCACCCGCATGGCAGGTCAGGTGCAGGCCCGCGTCTCTTGCTTCGGCAAACACATCACGCCACTCGTGCGCCGGCCCGCGCGCCTCATCGCCGCCGATCCCGATCCCCACGATGGCAGGGAAGCGCTCCCGCAGCGACGCCGCCTTGCGAAACACCTTCGTGCCTTCCTCCGCGCCGAAGTGACGCACCGCATCGATGATCCACAGCAAACTGACTCCGAAATCACGCTCGCCGCGCCGCCGCCCCAGCTCCGCCGCTTCCATCACCGCATCCACGTCCAGCCGGCCGAACTTGTAAAGAATGCCGATCGACAGGTACACCTCCGCATGCTTCACGCCCTGGATCGCCAGGTCACGCAGCATGTTGTAGGTGATGGTCTCGTAATCCGCCGGCGTATGCAGCCGCTCGGTCACTGCCTTGAAGCTCATCAGAAAACTCGGGAAGTCGCTGTACTCATACACGCGGCACGCCTGTTCGGAGGTGAGCGGCACAGCGTCATTCGCGCGGGAAAGCTCCACCAGCGTTTCGGGCGTAATCGAGCCTTCCAGATGCAGGTGCAGCTCCGCTTTCGGCAAGCTGCGCAGCCATGTCTCCGGGTCCAGCGATCCCGCCAACCCAAGCTGTTCGATCTTTCGTCTGGAAGCACGCGCCATCCCTTCCAGTGTAGAAGGCTATGCATAGCAGTCAGTCGCCCAAACGCGAACAGCCGCCCATAGGGGCGGCCGCCGCATTGTCTTCACGCTTGAATTTCTACGTACAACGTAGAACTTACAACGTACAACCCTGGGTCACCGCCGCTCCCGGCTGCCGCCCCCAAAGATCTGCAGCAGCGCCATGAAGATATTCAACGCGTCCAGATAGATGCTCAGCGCCAGCGGCACCGGGCTCAGGTACAGCGCGCCCATATCCCGCAACCGCATGAAGTCCACCAGCAGCAACACGCTGAAGATCGCAAGCGAAGCCCACGCATACAGCCCTGGGTGGATGAAGTGCACGAACATGCCCAGCACACCGATGATGACGAGTCCGATGAGCGCGAAGAACGCATAGGAGTACACCCGCTGCCAATTGAACCGCGCCACCTGCGCGATCAGCGCCATGGCACCCATGCCCAGCGCGGTCGTCATGGCCGACTCGAATACCACGGTGTGGCCATTGGGCATGCGCAGGTATGCCTGCAGCATTGGCCCGATCTCAACACCGATCAGCAGCGTAAATCCATAGAACAACACCAAAGCCAGTCCGGGCGAGCGACGAGAAGCCGCCTGGATACCGATCACGAGCCCGATGTTCAGCACCAGACCCAGCAGGCCCATGCCAATCAGCGTTGGCGGCGCCATCCACGCGCCCAGCGCGGTGAACAGAAACCCGATGGTCGTGATCCAAAGCACCTTGCTCAGCAGGCTCGCCGAAGCCTTGCTGTCCAGAATGCGTATGCCTGATGCTGCGTCGATGGTTCTCATGATCTCGTTAGTCCCTTGTGCACTTCCGGCGCGCTCCGGCCCTGCAAGCGCCCTGCTTCATTAGACGCCGATCCGGGCACCGGGTCGCGTGGGTACTTCCGTGCTCTCAGGCGATGCGCCCACCCCATCGAATCCTCACCGGCGCACCTTCCGCCAGCAGCACGTGATCCGGAGCACGCGCACCCAGCCCCGCAAAAGCCGGCCCGAAGAGCGAGCCGAAGTCCGCCGCGATTCGGTACTCCTGCACCGGATACACCTCCCAGCGCCGGTGTTCGACGGCGTACTCCGCCGTGCCACCCGCCCGCTGCGGCGTATACCCCCAGTAGTGTTCCGTGATGAACTCTTCCATCGAGCCCGGCTGCATCCGCTGCAGCTCATTGCCGGTCCGCACCGCAACCGACTGCCATAGCCCCTTGTGCTTCCACTCGTAGTGGACCTCCAGCGGCTTTTCTCCATGCCGAACGGCCCGGGCATCCGGTCCCTGGCTGCTCCACAGTCGCCGCATCGCAGCCGTCGAGTAGGCCTCGCCATACAGCGCCCGAGCCACCGCCGTAATCGCGTGCCTAGGCACAATTTCACTCAGGAACACCACTCCGCGCCGGTATCCCGCCTCAATGGTCTTCTCGCGGGCCGCCTGCTCCGCCGGCAGCTTCCGCTTTACGTAGTAGCGGAGGTTCACTTCCTCAAATCGCGTATGCCCAGGCACCGGCACGCCAAGAATGCGCACACGGTCGAAGAGAAATCCCACCAGGGAGACAAAACACCGCCCCTGGTACAGGTCCAGCTCCAGCCCGCGCGGCAGGTGTGGCAGCAGCACCTCCGGCGCGACCTCGTATTGCGCCATGATCAGCTTCCGCCACTCGGCGGTGAGGAAGGTAAAGCTCATACTGTCTCCGATTCACGCCTGGGCAGTTCCAAACCTCTTACCGGGCGTCATCCTAAGCGAAGGGAAGCATTCCCGCATTTCATCAGAGGCGTCACAAACGCCGGGGTGGAACGTCACGCCCGTCCCGCGAACTCGCTCGTCTCGGTAGACACCTTTACCATCTCGCCTTCTTTGATGAACAGCGGCACGCGCACCGAAATACCCGTCTCCAGCTTCGCCATTTTGGTTCCGCCGCCGCTCGACCCCGTATCGCGCGAAGGCGGCTCGGTTTCGGAGACCTTCAGGTCCACAAACACCGGCAACTGCAGGTTGATCGGATTGCCGTTGTACTTTTGCAACTGCACGATCACACCCTCCAGCAGAAATCCCGCCGCACTGCCCACCGTCTCCTCGCGCAGCCCCAGCGTTTCGAAGCTCTCCTGGTCCAGGAAGTAGAAGTTATCGCCGTCCGTATACAGGTACGAGGCCGGCACCATCACCACGTCCGGCTCGGAAAACTTCTCGCCTGCCTTAAAGCTTTTCTCGAAGACGGCATTGGTCAGCAGGTTGCGCATCTTCAGCCGCACCAGCGTCTGCCCGCCGCGCGCCGTGGGCGTGGACACATCCGCATCCATGCACGCATACGGCGCGCCTTCAACCTCAAACAGCATCTTCCGCTTTACACCGATCGCTTCAATCAGCGCAGCCATGACGTCTAGTTTCTCACCAGACCGCACTGACCCTTAGGACCCTTAGGACCCCGGCTCGTCCGGCTTGCCCGGCCGGTACACCGGATCTGTCGCCAGCGGTGACATCTCCGCCTCGATCGCTTTCGCCTTGAACCCGCACAGCTGGTTGTCCAGCTCAGTGCCCAGCTCCTTACCCGCGATGGTCACGCGCATGGAAGTGGCCTGTACGCAGTAGCCCGGGTCGAACACATCGCCGGAAGCCCAGCGCAGGTTGCTGGTCAGCTCCGCACCCGCGGCGACAATCACGGACGCCGCCTTCGAAGCGCCTGCCCTCACCAGCGTGAACTTCACATTCAGCAAACCACTCTTGCCATACAACGCGATCTGCGGCGTCGTTGATATACGGCAGGCGTTGGAACCAAGGTTCCGCAGCACCAGCAGCGTCCCGCTGTGCGACATCCCATCGAAGTTGCCATTCTCATCGTCCATGCCCAGCGAAAACTGGTCTCGCGTGCACGCGGGCACAACTGCGTTTTGCCGTGCTGCCTGCGCCTGGACCGGCGTGCCGCGCGACACAGACGCACAGCACAGTACCACCCAGACAAAGCACGCGAACGAGAAGGTCTTCTTCATGCGCTCCACTATAAGCGAAGTCAGCCCCGGTAGAACTCGCTGCGTTTGCGGCTGTAGAACCCATACACAAACAGCCCCACCACCAGCCAAATGAAGAACCGCTCCCACGTGCGCCCCGGCAGTCCGGCCATCAGCAGCACGCAGAAAATCACGCTGAGCACCGGAAACACCGGCCCGCCCGGCACGCGGAAGCCGCGATGCCGCTCCGGCTGCTTCTTCCTGAGCACCAGCACGCCGATGCTGACCAGCACAAACGCAAACAGCGTCCCGATGTTCGAAAGCTCGGCCAGCGTGCCCACATCGAAGAGCCCCGCCGGGATCGCCACCAGGATGCCGGCCACCCACGTCGCGAACGCCGGTGTGCGGAAGCGCGGGTTCACGCGAGAAAACACATCCGGCAGCAACCGGTCGCGGCTCATCGC
>CAXSHQ010000157.1:0-2783 GCA_964236875.1 uncultured Acidobacteriaceae bacterium | reverse complement strand
GGAACACCAGAATGGACGAGATCATGCCGATGATCGCGCCCAGCAGCACAATCAGCCGCGTCCAATGCAGCAGGGGCGAGCCTGTCTGAATGGTCAGGCGTTTCAGCGCATTGACCACCGGCGCCGCATCGCCGATCACGCTCTGCCACGGCACAATGCCCGTCAGCACCAGCGCCACGCCGATATACAGCAGCGTGCAGACCACCAGCGTCGCAATGATGCCGATGGGCACATCACGCTGCGGGTTCTTGCACTCTTCGCTCGCGGTCGAAACCGAATCGAATCCGATGTAGGTGAAGAAGATGATGCTGCCGCCGGCCAGCACGCCCGACCATCCATTCGGCGAGAACGGGTGGTAGTTGCCCGGGTGGATGAAGTGCAGGCCTACGAGGATGAACGCCACAATGGCGACCATCTTCACCAGCACCATGATGTTGTTGGTGCGCGCCGACTCGCGGATGCCGCGCACCAGCACCATCGTCAGCAGGATCACGATCAGGCATGCCGGGATGTTGAACCCGAAGTGCCACCCCGGCTGGTAGATGAAGTTGCCAGCGAGGTCCTGCTCGCCGCCTGGCAGGAACGCCGGCGAAAGCCATCGTGGACTGAGGTGGATCCCCAGCCAGTCCAGTAGGTCCACGAAGTGCGCGGCAAACCCAACGCTTACGCTCATGTTCGAGAACGCGTATTCCAGGATCAGGTCCCAGCCGATGATCCACGCCACCAGCTCGCCCAGCGTCGCGTACGTGTACGTATAGGCCGAGCCCGCGATCGGAATCATGCTCGCCAGCTCCGCATAGCAGAGGCCCGTAAAGCAGCACACGATCGCCACCAGCACCATGCTCAGCGCCAGTGCCGGCCCCGCCCCGGGCCTTCCACCCAGCCCCGCCATGTTGTGGTGCAGAAAGCCCATCACCACATCGATCACCGGCGCTTCGGAAAGCTTCGCCCCGGCGCTCGCCTGCGAGCCGCCGATGGCCGTGCCGATCACAGTGAAGATGCCCGAGCCGATCACCGCGCCGATACCCAGCGCCGTCAGCGACACCGGCCCCAGCGTCTTCTTGAGCGCATGCTCGGGATTCTCAGACTCCGCGATCAGCTTGTCGATGGACTTCGTGGCGAAGATTTGTCGGGGCAGCGGTCTGTCCTCGTTCGCTTGGGGATGTGGGTAGTGTGCCGATTGTAAGGCGCGCCGCGTCCATTCCCAAACGCAAAGTGGCAGGACCGAAGCCCTGCCACTTGCAGCCTTCCTTCTTGTCGTCCTGGCTCAGCGAAGAGTCTGCTTCTTCCTTGCGGCTTCCACGCTGCTTCAGGAGACGGTGCTTAGCGCTTCGACGTGCCGCGCGTCAGCTTCTTGACCTTCTTCTTGTTGCTGCCGCGCGGTTGGGTCCGCGCAGCCTTGGGAGCGGCCGCCTTGCGCGCTGCGCGCTTGGCTTTCTTCCGCTCTTCCGGTTCGAGCTTCGTGGTATCTGCCATGATGTCTTGCTTCCTTCTGAACTTGAATTAGGTTGGGCCGCTTGGACCCGGGTGCTTTCAAAACTCGCCGGCGGTACGAGCCCTACAACCGCTCCAGCTGGGCGAACTTCTCCACCAGCTTTTTCACGCCGTGGCCACTAAATTGTACGGTAATCTTCGCGTCCGCGCCTTCGCCTTCGCGCGCCGCCACGATCCCTTCGCCGTACTTCGGGTGCCGCACACGCGCGCCCTTGCCTAGCCCCGTGCGTCCCGTAGCTTCCGGAATGTCCATCTTTGGCCGCGACGGATACTTCTTGTCGCCCAGCTTGTAGCCCCCGGCCCCGCCGCCCTTGCCGAAGAACGCCGCCGTGTTGTCCAGCGAGCCCGTGCCCGTTCCAAACCGCAGCGGCCCCTTGCTCGCACCCGCCGCGCCGAACCGCTGGCTGGCGTAACCGCGTGCCCCACTCTCCTGCGACTCATCCTCGTAGCTGTAGTGCCGCTCGCCACCCTCATCCCCGGCCTGCCCAAACCGGCCCCGCTGCGGATAAGGCGTGGCATACGCGCTTCCGTAGCTCGGCGCGGGGCTCAGGTTCTCCATCAGCTTCGACGGCACCTCTTCCAGGAATCGCGACGCCACGCTGGCCTCAGGCATGTCGTTCCCGTAGCGCCGCCGATACCGTGCCCGCGTCATGAACAGTGTGTCCATCGCCCGCGTCATACCCACATAGCAGAGCCGCCGCTCTTCCTCCATCTGCGTCGGTTCGGTCAGCGTTCGCGCGTGCGGAAACAGCCCCTCCTCCATGCCCGCGAGGAACACCAGCGGGAACTCCAACCCCTTGGCCGCATGCAAGGTCATCAGCGTCACCCGCGCCTCAGCCGAGTACTGGTCCGCATCGCTCACCAGCGCCGCATGGTCGAGAAACTCATGCAGTGTCTCGCCGCGCGAGGTCGCATCCTGCGCTGCGTTGGCCAGTTCCTTCAGGTTCTCGATGCGGCTGAAGCTCTCCGGCGTCGCCTCGTCTTCCAACGCGCGGATATACCCCGAGCGGTCGTTCAGGAACTTGATCAGCTCCGGCAGAGTCGCCGGATCGCCCGGCTTCCGAAACGCCCGCGCATACGCATCGTTCGCCGCTTCGTGCGCGCCGCCCTGCGCGTCCACAATCCGCTTCAGCCGCGCCTGATCCGCCGCGCGAATCTTGTCCCCTGTAGACGTCTCCAGCGGCACCGGCGCAAACGGGTTATACCCCAGCTTGGCGGCGGTGAGAAAGCTCGGCTTTACCGAAGCGCTCGCATCCTCCGGGATCTCATCCTTGCCGAACCGCCCACGC
>CAXSHQ010000156.1:0-10240 GCA_964236875.1 uncultured Acidobacteriaceae bacterium | reverse complement strand
CTTCCGCGGACATCCAGAATGCCGCCGGTCGCGAGGCTGCCATCGTGCAGACGCTCATCAGCGCCGGCGCTACGGACTTCATCGTCCCCAACCTTCCGCCTCTCGGCCTGGTGCCGCGCTTCAACGGCTCCGTGGCAACCTCCGCCTCGTCCACGGCCGCCGCTGCCGGCTTCGACCAGTACCTGGCTGCTTATCTGGGAGCGCTACCCGCCGCCAACCCAGGCAAGGCGCTCAACATCCGCCAGCTCGACACCTACACCCTCTTCAGCACCATCGTCGCCGCTCCCAGCCTGCGCGGCTTCACCAACGTCACTGCCAGCTCCTCGGCGGCCCTCACCGGCATTACCACCGTCAACCCGGACACCTATCTCTTCTGGGATGACCTCCACCCCACCACCTACGGCCACTTCCAGCTCGCCAACTCCGCGTTCACGCTGCTCGGCACGCCCATCGTTACCGGCGCTTCGCTCAGCACCTCCAACACCCAGCCCAACCCCGGCAAGACCTTCACCCTCACTGCCCAGGTCACCAGCAGCTCCGGCATCCCGCAGGGCACCGTCACCTTCTACGATGGCCCAGCCGCCAGTGGCGTCAGCCTTGGCTCGGCCTACGTCACCGGCAGCTCCACCCTCGGCACCGCCACGCTGACGACCTCCTTCGCCAACGCCGGCGCGCACACCCTCACCGCCACGTTCACCGGCGTCAACGGCTACTCCACCAGCGCCTCCTTCAACGTGCCGGTCACCGTCATCGCGCCTACACTCTCCACCGCGCTCAGCTACACCCGGGCGACTGTGCCGGTGGGCGTGGCCATCACCGACACCATCACCCTCACACCGCAGGGAGGCTATAACGGAACGGCCACGGTCGCCTGCGGCGCGCTTCCTGCCCACTTCACCTGCACCGTCGCGCCCGCAACCGTCACCTTGTCGGGCAACAACTCACCCGTCACGGCCACCGTCACGATCGGCAACACCGCCAAAGCATCGCTCACGCAACCTGCCCAGCCAGGTGCAGAGCACGGCAGCCGGCAAGAGCTCATGCTCGTCTGCGGCCTGCTTCCCGGCTTCGGTCTGCTGGGCTTCGTCGGCCTGCGTCGCCGGAGATCGGCGCTCGGCAGGATTATGCTGTCCGGCGCACTCTTCCTGCTCGCCGGAGCCGCCTCCCTGGGCCTCACGGGCTGCGCGGACAACGGCGCTGCCAACATTGCCGGCCCCGGCACCTACACCATCCCCGTGGTCGTCACCTCCAACGGCACAACCAGCACCCAGACCATCTCCGTGACTCTCCAGTAAGCCGAAGAGTCGTTTCGTTGTGGTTCGCCACTCACAAAAGCCAAGGGCGGAGACCGAAGTCTCCGCCCTTGTTCCTGCTCAGCACACTTACTGCTGCGGCCGCCGGCGCTGCCTCTGCGTCTCCGTCCCCGGCGTAGTATCCGGCTTGCCCGCATCCGGCACCACGGCATTCGGGTAGATACCCGGAACCGGCGCGCTCATCTGCCGCTCCTGCTCGGGGTGCGGAAACGGCTTGCGCGGCATCATCGCATCGCGCTGGCTCGTGTTCCAAAGGAAGATCGCCTCCAAGATCGCGCCCTGCTCCAGGTCGAACGGATGCAGCCGATCAAACGTGTCCATGTCCGAGTGGTGCGTGCGCGTCTCATAATCCAGCGGGTCCTGGATGAACTGGAAGCCCGGCAGCCCCACCGCATCGAAGCCCAGGTGATCGGTGCCGCCCGTGTTCCGGTACGTCACCGTCGTCACGCCCAGGTCGGTCAGCGGCGCGATCCACTGCTTGAAGATCGGCCCCACCGCCCAGTTCTCCTGCGTGTAGATGCCGCGCACCTTGCCCGTCCCGTTGTCCAGGTTGTAGTAGGCGTCCAGCTTCTTCCACTCATCCGTCACCGTCAGCGGCCCACGATCGCGCGCGCCAAACGAGTTGGTGTCCGCTCCCGCCACCGCGCCAAACTTGCCGAAGTGGTTCGACACATACCCCAGCGACCCATACAGCCCTTCTTCCTCGCCGCTCCACAGCGCAACGCGGATCGTCCGCCGCGGCGCAACGCCCAGCGCCTTCAGGATGCGCATGGCCTCCATCGCCATCACCGTGCCTGCGCCGTTGTCGGTCGCGCCCGTGCCGGAAATCCAGCTATCCAGGTGCCCGCCCACCATCACCACTTCATCCTTCAGCTTCGGGTCGGTGCCGGGGATCTCCGCCACCGTATCGAAGCCGTGCTCATGGTCGCCCGTGAACTTGGTCTCGATATTTACTTCCGCCGTCACCGGTACATGCGCCATCAGCAGGTGCGCCAGCCGGTTGTAGTGCTCGATCATCATCACCGCATTGGGAATGGTCAGCTTGTTCTCCGGCTTTTGCGCCGCCTGCACAAGATTGGCTCCGTTATCGTCGAAGATCACGCCCGTGCCGCCGCCACCGCCGCTGTCGCGCGTGGGAGTAATGATCGCCGCAACACCTCCGCTCGCGAACATCTTTATCGCCGCTTGCCGCAGCTGCGTTAGCCGCCGCCGCTGCTCCAGCAGCGCCGCAATGTCCGGCTGACCCGCCGGCCCACCTGGCCGCGGCCCCGCCGCTCCCGGATACACCTCCATGTCCTTCAGCTCCGCGTCCGTATAGCGATGGAACAGCGCCTCCGTCACGTCCGGCGTAGGCCGCATCGCGCCCAGCAGCACGATCTTGCCGCTCAGCGTGCCCTTCCGTGCTCAGTGTCACATACACCACCGGCCCGCTCACCGGCCCATTCGTTGCCGGAGACCACGGAGCTGCCTGCAGCCACAGAGGTTCCGGGTCCGGCGTGATCATCCGTCCCCATGTGTTGATCTGCTGCCAGCCCATGCCGAACTCGCCCCAGTCCTCCAGGTGCGCGTTGCTCAGCCCAATGGCCGTCATCGTGTCGCGCGTCCACTCATTCGCCTTCTTCATGTTCGGCGAACCCGTGAGCCGCGGCCCAATGCCATTGGCCAGCCCATCGGCAAACTGCATCACCTTGCCATGCGAAAAGCCTTCCGTGCGAATGCGCGAGTACATCGTCAGATCGATGTTCTCCACGCCCGGCTGCGCGCCATAGTAGCTCGGCTCCTTCTTCGGATTGGCGCCTTCATCCGTAGCCGTTACGGCACTCGACTTCTTCGTCTGCGCCTGCACCGGCAGCAGAGCAAGCGGCAACAGGGCAGCCGCCACCATCCCTGCCCAGGGGGCGCGAGGGCGGGTTGAGGCGTAGATGGAACGGGCAAATGACACCATGGGGCATGACTCCTTGAAGGCTGGAAAGAGGACTGAAAGAAAACTGAAAACGATGTTTGCAAAAAGGCCGGAGCACTTAGGATACGCCCGGTTGCGGACACGTTGCTAAGGCTGCGTCGATGGCGGTTGGGCTGTGACTGCGCCCTTTAGGAGGGGCTCTCCCTTGCCCGCATGCGGCTGCTCAAAGACCCACTCCGCAAACACAGCGCTCAGGTCCCGGCCGCTGGCCTTTTCCATCGAGCGCTCGAAGTCAATGCTTGTCACTATGCCGCCGGCGTGTGCGCGCGTATAGCTCCGCAGACCGGCCCAGAAAGCGTCCTCGCCCAGCAGCGTCCGCAGAGTGCCCATGAACACAGCGCCCTTGCTGTACTGGATCGTCCGGCGTTGCCGGATGTTCGGATACTCGCCTCCATAAGCCAGCGGCCTGTCACCGCCCTGGGCGCGCAACGCATCCACTGCCTTCTGCGCATTTCCTAACTCATCGGCATACGCATCACGGCCGTACCTTTGCTCTTTCCAGGCGGCCACCATGAACGACGTGATGCCCTCGTTCAGCCAGAAGTCTTTCCACGTCGCGCAGGTAAGCAGATTGCCCCACCACTGATGCGAGAGTTCATGAATGGTGACCCAGTCGTTCTTCGAGTCCAGGTAGTCCTTCCCGATGATCGAATAGGTTGCGGCTTCCTGCGCTTCCTTCCCAGGAACGAGCAGTTCAGCGTAGCGCTGCGGGGGCAGTGGGACGCCTGCTTTGTCGGAAAGAAACGTCACCATCGCGGCGGTCTCGTCGAAGAGCCTGGGCAATTCGGCTGCCGTCGCAATCTCGCTCACATACGCCAGTTCTTTGCCACCCTGCCGCTCGCTCGCCTCGGCGAACTTCCCCACGGCAAAATTGAACAGGTACGCCGAGTACGGAATCTGTGTGCGCCAGTGATCGACCTTGCTGCCGTCCTTCTGTTTCGAAGTGCTCGTCAGCGTTCCTACGGCCAGCGACGTCATGCCCGCGGGCACATGCAGGTCGAGCGAAAACATGGCCTTGTCGCCGGGTGCGTCTTCGGAACAGATCATCCATTCGCAAGCGGCATAGCTGCTGTACACCGACACCGGCGTAAACACCAGGCCATGCTTCGGAACACCGTGATACACAATGCGCAGCATTGCCTGCTGACCTTGCCTCAAAACTTTCGGCAGCTCGAAAGAAACTGCTTTGCCGGTGCTTGAGACCTGCAAGGCGTGCCCTTCACTGGTAGCGGAATCGATCGTCAACGCATTCCCGGAAAACACGATGCTGCGCAAACCATCCTGCAGGCTTCGAAGGCTGATCGTCTCCACGCCATCCACAGAGGCCGCCGCGATGTGCGGGGTTAGGTCCAGCGTGTAACTCATCACGTGAAAGCCAGCGCCCGGCTCCTCTGCCCGACAGGCTGCAAAGGGCATGAAAGCAAGAAGTGTAACCACATAGCGGCAAAGCCGGGCAGACGAAGGCATTGTCAGTAAGCTTAGCCCGAAGCACGAAACCTAAGTATCCGCAGCCGCTTTGCGCGCAACTCTCCGCCGCGCCACGAGCGAACTGGCCGACGCTTAAGCATTTCTCACCTAGCTGTAAAGCTTGTCATCTCGACCGGAGCGCAGCGGAGTGGAGAGACCCCTGTATTCGGACCAGCGAGGACGCTACACCTGACGGAGAACCGCTCGAGCCCCTGGGTCTTCGAAAACCCGTTCGCCGTCCCATTCTCCCGCCGACGATCAGCCTTACACTGAAACCGCCCCTCACCAGGGCTGCGACACGATCAGGATCAGCCACCTCCGGGTGGTTGCACACCCGGAAGTGGGACTGATGGTGAGGAGGTGATGCTGGATGGACAAGAAGGAGCGTTCCTGGCTCCGTGTCACGATCTACGTCGATTGGCGTTTGATCGTGGCTATCGTCCTTCTCATCTTGACTCTACTCAGGAAGTAGGGCCACAACCCCGGGGTTGGTTAGCGGCCGCCCCGGGCTTTCTCATATTTGATGCCTGCGCGCCTTTGGTGTCAACGATCCTCTAAAAACCTGAACGCCCAGTCGAAGCCCCGTGCATGAAGTCCAACCCTCTGCGATCGCGCACTAGGTAGTTGACGCCCGGCCTCTCGTCGTCGAAGGCCCGTTGCCGTCCTGATCCTCCCGCTTGATCAGCTTTACACTGAAACCGCCCCTCACCACGCCATGCATGAAGCCAAACCATCCGCGACCGCACTCCGCGTTGCTCTCCGCCGCGCCGCGCACCAGTTGGTCGATGCCCAGCCCCTCGTCTTCGAAGACCCGCTCGCCATCCCCATCCTCCCGCCGTCCGCCCGCGAGGAGCTCAAGCGCACACCAAACGCCGAGCGCCGCCCTTACTCCGCCGCGCTACGCGCCTGGATGGTCGCCCGCGCCCGCTTCGCGGAAGATGTCCTCGCCACAGGCGTGCGCGAGCGCGGCGTGCAGCAGGCGCTCATCCTCGGCGCCGGGCTCGACACCTTCGCGTATCGCAACCCCTTCCCTAGCCTCCGCGTCTTCGAAGTCGATCATCCTGCCACCCAGGCCTGGAAGCGCGATTTGCTCGCCGCCGCTGGCATCCCGGTGCCCGCAGCCATGCAGTTTGCGCCAGTCGACTTCGAGCGCGACAGCCTGCACGAAGAGCTCACGCGCGCAGGCTTCCGCTGGGACACACCCACCGCTACCGCCTGGCTCGGCGTCGTCCCCTACCTCACGCCCGAAGCCTTCCGCGCGACGCTCGGCGTTCTAGCGCAGTGCGCCGCCGGCAGCACTGTCGTCTTCGACTACGGCCAGCCCCGCGAAGTACTCTCGCCCACCGAGCAGCTTATGCGCGACTCCATCAGCGCACGCGTCGCACAGGCAGGCGAGCCCTTCCGACTGTTCTTTACGCCAGAGTCGCTCGCCGCCGAGCTCGCGGTTCACGGTCTGCATGTCGATCAGGATCTGGGTTCGGAAGAGCTCACGTTTCGTTATTTCGCAGGCCGTACCGATGGGCTTACTCTACGTGGCCGATCGGGACGCGTGTGTCAGGCCGCATCGGCGGGATGAAGACACTCGTCGACGGTGCAGCCTTCGAACCTGGATACGAGGAGCCGTTCGGCAGCGCCTTGGCAGCCGCGGCGGACATAGCCTCCAGGGCTGGTTCCTCGTGTTCCCGACGGTTGCGTGAAAAAAGCGCCATGGCACACGGTGCCATGATGAAAGCAACAAAACCGAATAGCGTGCCGAGGTCATTCATCTCAGGGCCCTCACTTCGCCGTCTATACACTGATGCGTAGTGACTGTGGTCACGTTACGTGGTTCCGGCGGTGTAGCAAGGGAAACGTTTGTCTTGCCCGACACTTGTTAGCGAGGTGAAGCTGTTATCGTGCACTATGCTGATGCGCTCAAGAGGCTGGCTCAACTCGGTCCGGAACTCCACTCCAGGCCTGGCGATCAGCCCCGTAAGTTCTCGCTAACACTTATCGAGAGATTGCTGTCGAGCCTGGGCAGCCCACAGCAGACCTTTCCCTCCGTGCTGGTAGCCGGCACCAACGGTAAGGGCTCTACGAGCGCCGCGCTTGCGTCCGTCAACACCGCCGCCGGTCTTCGCACCGGCCTCTACACCTCCCCCCACCTGCTGCGCGTCAGTGAGCGTATCCGCGTCTCCGCCGGTCCTCACGGCTCCGAGCTCCGCGAGATCTCCGACGACGACTTCGCCCGCATCTTCAGCCGCGTAGACGAGACAGCCAACGGCCTCATCGCGCGCGGCGAGCTCCCCCACGGCCCCAGCTTCTTCGAGCTGCTCACCGCCATCGCCTTCGTCTACTTCGCCGAGCAGCACATCGAGATCGCCGTTCTGGAGGTCGGCCTGGGCGGTCGCCTCGACGCCACCAACGTCGTCGAGCCGGTCGTGTCCGTGATCACCGACATCGCCATGGACCACATGGACTACCTCGTCAACTCGCTAGGCGAGATCGCCACCGAGAAGGCCGGCATCCTCCGCGAGAACGGCGTGCTCGTCACCCTCAGCCAGCACCCTGACGCCAATGCCGCCATCGGCGAGCGTGCCGTTGCGCTCAACGTGCGCGGCGTCGACGCCTCCCGCTTCCTGCCCCCCCGAGGCTTCGCCGGTATCGCTCCTGCGCCGTCTGTCCAGCCAGCCTCCCCACTCGCCCGCAACACCTACGATCTGCCGCTCGAAGGCGAGGTCCTGCACATCGATTTTCCGCTGCCCGGCCAGCACCAGCAGCGCAACCTCGCGCTGGCCATCGCCACCGCGGTAGAACTCCGCACAAACCACAACTTTTTCGCCATCAGCAACGAGGCTATTTCCAGGGGAATTCGCGCCACGGCTTGGCCCGGCCGTCTGGAATGGCTCCCGGGCCGCTTGAATCCCAGTCATCAGCCACACGCGCCTCTGCTCCTCGATGTCGCCCACAACCCCGCAGGCGCATGGACCCTGCGCTGGGCTCTCACGCAGCTTCCGGAACACCTTCCGCGCACGCTTCTCTTCTCCTGCCTCGCTGATAAGCAAGTTGACGAGATGGCCCGCATTCTCTTCCCGCTCTTCGATCGGACCACGGGCGACCCTCTACGCGCTCACGATCACATCATCCTCGCGCCCATCCAGAACCCGCGCGCAGCCACAGCCGACGAGCTCCTCGCCGTCGCCGCTGCGCTGGAAGTCCCCGCCCACGCGGCGCCACACGTCCCCGCAGCCCTCATCCAGGCAGAATCCCTCACTCCACCGCATGGCCTGATCGTGGTCACAGGTTCCGTCTTCCTCGTCGGCGAAGTCCGCGCCCTCGCTTTGGCTGAGCCGAACGGCGAAGCCACCTCGAGCCCGCCGAGCAGGTAGCATAAGACACGCATGTCGCAGCCCAAAGAGTTTGTGCAGCCGGAAGAGCTTACGTCTTCCGCCGCTGTAGCCGCTCCTCAGGAACCGGCGGAGCAACCGCGTCCGCCGCTCCCCCTGGCTGTGCGCCTCGCGGGCACCTTGTTCTTTCTGCCTCTCATCGCGGTAGCCACAGCCTTCTTCGGCACCCTTTCCCTGCTCTGCGGCCTTTGGGACAAGACCGGCCGCCAACAGCACTGGATCGCACGCCAGTGGGCGCGCACGCTGCTCGTCATCTCCCTCTCACCGGTTAAGGTGGAAGGCCTGGAACACCTGCAGGCCTTACGCCGCAAGACTGC
Source organism: uncultured Acidobacteriaceae bacterium (assembly GCA_964236875.1). GTDB lineage: Bacteria > Acidobacteriota > Terriglobia > Terriglobales > Acidobacteriaceae > Granulicella. The sequence goes on along the minus strand of CAXSHQ010000156.1, from coordinate 1,794 downwards.
GAGCCAGAGCCCCGACGAAAGGCGAGCCGCGCGCCGGCCGCTGGCCGTCTACGCGAGCAACCACCTCAGCTACTACGACACGCCGATGCTCTTCGGCAAGCTGCCTTTCCAGTTCCGCATCCTTGCCAAGGCCCCGCTCTGGAAGATCCCGTTCATCGGCTGGTATCTCAACCGCTCCGGCCAGGTGCCCATTGACCAGAGCTCCGCGCGCGCCGGCGTCGCCAGCCTCATGCGCGGTGTCAAGACTCTGCAGGCCGGCCTGCCGCTTCTCATCTTCCCTGAAGGCGGCCGCGCCGCCACAGGTGAGCTCAAGGACATGGCCGCCGGCGCTGCCTGGATGGCCATCAAAGCCCAGGTGCCACTCGTGCCCCTCACGCTGGTCGGCACCTACGAGCTCCTGCCCATCCACGTCTACGCCCTACGCCCCCGGCCCTTGAAGCTTATCGTCGGCGAGCCCATCCCCACCGAAGGCCTCACCACCCGGGATGCCGACGTCCTCACCGAGCGCATGCGCTCGGTCATCTATGAAACCTACGTAGCAAACCACGGATAGTGGGCAGAGTAAAATTACAGAATGACGGTCACTCTTCAACAGGCGAAGGAACAGTTGGAGCAACTTGCATTGCAAGCCGACCGCGGGGAACCTGTTCTGATAGAACGCGACGGTGCGCCCTCTCTACTTCTCAGCGTGAAACCGCCACCTAAGAGCCGGCTGGGCACCTTGGAAGGCACCTGGAATGTTCCAGAGGACATCAAGGCGCCATTCGCTGAGGACGTCGAACAGATGTTCTATGGAAATCTCGGCAAGTTGGATCAATGAAACTGCTGTTGGATACTCAGATGTCCATTTGGTCGGTAGCTAGAACGGCGCGCCTGAGTTCTTCCGCTAGGAGCCTCTTGGATGACCCTGCCAACGAGCTACTCTTCAGCACCGTCTGCATCTGGGAAGTAAGTATCAAGTATGCGCTGGGTAAAGCTGGTTTTGATGTCGAGCCGCGGCTGCTTCGGAGGGCCCTCCTGGATCGCGGCGATACGGAACTGCTGATCACCAGCGAGCACGCGTTCACCTTGTCGTCTCTTCCTTTGATACACCGGGATCCTTTTGATCGGCTGCTCGTTTCGCAAGCACTGACAGAAGGCCTGACACTTGTGACGAGCGACAGCACGCTGGCGGCGTATGGCTGGCCTGTCCGTGTCATTCGATAAGCACAGGAGATTCGTTCGTGATCGCCCACCTTCGCGGCACCATCCTCACCAAAACGCCAGCATCCGTCATCGTCGAGTGCGCGGGCGTCGGCTACGAACTTGCCATCTCCGTCGCCACCTTCACCGAGCTCGGCGAGCCCGGCGTGGAAGCCCGCCTCCACGTCTACACCCACGTCCGCGAAGACGCCATCCTGCTCTTCGGCTTCGCCGAGCCGCAGGAGAAGCGCCTCTTTGAAAAGCTCCTCACTATCTCCGGCATCGGTCCCAAGCTCGCCATTACGGTCCTCAGCGGCATCTCCGCCGAGCGCCTCGTAGGCGCCATCCGCGCCGGCGACCACGCTACGCTAACGAAGATCCCCGGCATCGGCAAAAAGACCGCTGAGCGCGTCGTCCTTGAGCTCAAAGACAAGCTCGACGATATGCAAGGCTTCAGCCCGGAAGCCACCCCCGCAAAACCCAGCCTCGGCGCCGTTGCCGACGATGTCCTCAGTGCCCTGGTCAATCTCGGCTATCCGCGGCCCATTGCGCAGAAAGCTGTAGAGACCGCGGCGAAAGACAGCGATGCAGCTGCCGACTTCGAGCGCCTCT
>CAXSHQ010000155.1:7562-10271 GCA_964236875.1 uncultured Acidobacteriaceae bacterium | reverse complement strand
CCATTTTCCGGCTCACCGGCCAGCCTGGTCAGCCCAGCCAGTCGAACGGCGCACAGCTGCCGCCTACCGCAACCCAGACAGCCCCACCCACCGCCACACAGACCGCGCCGCCTCTGCCCGTCTCCGGTTCGACCGCCAACTCACCTTCAGGTCTTCAGCAGATACCGCAGCCGCTCAACAACGTGCTCGGCAGCCCGAACGCCGTTTCACCCAGCGCGTCCACGCTTCCTGTTACTAACTCGGTTGCCACGGATTCCCTGCCCACGCCATCCACCGCGCAGCCCGTCTCCGGCATTGTGGATTCGCCCAGCGCCCCACCCGCCGGCAGCACCACCGCAGGCTTCAATGCAGCCGCGCAGTCCAATGCCGCGAGCCGCACCACGCCCACCAACGATGCGGACACCAGCGGCAGCACGGTAGCCGGAGGCAGTACCAGCAGCCCCGCTTCCGGAGCCGCACCCAACGGCGTCAAGACGCCGGAGCAGATTTTCGAACAGTTGCAGGCGCTCCGTCGCGCGAATCAGGCGCAGCAATCCGGAACGGGGACGGCGGCCCCAGCGACAACAACGCCCACGGCCAACCCCACCCGGCCGCCTTCGCCACCGCAGTAGCCGGTGCGCCCAGAGCCTGGTGTGCGGTCGGGGCGTTCATCCCTGCACCGCCACCTGAACGTGCCCGGCACCTGCCTGCCGTACGGCGCGGCTCTTCGCTTCCGCCACCACATGCAGCCGGAACACCCGGAACATCCCCTGGCAGATCCCGTACGCCACCAGTACACCCAGCGCCAGTGAAGCAGCCACGGCACAAACAAGCATCAGCGTTCCCATTGCATCCATTGCGTTTTCTCTCTTCCTGCATCCACTCGCTTGAACCGGCAAGTGTTCTCTCGTCCACCGACATTCTGCGATACCCTCGCACTCCCACGAAAGTGCGGAACGAGCACTAGCTAATAACTACCCGGGAACCTCCACTCCTTCTGGACCGGCACGGGATCCAGCCCAGGTTTGTTAAGTCCGCGGCTTCAGCCGTGGGAGCACACGCTCGCTCGGAACGCGGCTTCAGCCGCTGAGGTCTTCCTCTCAGTCAACCCGAGGCTCCCGCCAGTCTCGTGCGCTCCCCGTCATCCCCACACCCCAACCCTGTACTCTAGGGACTTGGCCCAACGGCCCGATTCGCACCCATGAGCCTCACCCACATCCAAGTCCGCGGCGCCCGCCAGCACAACCTGCGCGACGTCTCCGTCTCCATCCCGCGCAACACCCTCACCGTGGTCACCGGCCTGTCCGGCTCCGGCAAAAGCTCCCTCGCCTTCGACACCATCTACGCCGAAGGCCAGCGCCGCTACGTCGAAACCCTTTCCGCCTACGCCCGCCAGTTCCTCGACCAGATGGAGCGCCCCGACGTCGATTCCATCGACGGCCTTTCCCCTGCCATCTCGATCGAGCAGAAGACCACCTCGCGCTCCCCGCGCTCCACAGTCGGCACCATCACAGAAATCTATGACTACCTCCGCCTGCTCTACGCCTCCGTAGGCCAGCCCCACTGCCCCAACTGCCACCGCCCCATCTCCCGCCAGTCCGCCGACCAGATCGTTCTTCAGATCGTCGAGCGCAACCGCGAAAGCCCCGGCGAGCGCATCACCGTCCTCGCTCCCGTCGTCCGCGGCCGCAAGGGCGAGTTCCGCGAAGAGCTCGAGTCCCTCGACAAAAAGGGCTACCGCATCCGTATCGACGGCGAGATGACCGAAATCGACGAAGGCATGCGCCTCGAAAAGCGCAAGAACCACACGGTAGAAGCCATCGTCGACCGCATCATCCTCAAACCCGTCGCGCCGGAGCAAACCGCAGATGCGTCATCTCGACCGGAGCGCAGCGAAGTGGAGAAACCTTCAGGGGAGACCAGCGACACTGCTGGCGCCTCGAACGACCCCCGCCGCCCCCAGGCCGCCGTTGTCACCGCCCTCGGGCTCGCCAACGGCCTCGTCCTCATCGGTCTCCAGTCGCCAGGTGGGGAGTACCACGAAACCCTGTACAGCTCCTCCATGGCCTGCCCCGACTGCGGCATCAACGTGCCCAAGCTTGAGCCGCGCTCCTTCAGCTTCAACTCCAACTACGGCGCCTGCCCCGAGTGCCACGGCATCGGCTCCATCTACGACTTCGACCCCGCCAAGACCATCACCGACTGGTCCAAGCCCCTGCTCGACGGAGCCATGGGCCCCGGCTCTGCCTCGCAATATCTCCTGCGCCTCATCCGCCTCGCCGCCGACAAGTACAAGATCAACCTGAAGCTCCCCTTCGCGGATCTCCCCAAGGATCACCAGGACCTTCTCCTCTATGGCCCGCCGCGCAACGAAACCGGCCGCACCGGCTTCCACGGCATCTTCAGCTACCTGCGCGAGAACATGGAGGAAACCAAGTCCGACGCCTATCGCGAGTACATGATGAACTACATGTCCGCGACCGAGTGCCCGCGCTGCCACGGCCGACGCCTCCGCCCCGAGTCCCTCGCCGTCACCATCCCCGCCGCCGACCTCGGCACCGTCGCCACAGTTCCCACGTACAACGTCGAACGTACAACGTCGAACGTCTCCACCTGGCAGGGCGACGTCGAATCCATCAAGTCCCCCAGCGCCCGCCGCGACTACTCCATCGCCGACTTCACCGAGCTCGCCCTCGACGGGCCGATCGCGCTCGGCCGGTTCGCGCCGAC
>CAXSHQ010000155.1:5076-7552 GCA_964236875.1 uncultured Acidobacteriaceae bacterium | reverse complement strand
CATAGGCCGAGACCGCATCCTCGCCGACCGCCTCCAGCGCGAGATCGTCGAGCGCCTCGAGTTTCTCAACGCCGTCGGCCTTGGTTATCTGTCGCTCTCCCGCTCCGCCGCCACGCTCTCCGGCGGCGAAGGCCAGCGCATCCGTCTCGCCACCCAGATCGGCTCCCGGCTGCGCGGCGTCCTCTACGTGCTCGACGAGCCCAGCATCGGCCTCCACCAACGCGACAACCAGCGCCTCATCTCCGCGCTCGAAGACCTCCGCGACCTCGGTAATACCGTCCTCGTCGTCGAGCACGATGAAGACACCATCCGCAAAGCCGACTACGTCCTCGACCTCGGCCCCGGCGCGGGCAAGAACGGCGGCCAGCTCATGGCCGCGGGCACGCCCGCCGAGATCATGGCCAACCCGGCCTCCGTCACCGGCCAGTACCTCGCCGGTCACATCGATATCGTCACCCGCCCCACCCCCGGCAAAGCGCCGCGCCCGCTCACCGGTAACTGGCTCTCCATTGAAGACGCCACCGAGCACAACCTCCGCAACATCACCGCCCACATCCCGCTCAGCGTCATGACTGTCGTCACCGGTGTCTCTGGCTCCGGCAAGTCCACGCTCATCAACGACATCCTCTACCGCTCGCTCGCCAAGGAACTCTACGGCTCCCGTGAAGAGCCCGGCGCGCACAAGGCCATCCACGGCGCCACCCAGCTCGACAAGGTCATCCAGATCGACCAGTCGCCCATCGGCCGCACACCGCGCTCCAACCCCGCCACCTACACCGGCGTCTTCACCGCCATCCGCGACCTCTTCGCCATGCTCCCCGAGTCACGCGAGCGCGGTTACAAGCCCGGCCGCTTCAGCTTCAACGTCCAGGGCGGCCGTTGCGAGGCATGTCAAGGCGAAGGCCAGCGCCGCATCGAAATGAACTTCCTCCCCGACGTCTACGTCCTGTGCGAGGTCTGCAACGGCCGCCGCTACAACCAGGAAACGCTCGCGGTCAAGTTCAACGGCTACTCCATCGCCGACATCCTCGAGCTTCCCATCGAAGACGCCGTGCCCATCCTCCAGGACGTTCCCGCCGTCAACCAGAAGCTCCAAACCCTGGTCGATGTCGGCCTCGGCTACATCCACCTCGGCCAGTCCGCCACCACGCTTTCCGGCGGCGAAGCCCAGCGCATGAAGCTGGCAAAAGAGCTCAGCAAGCGCTCTACCGGTAAGACCCTCTACCTTCTCGATGAGCCCACCACCGGCCTCCACTTCGATGACGTCCGCAAGCTCCTCGAAGTCCTCCACCGCCTCACCGATCTTGGCAACACCGTCATCATCATCGAGCACAACCTCGACATCATCCGCAACGCCGACTGGATCATCGACATGGGCCCCGAAGGCGGCGATGGCGGCGGCCTTGTCGTCGCGCAGGGCCCGCCCGAGCTCGTCGCCCACAACCCCGCCTCCCACACCGGCGAGTTCCTCCGCCGCTACTACGAAGGCTCCAACACCACGATCAATCCAGCCGACCTCCCACCCATCGACCTTCCCGATCTGGCGAAGAAAGCTCCCAAACCCAAGTTCATTGCCCCCGAGAAGAAAACCGGTGTCCCGAAGGCTTCGAAGAAGATGCCCGAATCCGACCGCCCCAAAGCCAAGCCCGCAGCAAAGAAGAAGACATCCGCATAGCTTCCTCGAAATCGCCCTCAGCCGCATTTGGCGCTCTGCTCGATAGCTGTCTCCTTCTTCTCGCGGGCGTCCTCCTGAGCGAACTCCACGGGCGTCTTCCTGCGCGAACTCCAAGTGGGCGTCGTCCTGAGCGACCTCAAAGCGGGTGTCAGCCTGAGCGAACTCCCATAGGCGTCATCCTGAGCAAAGCGAAGGATCTCTGTAGTTTGCTTCGTGCAGCACTCCCGCCGGAGGAAAGCACACCCTGATCCGGTGCGACACTAACCCGTCCCGGTCACGTTCCTTCCACGCCCACCCACCGCAATTCCCGGTACCCTAGAAAGCGATGCCCGAAGAAGCTCTCCCCGAAGGCGCGCTCGACATCCAGCACGACACCGACCCCGAGCTGGATCACAGCGCCGCCCGCCACATCCCGCATCTCGGCCACTGCCTGCTGCTGTTCGTGATGGCCTTTTTGCTGCTCCCAGTCGCCGTCGTTTTCTTCGCGGCTGCCAGCCGCCTGCACACGATCGAACAGTTTCAGGCCCACCCAGGTGTGTTCTTCGCTGCCCAGGCGGTCGCCTTCGCGCTTACGCTGGTCGTCGCGTTTCCGCTCTTCACGCGCATCTGGCAGATGTCTTTCGTCCAAGGCATCCAGTGGAGACCCCGAGCCATTCGCCACTTCTGGTTCTGGCTCATCCCCGCCGGCGTCGCTTCCAACCTGCTCGCTTACTTCGCCGATCACTTCGTGAAGCAGCCCACCGAAAATCCCATAGAGCGAATCATGCACACGCCGACCGGCGCCTGGGGCATGCTCCTTTA
>CAXSHQ010000155.1:0-5066 GCA_964236875.1 uncultured Acidobacteriaceae bacterium | reverse complement strand
CAGCCGACCGCAGGTGGCGTCTTCGAGGTCCTGCGCGACATGAGCGAGGTCGTGCCCGGCATCCTCGAGCTCGAGCTGGAGGAGGTCGCCGTCGGCTTCCGGCCCGCAACGCCCGACAACCACCCGCGGATCGAGCGCCGCGAGGACGGCGTCGTCGTCGCGACCGGCCACTGGCGCAACGGCATCCTGCTCGCGCCGCTCGTGGAAGAGATCGCCTTCCGCGGTTTCCTGCTTCCCGCGCTGGCCACCGCATACGACTGGATCCTGCTCGAGCGCACGCCGGCGGCTTTGCAGAAGTGGCAATCCAGCGCCGGGCCCTCACGCGGAGCAATCGCCTTTGCCGCCGTATTTTCCAACATTTCCTTTGCGCTCATGCACAGCGGACAGCTCCAACACGCCTGGGGAGCGGTCGCTATCATCTATTGCGTCGGGCTCGGCTTGACGGCAGCCCGCATCGTCACACGCTCCACGGCATGTTCCACACTCATGCACATGACCCACAACGGCGCCCTGTTCGCCTATCTACTCTGGACGACCGGCGGCTTCCACCACCTCGACAAGATCTAGACACTCGAGTCATCCTGTCTAACCGGCGCAGCTCCGCTAAACTGGTGAGGACATGATCCCCACCCTCGAATGGACGCCCGAAGGCGTCAACTTCCTCGACCAGACCAAGCTCCCCCACGAAGAAATCTACGTCCTCGCCAAGGACTACAAGCAGGTCGCCACCGTCATCAAGGACATGATCGTCCGTGGAGCGATGGCCATCGGCGTCTCCGCCGCCATGGGCGTGGCGCTCGGCATCGATCGCTCCACCGCAGAGACCCTCCCCGACTTGACCGCCGAAGTCGAGATCATCTGCGACACCCTTGCAAAGACCCGCCCCACGGCAGTCAATCTCTTCTGGGGGATCGCCCAGATCCGCGAGCTCTACAACACCCTCGCCGCCAAACACACGCCCATCGCCGAGATCAAGGCAAACGTCGTTTCTCTCGCGAAAACCCTATACGACGAAGACATCGCCAACCTCCGCAAGCTCGGCGCGTTCGGCGCCGAGCTCCTCCCCCAGCAGGGCACGGTCCTCACCCACTGCAACGCCGGAGCCCTCGCCGCCTGCGGCTACGGCTCCGCTCTTGGCGTCATCCGCGCCGCCATCGAGCACGGCAAGCAGATCGACGTCTTCGCCGATGAAACCCGCCCCTTCAACCAGGGCACACGCCTCACCGCCTGGGAGCTCCTCAAGGACAACATCCCCACCACGCTTATCTGCGACAACATGAGCGGCTACTTTATGTCCAAGGGCCGCATCTCCGCCGTCATCGTCGGCGCCGACCGCATCGCCTCCAACGGCGACACCGCTAACAAGATCGGCACCTACTCCGTGGCCATCCTCGCCAAGGAGCACGGCATCCCCTTCTACGTCGCCGCCCCCTTCAACACCATCGACCCCAACACCGCGTCCGGCGATCTCATCCCCATCGAGCAGCGCGCCGCTCGCGAAGTCACCCACGTCAACGGCCTCCAGGTCACCCCCGATGGCGTCGGCATTGAGAACCCGGCCTTCGACGTCACCCCCGCCAAGTACATCACCGCCATCATCACGGAGCGCGGCATCCTCCGCGCCCCCTTCGGCGAGTCGATCCGCCTCTCGGGTCAGGCGTCCTAGCCGTTGGTAAAGCATCTCGGGTGGCCCCTTGACAACTCGCCGTCAAGGATGGGTTTTCACTCCCGCCCCTGCTTGAAGCACGCTCCCGGTGATGAGTTACGTCCAAACCACACCGCCACATGATGGCGGTACACTTTCTCATCTCGCCTGGAGATATTCCGCTGTGCGCCGATTTGCAGGTCTGCCCCTTCTCGCCCTCTCCCTGTCATCCTTTTCCCTTTTCGCACAAGCTCCCCCGCAGGCCCCAGCACAGCAGCCGCCACCCACCGCCACCATCCGCGCCACGGCCCGCATCGTCCTCGTCGATGTCGTCGTGCACGATAAGGCGAACAATCCCGTGCATGGCCTTAGCGCCTCGGACTTTACAGTCAGCGAAAGTGGCCAGCCGCAGCGCATCCGCTCTCTTGAGGAGCACAACGCTGCCGCGGTCAAGCCGCTGCCACCCGCGCCACCCATGCCCGCCGGCGACTTCACCAACTACACCACCGCCGCTCCAGGCGCCACGCTCAACGTTCTCCTGCTCGACTCACTCAACACGCCTCTCACGGACCAGATCTACGTCCGCCAGGCCATACAGGAGTACATCAAGAAGACACCGCCGGGCACGCAGGTCGCTGTCTTCGGCCTCACCACGCGGCTCCTCTACCTGCAGGGATTCACGTCCGACACCGCCGTGCTCTCCGCCATCGCCAGCAACAAGCTCCTGCCTCGCGACTCTCCGCTTCTCGCTGGGACGCCCTCTGATACCCAGGACATCTTCACCAACCCTCTCAACCAGAGCGATACCACGCCCGCGGTCTCTCAAACGCTTTCCGTCGAAGCGAACGCAATGGCCAACTTCGCTACGTACCGCCAGTCACTGCAAACGCAGATTCGCGTCCGCTACACCCTCGACGCGATGAACGCTCTCGGGCGCTATCTCTCCACCTTCCCTGGCCGTAAAAATCTCATCTGGTTTTCAGGCTCGTTCCCCATCAACATCCTTCCCGAAGTCGACACCGCGAAGAACGGCGACGCCTTCATTGGCGAAGCCGACATGGAGTCCGAGTTCCGCGACACCACCGATCTCCTCTCCCGCGCACAGGTCGCCGTCTACCCAATCGACGCCCGCGGTCTTGTGGGTGCAGGCATGGACGCTTCCGGCACCGCCGCTCCCAACCAGCGCCGACTCTTCGAGAACATCGCCGACACCCAAAGCACCATGCGCAGCATGGCCGCGCAAACCGGCGGCAAGGCGTACGTCAACACCAACGGCCTCTCGCAGGCAATGACCGACGCCATCACCGACGGCGCCGACTACTACACCCTCGCTTACACCCCCTCCGAGAATAAGCAGGACGGCTCCTACCGCAGCATCCACGTCATCCTGGAGCGCCCCGGCACGTCACTCGAGTACCGTCGCGGCTACTTCACTGACGACGCCAACCACACGCGTCCCACCGACCTCCGCACCGCCGCCGCCAGCGCCGATCCCGCCCTGCGCGGCGCCATGCAGCACGGCGGCCCGCCTGTCTCTCAGCTCACCTTCCGTATCGCCGCCGCGCCGGTCTCCAAACCCGCGCACGAAAAGAATGAGCTTGATAACGTAACCGGCCCGCTGACCAAAGGCCCCTTCACCACCTACAGCATCCGCTACGCCATCGACGCCGGCAACGTCGGCTTCACCCGCACGGCCGATAAGCGCTTCCAGTCCAACATACGTTTTTTAGTCTTCGTCTACGACCGTGCCGGCCGCCTCCTCGAAGGCGTCACCCGCACCCCGCAATCGGCTCTTGACGCCACCCAGGTCCATACCGTCCTGCAGCGCGGCCTGCAGTTTCCTCTCGAAATCGACGTCCCGACCAAGGGCGACTACTTCCTGCGTATCGCCGTCGAAGACCGCACCCGCCACCAGTACGGCTCACTGGAACTCCCCATAGCCGCCATCCGCTCCCTGCCGCCGGTCTCTCCACTCCCCGCCCCTACGCTCCAGCAGCGCGACGAAACCGAAACCATCCCCTCCTCCACTCCATAAAGCGCTACGTTCGGGCGCTACCGTTCAGGTGCCCACCTTCGCAGTAGCGTCGTCGTCGCTCTGCGCTTCGGCGAGGTGTCATCCTGCGCGGGGCGAAGGATCTCCGTAGTCTGCTCGGCGCAGAACTATACCTTCAGCAGAACCGCTCTAAGCTCGCAGACTAAGCTCATTTCCAGCCTTCGTCGTGACACTGGTGGTGTAGCTCCGCGTTTTATCGTAGAGTCTGTCGACTTCGAGCCTTGGCATCTCCCAGACTTGGGAGCTTGGCCGTATGCTTATCTCCTGCGTTCCGCTGTCCTCGAACACCCAGAGGTATCTGCTTGTACGTGCGTCTCCGCTTCCTCTCCGCTCTGCTCTTCACCGCGACGGCGCTCGCGCAGGCGCCTCCGTTGCCCTCCACCACCGCGCAGATCCGCACCGGCACCGAACTGGTCGTCGTTGACGTTGTTGTACAGGACCGATCCGGCAAAGCCGTGCACAACCTTTCGCGCGAAGACTTCCGCATCACCGAAGGGAAAGCTCCCCAGTCCATCGCGGCCTTCGACGAACACTCTACGGCCAACCCACCCAAGGCCGGTCCACCCCTTCCTCCGCTCCCGCCTGGCACCTTCAGCAACTACACCCCGGTCCTGCCCACCGGCGCGCTCAACGTCCTCCTCATCGACGCCATGAACACGCCACAGACAGATCAGGCCTATCTGCGTAATCAGCTCAAGGAATACGTCAACCAGAGTCACCCGGGCACGCAGATCGCCATCTTCGGCCTCAACACTCGCCTATACCTGCTCCAGGGGTTTACGGCCGACCCCGAGATCCTCAAAGAGGCAGTCAACCGCAAGCTGATCCCGCGTGGCTCGCACCTCATAGATGACCCGCTCACCGGCGCCGCCGACACTTCCCTGTCCGACACGGCGGACGGTCTTGCCTCCGCGGCACCCGCCGGAGGAGCCGAGGCTGCTGCGCTCGCCAACATCGCTGCCAACCTGCGGCAGTTTGAGGCTGTCCAGCAAGCGGATCAAACGCAGCTTCGCATCCAGTACACGTTGGACGCATTCAACGCGCTCGCTCACTATCTTTCCGCTTTTCCCGGCCGCAAGAATCTGCTCTGGTTCTCGGGTTCCTTTCCCCTCAGCGTTCTTCCCGACGCGTCCATCAAGGACCCCTTTGCCGTCTTGCGGAGCAGAGACGATGAGTTCCGCGAAACCACCGGCCTGCTCTCTCGCGCGGAGGTCGCCGTTTACCCCATCGATGCACGTGGCCTGGTGCCGCCGCCCATGCTCAACGCTTCCAACTCCGGCTCTGCGTACAACGGGAATCCAAGCCGTTTCAACAACGACCTGGTCAAATTCAACACCGCCCAGGCTGCCGAGCACGGCACCATGGATC
>CAXSHQ010000154.1:2093-10276 GCA_964236875.1 uncultured Acidobacteriaceae bacterium | reverse complement strand
GCATAGGCTCTTCGATGTCTTCCACCAAACGCACCATGTAGCTCAGCGCCCGCAGCCACTCGGACGCGGCGTGCACCGTCTCGCTGGCCGTGAGCCGCCCATGCACCAGCCCAAGCTCGTCGGCCGCCACGTCTCCCCGCAGTCCCACACAGCGCTCGCTCCGGTAGGTGCACGAAGCCAGATCGGTCAGGCTCAACTGGGTAGTAGGCGTGCACAGCAGCGTATGCGGCGGAGCCATGCGGTCCAGCATGGAGAAGATTTCCAGCTTCGACTCCAGCTCATCCGGCACGAAATCGATGGCCACATCCGCATCGCGCACAGCGTCTTCCACCGTCGACGCCATCCGCAGAAGATCGGCGCTCCGCGAAAGCTCGTCCGTGATCTCCTCACAGGCCAGCCGCAGCTTGGAGGGCAGCACATCTTCGAGCACCACCGGAAAACCTGCCCGCACACAGCGGAGGGCGAACCCGCGCCCGACGCGGCCGGCCCCGATCACCGCAACCCTGCGGATGGCTGCCAAACTGTCCTTACTTGCTCAACGCCTGCACGACGGAATCGTAGCTCGGGTCCGCCTGCTTGATGTGATCAGCCACACGCTGCCGGTCTTCCTCCGTCAGGATGGGCAGCACGGAAAGGATGCGCCGCAGCGTCACCGAAATATCGTCAACGTAGTTCATAGTGCGAATGGCTTCGCCGGAAAGGGGCACAGTTTGAATCTCCTCGTTGCTTCAGTGTAACGGTTGGACTTCACTACCGGTTCGATCCCTCGATCACCCGCAGATAAGCATGGTCGGTCGGTCCGCCCGCACTTGGGCCTTCAATCTTCTTCTGCCGGCCATCGCGGTCCGTCATTTCCGTGATGTCGCGCAGCTTGGACACAGTCTCAGGCTTCAGATCGTCAAGGCCGAACCGCCAGGCCCAGTTCCCTTCCGCGGCCGCCGGTCTGTTCATTCGCGCTTCGCTGCCCAGGCACAGCACATCCTGCATGGGGAACAGGCACGTGTTCGCCACGGAAGATGCTGCGCAACGCATCATGGCCCATGCAATCTCCTGGTCTTCACGCATGCGGTGCAGGTAGACCTGCACATGCTCTCGCTCCACCGGCGACGCATCCTCACGCCACCATCCCAGCGTGGTGTTGTTGTCGTGAGTGCCCGTGTACACCACGGTGTTCGGCACATACCGGTGCGGCAGGTACAAGTGCTCGCCGCGGTCCGCAAAGCCGAACTGCAGGATGCGCATGCCCGGCATCTTGAAAAACTCGCGCAGTTCATCCACTTCCGGCGTGATCAAGCCAAGGTCTTCGGCGATGAACGGCAGATCTCCAAAGACCTCTTTGAGCCGGTTGAAAAAAGAGTGGCCAGGCCCTTTTACCCAATGCCCGTTCAGCGCGGTCGTTTCGCTCGCGCCTACTGACCAGTACGCTTCGAAGCCGCGGAAGTGATCCAGCCGAATGCTGTCATGGAGGCTCAGCGCGCGGCGTATGCGCGCCACCCACCAGTCGAACCCATGCTCCTCCAGCAGCTGCCACCTGTAAAGCGGATTCCCCCAGAGCTGCCCCGTCTCCGAAAAATAATCTGGCGGCACGCCACTCACACGCACGGGCTTGCGATGCTCGTCCAGCTCGAAGATTTCCGGGTGCGTCCACACATCCGCCGAGTCATAGCTGACAAAGATCGCCACGTCGCCCATGATCTGGATCTTGCCCTTGCGGCAGTAGTCGCGTAGCGCATTCCACTGCTCCGTGAAGAAGAACTGCACCACCTGTTCCACCGCAAGCTCGCGCCCCGCCTCGTTCATGAACGCGCTGATCGCATTCGAATCCCGGCACGCGATCTCCCTGGGCCAGTCCCACCATCCCGCATAGTTGTTCCGCCGCCGCATCACGCTGAACAGCGCCCAGTCGGTCAGCCACGAGCTGTTCTCCTGCGCAAACCGCTGGAAGCGATTACGGTCCTCGTCGCGCGCGCGATCCAGAAAATTTCCGGCCGCTTCCTCGATCAGCGGCAGCTTCTGCGCGAACGCCTTATTGAAATCACAAGGCCCGTTGTGGCCCGCCAGACCCCCGATGCGGTCCTGCTCCAGCCAGCCCGCTTCAACCAGCTTCTCCAGACTCACCAGCAGAGGATTTCCGGCAAAGGCCGATAGTGCGGAGTATGGCGAGTTTCCATAGCCAACCGGGTTCAGCGGCAGCACCTGCCATAGCCGCTGCTTCGCCGCGGCGAGGAAGTCGACGAACGCGTAGGCCGCCGGGCCGAAGTCACCGATGCCGCCATACGACGGCAGCGATGTCACATGCAGCAGCACTCCCGAAACGCGTTCCACCTGGGCCATTCGCGGCTCTCCTCCAGCTCAGAACGATAGGACGTGCACAAGAGAAAGAGGGATGCGTCTCGTGACGCATCCCTCTCTACGACCAGTTCCCATCTACTGACGGCTAAGCGGAGAGCTCGGCGCTTTCTTGCTGTACACGATCGCGCCCGACTTCTGGTACTGGTCCACCAGCGAGCCCACAAACACCTGGAACGCCTCGCCACGCTTCTGGTCCAGCAGCTTGTCCTTGGTTTCGCCAAAGCTCTTCGCCATCTCATCGGACGAAGGCTGCTGCTTGTCGGTGATCTGCAGCACGCCACCGGCTGGCCCCTCGTTGATCGGTCCCGAGATACCGCCCTTCGGCAGGCTGAACGCCACAGCCGCCGCTCCGCCCATGCTTCCGAGGTCGGTCACCTGCGACTCCCGCCCAACCAGGTCGCTTGTCTTGATCGGCAGCTTCATCTCGTCGGCCGCTTTCTTCAGGTCGCCCAGCGCCTTCGCGCGCGCAGCCAGCTTGTTCAGCTGCGTGTTCAGCAGCTCCGGCGCCTGCTGGTCGCGATAATCATCCACCAGATGGGTCTTGTAGTCTGCGAACTCCGGTGCATGCGCTGCCTTCACATCCAGCACCTGGAACACCGCAAAGCCTTCGCCCGTCGAAGCCACCGCGGGCGCCGCTCCCTTGGCTGTCGTGAAGGCCTGCGTCAGCAGTGTCGTGCTGTCGGCAAGCTGCGGGATCGTTCCCTTTTGCTCCACATACTCGGTCGTGGTCACGTGCATGCCATGCGCCGCGGCCGCCTTGTCCAGTCCGTCCTTCTTGGCTTCCGCCGCAAGCTGGTTCGCGAAGTTCTGTTCAGCGGCTCCAGCCTTCTGCTGTTCCAGGATGCCCCGGATCGCGTCCTTCACATCCGCCAGCGACTTCACAGAAGCCATTTGCTTCTGCTCGGTCTGGATGATGTGATACCCGAACTGCGAGCGAACCAGGTCAGAAGTCTGCCCGGGATTCAGCGCGATCGCGGCCTTTGAAAACTCCGGCACAAACGTGCTGGTTGGCTGCATACCGAGCTCGCCGCCGTTTACCTTGCTGCCCGGGTCATCGGAGTACTTCTTCGCCAATTCGGCAAAGTTTCCGCCCGCCCGGACCTGCTTGAGCACGTCCTCAGCCTTGGCCTTCGCTGCCGCATCGGTCTTTGCATCGGCACCCTTGGGCGAGGTGATCAGGATGTGCCGCGTCTTCACCTGCTCTTCAACCTTGTAGTTGTCCATGTGCGCGCTGTAGTAGCTCTGCACATCGGCATCGGTTACCTGCGGCTTGCCGCCCGGCAGGTTGCTCGCGTCGAAGCTGAAGAACGAAATCTTGCGCGACTCCGCCACGGCATTTGCATAGCGTGCAAGGTTCTGTTTGAAGAACGCCTGCAGGTCCGTGTCGCTCGGGTTCAGCGTCTTCTTGATATCCGCCGCGGAAACCACCGCGTAGTCGAACTTCACCTTCGTGCCCTTGTCCATGAACTCGGACCGCACCGCGTTATCCGACACCGTCACGCCGCCGGTCACCAGCGCCTGCAGGCGCTGCATCTCCACGTCGGACTTCACTTCCTTCTCGAAGTCCGTTACCGAGGCATTCGGCATCGCACGCTGCACAAAGTCCATGTACTTGTCGTCGCCGATGAACTTGCCGTCCGGGAAGATGTACTGCCCGAGATAGCTGTTCTTGAGATAGTTCTTCAGGTCCTCGTCGCTCACCTGCAGGCCCAGCTTGTCCGCTTCGCGGATCGCAATCGCGCGCGCCACCATCTGCTCACCTACCTGCGGCACAAAAACCGAAGCGGCAAAGGCCGGATAACCCTGCTGCTGGGCATACTGCGTCGCCCGCGACTGCACCTGCTGCATCGTCACCTGCGACGCGTCGCCATCCAACTTGCCGAAGAAGCCCGGCGTGCGAATCGTCGCAAACAAGCTGGTATTCGCAGCTGCGCCGTTGTCGAAAATGCCCGGCACCAGGGTGACGACCATGGTCAGAATGGCTCCGCCGATCACAACGGCGAACAAGGCTTTGGTGTAGCGATTGTCTTGCTGAAAAAGACGGATCATGCTTGAACGGCGACCTTCACTTCAGTCGCGAAACGCTTAGGAGAGCGCTCGCGTGCCCGGGATTTTGCGCAAGGCTCTTGTGCCGGTCATCCCCCGCTGCCGGGTCCCGTCTGGGTGCAGATAACCGCTCCATGCCTGCCTGCAGGGGCTCAACGAAAGTATAAATCAGTTCACCCCGGCAGCGCCCTGCGCCCAAAGCAAAACGGCGCCGGACCGAAGCCCGGCGCCGTTTGTTTCTTCACCACGCTACCGGTAGTAGCCCGGCCCGTAGTAGCCATTCGGGCTGTAATACCGCCGCACCGGAGCCGGCCGAACCCCCGGTCCTGCCGCGTAGCTCAGGCGTGAAAGCTCCGCCTGCCCGACGGTGGTCACCGTAGCCGGCTGCGCCAGCCGGAACGTCAGCACAGCCTCCGCAGGCACAATCACGCGTCCCGCCGGAGACCCCGCCGAGCTCGCCACGCCGGCCGCACCGCCTACACCCGCGCCAATCGCCGCACCCGAACCGCCGCCGGCCACACCACCCAGCACCGCGCCTAGCGCACCCAGGCCGAGCGCGCTGTTCACCGTGTGCACGGTCTTGTCGCGGCCTTCTTGCTCCCAAACTTCAGTTGCCAGCGGGTAGTTCTGCCCGCCGAGCATCAGGTTGTTAATCGCCAGCCCAAGCTCCGCCCGGCCCTTGAGCGCACCGGCCTTACGCGCATCCACCACAGTGCCCTGTACGGCAGCCCCGCGCGGAATCGCAATCGCCCCATTCGCGAAGATGTCCTGCATCACAACGCCGGTAAACGTTGTCCCCGGCTGTACATGGTTGGCATCGAAGCCGCGGTCCACACGCACCTGCAGCACATTGCCCGGCGCGATGGTGACCACCTGCCCACCCGCCTGGCCGCCCTGCGGATACGGCGCATATCCCTGGGGATACATCGGTTGCCGCCGTCGCGGTGCCCCATCGGGTGCAGGCGGAGGCGGTGCGCTGCCATACGCCTGCTGCTGATCGCCATAGGGTTGATTCTGATTCTGCGGATACGCTCCGTTCGGGGGGGCGCTTTGGCCTGCATACCCGTTGTTGTCATAAGGCTGCTGCGGGCTTACCCCGATCGGGCGGTTTCCACTCCCATACTCCGGCGCGCCCGAGTAGCCCGGCTGCACCGGATAGCCACTCTGCCCTGGTGCGGGCACCGCACCCTGCGGGCCGTTATCCGGCGGCGCGGGGGCATACGTCCCGTCCGACTGCAGAACCTGCGCAGCCGGCGCGCCATTGTCCCCGGCTGGGTACCCACCCTGCGCGCCCTGATCACCCGCCGCCGGCGCGTCCCCCAGCGTCAACTGATCGACCACCTTCTTCACGCCCTGCGCGCGCGCCGTCAGGTTCTCGGCCTTGCTCCGCATCGCTTCATCATGGACATTGCCGGTCAGCGTCACGGTCCCGTACACGGTGGAGGTCTGGATATTCTGCGAAGAAAGCTCTGACGCGGACGCCAACTGCCGCAGCACATTCGCTTCGATCTGTGCATCGGGCAGGTTTCCACCCTGCGTCTGTGTCAGCGCCGGTCCAGCTGACAAAGCCAGCCCCCCGGCCAGAACCGCTGTCTTCAGTACTCCCGCTTGCGAGATACGCATCGGTAAAACCCCTCCCGGCAACTCATGTCCTCTCCGCGCGGCTCCCTGCCGCAACGTGAGGCGCACGCCTCGCCATTCTGCACAGACGCATTTCCGAGCAGAAAGTTCCGGTGCTCGACGTCACGATTTCTCTGATGCTGCCCCAGCCCGCGGACGATGCTGTCAATCCTCTGTGAGCCCATCCGCACCAACCTGAGGAGGTTGACGCTACCTGCCCTCAGCGGTATTCTTGGAATGCGGGGTGGAGCAGCCCGGTAGCTCGTTGGGCTCATAACCCAAAGGTCGCAGGTTCAAATCCTGCCCCCGCAACCATTCAGCCTTCGGCCGACCCTGAACCCACCGTCAGCAGACCTCTGGTCTCCGGTGGGTTGGTTGTTTCGAGGGGGTAAGTCGCGGGCACATGTTCGGCACAGACACCCCTCCCAGCCTGCCAGCCTCATACCGGCTCAAACCCTGCGAAGCCCTCCCTGCGGTGTCCCCGCCCTGGCATAGGAGGTGGCCGCGCCTGGTCCCAGCATTTCTGCTTGCCGTCACGGCAGCGTTCCTCCTCCTGCGCTTCGTCCACCTCACCGCCGACTACCCCCGCAATATCCGCTGGGACGACGGCATCGCCACCGACGAAGGCTGGTACGCCTCGTCCGCCGTGAACCAGCAAACCTGGGGAACCTCGCTCCTGCCCGGAGACATGAACATCCCCGTGCTCATGCCCGTGTGGCCGGTCGTCGCTCGCGTGGCCTTCAGCATTGGCGGCTTCCACGTCACCTCCCTGCGCGTGACCGCACTGCTTTTCTTCCTGCTTTGCCTGCTCCTGTGTTGCGCGCTGCTGCGTCGCTACGGTGCGCGCGAGTGGGCGCCCCTGTTCGCTGTCATGCTGGCAGTCAACCCGTGGAGCTTCGCCTTCAGCCGCAGCGGCTTCCTCGAATTTCCCATGCTCTCGCTGTGCATGCTCGCCGCCGTCCTGATCCCGAGGAGCAACACCATGATCCCAAGGGACAACACCATGATCCCAAGGGGCAACACGGCGCCTGCGGGGCGAGAAAGCGCCCTAGGCCTCCTGCGTCTCCTGATCGCCGGCGCGGTCTTCGCAGCCGCCATGCTGCTCAAGACCACAGCGGTCGCGCTCACGCCCGTGCTCCTCTACACGCTGCTGCAAGCCGCCGGCTTCAACCTCCGCCGCGCCCTGCGCGACGCGGCCCTGCTGTTCAGCGGCACCGCCCTCGTATACGCGCCCTATTGGTGGCTCTGCATTCGCCCCCACCACGTGGATGTCGCCTTCTACCTTTCCGTCGTCCAGAACACCTTCCGGCTCACTCCCTACGGCTTCCTCGCGGACACCAGCCGCCCGTTCCGCTACGGCCTCGGCTCTGACCACCTGCTCTTCGCCCTCAGCCTCGTCGCCATCCCCTTCTCGCTGCTCGCGCGCAGAAGCCGCAGCCTTTGGCGAGATCCCCTGTTCGCCCTGCCGGCCGTGTGGCTCATCTCGTTCCTTGGCTTTATGGTCAAGCACAACAACGACCCCGCGCGCTACTTCGCGATCACCCTTCCCGCCGTTCTGCTGCTCGCCATCGCCCTCCTGCGCAGCACGTCCTGGAGCGGCGCGCGCACCCGCCAGGTCCTTCTCTGTCTCATTGCAATCGACCTCGCCATCAACGCCCTCCAGATCTCCGCGTCGATGCTGCACCCCGCCTACACCTTCCAGAACGCCAGCTTCGCTATCGGCACCATCGTCCGCAACGAACCCGGTCAGAACCAGGTCGTCATCGGCGACAACATGCACGAGGTTGCCCTGCAAAGCGGCCTGAAACCCGTCAACTTGCTCTTCCACTCCGGCACCGTGACGGAACAGATGAACCACTACCAGCCCGGCTGGTGGCTGCAGTACTCGCCCATTGAAGACGGCCGCTGCTTCCGCCAGGTCCTCAGCCTCGCCTACACCGCCGAGCACCGAGGAGAATGGACAGTCTTCTACCCCGGCCAGCGCCTCGTTCTCTGGAAGCTCACAAGAATCCCGGGTGCCTCCCTGCCCGCCACGCTCACGCCCGCCCAGACCGCCGCCTGCACCCCGCCGGTCTACGACTGAAGCCGACGAAGCGAACGGACGCTGCCTCAGCGCCTTAGTTTGAGGCCCGGTATCATCACCCTCGCATGCTCCTCTCCGCCCC
>CAXSHQ010000154.1:0-2081 GCA_964236875.1 uncultured Acidobacteriaceae bacterium | reverse complement strand
GTGGAAGTGGTGCCAGGCGCACTCGCCATCCTCGAACGGCTCCCCGGCTTACACCAGGCCGCAGAGAGTTGGACCCAGTCGGAAGAACTCGCAGAGCTTCCCTTCCTGCTCTCCGTCCCCGTGCGCCCGCAGCGCAGGCCGCTGCTCGTCCTGCTGCACACAGCAAGCGGCAACGCCCAACGTGAAGAACTTTTCGGCGCGGTTCTCCTCTTCGCCTACGGGCCGCGCTTCTTCGCAGGCCGTTTGCTGTCGAACGGAGACCGCACGGGCCGCCGCTGCGTCTTCTCCCTGCCCACGGAACGAACCTCCGTCGCCGTGACGGCTGCCCGCGCCATGCTCCAGCGAGGCGCTGCCCTGGTGGCCCTTCCCTACCGCGTCGAAGCCGACAGCACCGACAGGAACCCACATGCGCCGCTAGCTGACGAAGCCCCCAGGCAGCGGGCCGTCGCTGCGCTCGGCATGCTCGGGTTTGCCCCGCCCGTCCAGTGGACATTCCGCAGCTCCACCCGCCGTCTGCATCTTCCTCTCGCGCCCCACCTGGACGACACCCTGCAAAGCGTCGGCAAGCGCACGCGCAGGAACATTCGCGCTGCCATGCGCCTTTGCGAGCGCGAGCTTGGCGTCCGTCTTGCGTGGAACCCGCCGCTTTCAGAAGACGACCTGACCCGCATCAACGCAGCATCAGCCCGTCCCGTCCGCCGCGGCGTGCTCGCCTGGAGCCACGCCACCCCCACGCAGATTCCCGGAGCCTTCCTCGCAGGTCTACGCACCTCCAGCGGGGAGTGGATCGCCCTCGCCGGCGGCCGGCAAAATGGAGACACCGTCACGCTCGATTGGCAGATGAACCGCAAGAGCTTCGCCCGCTTTTCCGTCTCGCTGGTGATGCGCGGCCTGCTCCTCGAGCGCTTCGGAGCCGAAGGCGTGACCCGCATGCGCTTCGAGGGCGGCACCGCCCACACACTCGCACGAGCCTTCCATACAGGAACGGTCTACACCTTCCGAGCGCAGCGGCAGTCGCTCTTCCTGCGTTCCTTCGAGCAACTCCTGACGACCTTTTTTTCATCCCGCGCCATCACCCGCACCTTATTCGGCGGCGGCAAGCGCGCCACGAATCCGGCTTCGGAGCCTACAGGGGTGCACAGGACCGGAAGCGATGACGCGGCAAGCCCGCCCGGTGACCGAAACAGGCAATAGCCGTCCCCAGGCTCAGCGCATACCCTACGCACTGGAAGCTTCGCATGTCCGCAGATCCCACCCCGAACTCCGATCGAAGCCTCCTGGCGCAGGCGTTCACCTCCTTTGACACGGACGCGGTGCATCTCGCCTCCCGCAGCCTTGCCGGAGCCACGCACATCGTGGCTACGCGCAAGGGTCTCTACGCGGTCAACGAGCGCGAGTGGAGCCACATCGCTCCCGGCTTCTATTTCGGCATTACGGTTCGCGGCAATGAGGTTTTCGCCTTCGAAGCCTGCGATCTCCCGCACAGCCCGCTGCGGCGCGGCCGTATCGTTCGCTTCACACTCCAGGGCGACAGCATCGCCGAAACAGCCGTCGTCGCAAAAGGTCTCGACAGCGGCTGCCACCAGATGGACTTCTGCCGTGGCCGCCTGCACGTGATGGACACCTACAACCAGCAGGTCGTGCGCTTCGGCCCGGGCGAGACGCAACCGGAGGTGTTGTCCCCGCTGCCCACACCGCCATACGGCCGCTGGGCCAACACTGACCGCCGCTACGTCCATGCCAACTCCCTGCTTTGCGTGGGCGAGACGTACCTGCTGCTGCTCCACAACTCTTCCGAACACACTGGCCGCTTCAGCGAAATCGCCCTCTACGACCAGAACTGGCAGCCCGTCGGCCGGTGGGCGCTGGAAGGCCGAAGCTGCCACGGTCTGGCCCTCCTGGAGGACGGCACCCTGCTTACCTGCGACTCCCGCGGCGGCGCCATCATCAGCGCGCAAGGCATGCGGGCGGAGGTCAGCCCATACTTCACGCGCGGTCTGTCCGTCGGCACTGACCTGATTGCCGTGGGCGCGTCCCTGCCCGCCTCCCGAGACCAGCGCCTCGAAAGCCCCGGCACCGTC
>CAXSHQ010000153.1:7192-10327 GCA_964236875.1 uncultured Acidobacteriaceae bacterium | reverse complement strand
TCCTCCACACGTACCGAATAGGCCGGGCTTGCTACCGAACAGGGAGAGTGTACGCTTTCCGGCTGCGGGAAGACGAACGCGGCCGCGCGGAGTTTTGAGGAAAGGAAACCGGGTGGCCCCCCTGCGCCCGCGTGGGCCCGTTGCCGTTGCTTCCTTCCGGACCTGGCGGGGTTGGCGGGTACGCGTCGCGGGGGGACCCGGCAAAGCTAGTTTAGCAAAGGCTTTCGTGGAGCGGCGGGATGGCTACTCGTCGAGGGTGCTGAAGGCTTCCAGGACGTCGAGTTGGATGGGTGTGCCGGGCACGGTGACGAGGCCGTCGCGGTGGTCGGTGGTGGCGGATGCGGTGTAAACACGGATCAGGCGATCTCTGGTGTTCAGGACCCAAACTGCAAGAACTCCCATCATGAGGAACTCCTCGCATTTGCGCTGGATACGCGAAGGGCGGTCTTCCGGCGAGAGTATCTCGATGCAGAGCAGGGGTGGAGTACGAAGTACTTGCTCCTTTGGCTCGGAAGCACGCGTTATGCAGAGATCCGGTAGACGGAAGCGCATTGGAGTGGTTTGGATCCGGGCGTCTCCGGCGATGCGAACGCCCCAGCTCTTCTTATGCCGGAGCAAGAGGCCGCCGATGAAAATCTGTAACTGGGCGTGATCGAACTCAGGCACGGGACGCTCCTCGATGTGGCCGTCCACATATTCAGCGTCGTATTCGAAGCTCATGTGGAGGTACTCGTCGATACTGACGAGTGGAGTAACAGGAGCCGTCGCCATGTGCGCCTCCGCAGATGCTTAGAGTATATGCACTCGCGGCGCAAGGAAGTGGGCCGCACCGGCAAGTAAGTTGGGCTGGAGAAGATGGGAGGACGCAGTACGGAAGTGGTGCATCCAACTGCAAGCGAGCCGGTAGCTGTTCGCGCTGAGGACGGATGGCGTTGAGCGACCTGGTGGTCGAAATCTCGGGGCTGCGGAAGGTGTACGCGGGCAAGGAACCGGTGACAGCGGTGGATGGCATTGACCTCCGTGTGCGCGAAGGTGAGCTCTATGGGCTGCTGGGACCGAATGGCGCAGGCAAGACAACGACTATTTCGATTGCAACAACGCGGGCGCTGCCAACGGCGGGGACGGTGAAGATCGCGGGCGTGGATGTGGTGGCGCGTCCAGCGGAGGCGCGGCAGGGGATCGGCGTGGTGCCGCAGTACAACACGCTGGACCGGTCGTGCACGGTGGCGGAGAACCTCCAGTTCCATTGCCGGTACTTCGGCTATTCGAGCGCAGAGGCTAAGGCGCGCACAGCGGAGCTGCTGGATCAATTTCGCTTGAGCGACCGAGACAAGGCGTATCCGCAGCAGTTGAGTGGAGGCCTGGCGCAACGGGTGCAGATCGCGCGGGCCATTGCGCATCGGCCCAAGGTGCTGTTTCTGGATGAGCCGAGCGCGGGGCTGGATCCGCAGAGCCGCCTAGCGATGTGGGAAGCGGTACGTGCCCTGCGAGCGGAGGGAATCACCGTGGTGCTGACGACGCACTACATGGAGGAAGCCGATGAGCTGTGTGACCGGCTGGCCATCCTCGACCACGGAAAGATACTGGTGGAAGATACGCCGGCGGCGCTGAAGGCGAGCCTGGGCGGCGAGAAGGTGATCGAGCTGAAGCTGAAAGGCGAGGCTGATGCGAGTGCGTTGAAGCATCGGCTGGATGCGGTGCCGGGAGTCGCAGGCATCGAGGAAAGCGCGGCGGGACTGCGGGTGTTTGCGCGCTCTGAAGACGGCATTGTGGCACGTGTGGTCGCGGCGACAGAAGGATTTGGAGTGGCCGATGTTTCCACGTCGGAGGCAAGTTTGGAGACGGTGTTCATTCGCATGACGGGACGTGAGTTGCGGGAGTAAAGGAAGGCGAGTTTCTCTCGGGTTGTTAGTGATCCGTTGTCAGTTGTGAGTTTCATCCGAGGAGCAGGACAGGTGGCGAGTGGCAAGGTGAGCTATGCACGGGCGTTTGGCGGGCTGATGCTGCGTGATCTGTTCGTGCTGCGGCGGGAGTTAGCGCCGTTCGTGATTCGCGTCGCGATGCAACCGCTGCTGTTTCTTTTCGTGTTCACCTACGTAATGCCGCACATGAGCGGGGCCGCAGCGGCGAGCAATCCAATGGCCGGGATGGGCGGGCATGCCGCGGGCGGGTTTGGAACGGTGCTGCTTCCCGGGCTTATGGCTGTGGCGATCATGTTCTCCGGCATTGCGGCGGTGGCGCTGCCGCTGTCTACCGACTTCAGCATCACGCGCGAGATCGATGACCGGGTGATGTGCCCTCTGCCCGTGGCGGCGGTGGCGATCGAGAAGGTGGTTTTCTCTTCGCTGCAGAGCCTGATCGCGGCAGGCATTGTGTATCCGCTGGCGTACTTTATCCCAAGCACGCCGGTGGTGACGCATGTAACGAACTGGGTGTTTCTCGCCGTGGTGCTGGTGCTGGCGAGCCTGGTGGCGGGGGCACTCGGACTGGTGATCGGGACAAGTGTGCAGCCCAAGCAAATCGGGCTGATCTTCGGAGTGGTGGTGATTCCGATCACGTTCCTGGGTTGCGTGTACTACCCGTGGAGGGCGTTGGATCGCATCCCGTGGCTGCAATGGAGTGTACTGATAAACCCGATCGTGTACTTCAGCGAGGGCCTGCGTGCGGCGCTGACGCCGCAGATGGGACACATGGGATATACCGCGATCCTGGTGGCGCTCGTCTTCTTTCTTGTGGCGCTGACGTGGGTAGGCGTAACGGGATTTACGAGGCGTGTGGTGAGCTGACAGATCAACTCAGGTGCGATGATGCTGTATTTCGATTGGCGGAACGTTCTGTTGTATGTCGTTCCGCTATTCGTTCTGTGTGTGACGATCTGGGCCACCATTGCTAGCAAGCGATTACCCAAGTTCCGCCGGCGTGTCACACGCATCGTCTCTTTTCCCTTTGCAGGGCTGAGCTCCTTGCTACTGCTGTTGATCCTTCCAATGAGTGGGTGCAATACCAACTTTGCACCGGTCTACTCACCGAATCACCATTCCGCGGCAAGGCTCACGGATTATGATGGGGGCGCTCTCGGCGGGAACTCCTCGGTGGTGCTCTTTCAGGACTTCGGCCTGGCGCAGCATACGATCT
>CAXSHQ010000153.1:0-7164 GCA_964236875.1 uncultured Acidobacteriaceae bacterium | reverse complement strand
CGACGCGTACATGGGTGTCTTGCCCGGAGGTGTGCGTTGGGTCAGCGATTCCCAGGTACAGATTGTGACGGGGGACTCGACGGGCATTTGCCGCGATGGCCCGGGTGTGACCGTGCATTGTGAATACCGGAATGCCGCGAGTTAGGCTACTCGGCGGCTACGGTGTGCTGGGGAGCGATGGGCCTGCGCGGGGCGGCTTTGCCAAGCTTGACGGCCAGATTCGCGGCGATGAGGTCGCCGTGGAAGCGACCGTTTTCGATGAAGATTTCGTTGGTCCGCTCGCCGGCGACGACGACGCCCGCGACATATATCCCTTTGACATTGGATTCGAGCGTCTCGGGAACGCAGATGGGGCAGCGGGCGTTCTCGGGGTCGAGGTGCACACCGAGGCTTTCGATGAACGCGAAATCCGGACGGTAGCCGGTGAGGGCGAAGACGAACTGGTTCGGAACGGTTAGCTCCCGCGCGCCGGAACTGTTGGCGGGGAACATGTCTGTTTGCGCCGCAGCATCGCGTGGCGAAGATGTGGCGAGCGTGACGGTGTCCTGGTCGATGCGCGCGACGATGGTGTTGAAGAAGGCCTTGATCTCTCCTTGGCGGATGCGGTTCTCGATGTCGGGCTTGATCCAGTACTTGATGTGGCGGTGCAGCGCGGGGCCGCGATGCACAAGGGTGACGCGCGCGCCGTGACGCCAAAGGTCAAGCGCGGCGATGGCAGCGGAGTTCTTGCCACCGATGACGAGCACATCCTGCGCGAAGAAGGGGTGGGGCTCGTTGTAGTAGTGCGCGATCTTGGGAAGCTCTTCGCCGGGAATACCGAGATGGTTGGGGAGGTCGTAATAGCCGGTGGAGACGATCAGCTTGCGCGCGCGATGTGTGTGCTCGCGGTCGAAGCGGTCGATGGTGTGGACGCGAAAGTCGCCGTCCTGACCGGAGACTTTATCGACACGCTCATACTGGCGCACGTCCAGCTCATAGTGCTGCGCGACCTTGCGGTAATACTCGAGGGCTTCGGAACGCGAGGGCTTTTGATTGGGCGAGGAGAAAGGCATGTTGCCGATCTCGAGCAGCTCCGGCGTGGTGAAGAAGGTCATGTTGGCCGGGTAGTGGAAGAGCGAGTTGGTGAGGCAGCCCTTATCGACGAGGACGACGTTGCAGCCAACGTTCTGCGCGGCGATGGCGCAGGCTAGACCGGTGGGACCGGCGCCGATGACCAGGATGTCGTGGAGCTCCGAGGAAGCCATTCAGTCCATATGATATCGCACGATGATATACTTCGGCGGCGAGGCAGCGATGTGCGTACGTTAGTCGACATTCCTGAAGATGAACTCGGTAGACTCACGGAACTAAGCAAGTCGCGTCAGGTTTCGCGGGCTCACCTGGTACGTTGCGCCATCAGTGAGTATCTTCAGGCGCAGCCAAAGGACGCATTGGAGGAGGCCTTCGGCATGTGGGCCGATCGCAAGATAGACGCCCTTGCGTACCAGGAGCAGATGAGGCGTGAATGGGAACGGGAGTCCTAGTCGATTCGTCCATTCTCATCGACTTTCTGAATGGCTCGGCGCAATCCGCACAGGAGATACGCAAGCACCCCGATCGTGCCATAAGCGTAATTTCCTGGATCGAGGTAATGGCCGGTGTACGGACCGGTGAAGAAGCGCGTGCTGAGGCATTTCTAAAGGAGTTCAAGCTGCTGCAGCTAACAGCGCCCATTGCGCTGGAAACAGTAAATGTGAGGCGTGACTCGCGTCTGAAACTGCCGGATGCGGTCCTTCTGGCGACCGCGCATGTAGAACGACGAGTGTTGCTGACGCGGAATACGAAAGACTTCCAACCGGGTCGCTTTGTGCGTATTCCTTACACGTTCTGATGACAAAGCTTGCTTGCAAGTGTGAAGGCCGCCAGTAATGGCGGCCTTTTGTGTTCCGTGAGCGATCCGGCTACGCGTCGATATCAACGAGCTTGTGGCTGATGGCGAAGAGGGCAAGCTCGAGACGGGTGGAAACGCCGGTCTTGTCGAAGACGTTGGAGAGGTGGCGCTTCACGGTTTCTTCGGAGATGGTGAACTGCTTGGCGATGTCCTTGTTGGAGCAGCCTTCGACGATGCAGGTGACGACTTCGAGCTCGCGCGGGGTGAGGCCGTAGGTCTTGCGCTCGGGCTGCTGCGCGGCTTTCTGCATGAGGTCGTGAAGGGCGGAGAGGAGGTTGGCGACTCGCTTGCCGCCGATCCAGTAATCGCCGCCGAGGACGGCGCGGAGGGACTCGGTGAGGTCCGAGGCGACGGAATCCTTAAGAACGATGCCGCGGGCGCCGATCTGGAGCGCTTCGATGATCTGCTGGGTGGAGATGGTGGAGGTGAGGAGGATGATCTTGACGCGTGGCGAGCGCGACATGATGGCGCGCATGGCTTCCAGGCCGGGGAGCTTGGGCATGGCGAGGTCGAGCAGAAGGACGTCGGGCTCGTGCTCGAGGACCTGCGTGATGGCGGAGTCACCGTCGCCGGCTTCAGCGACGATGTCGAAGCCGCCATCGGCCTGCAGCATGTTCTTGACTCCGAAGCGGACGACGGGGTGGTCGTCAGCGACGACAATGCGGATCGGGCCGCCATTGGGGCCTGTCAGGGGACGCTTGGGCTCGGAGGAGTGAAAAGGAGAGGACGGGGTCTTTACGGCGATCGGCATTGGCACAGGCACTCCGGGGGGTTACTTCTGGGACGTTACTTATAGTGCATGAGACGTGCCGAAAGGATATCGCGCAACCGCCCAAAAGCAGGAGGGAGCGCCGCGAAAGTGGTATCGGCTTCGGTACCTGTGCGGACGGTTTCGGCTTCGGCGGCTCGAGATGCGATCTCTCGCGCGCCGACCATGCTGCAGCCGCCCTTGAGTGCGTGAGCTTCGCGGCGATAGCTTTCGAGGTTGGTGGCGCTGAGGGCGGCCTGCAGGGAATCGAGACGGGTGGTGATGTCCGCAAGAGTGAGCTGGTAGAGCTCGGCAAGCTGGGCCGGGGGAAGCGCGGCGGCGAGGCGGCTGTAGGTGGATTCGTCAAGAGGCTCATCGCCCTTCGCCACGGGCTGCGGCGGGTCCGGTGTGGGTTGCTGCACGGTGTCGACGGCGTTTGCGAAGTCTTCAGTGGAGAAGGGTTTGAGGAGGAAAGCGTCGAAGGCGTCGCATGTGGCGGAGCCGGGTTCGCTGCCGCTCATGCCGAGCAGGCGCGACTGCGGTGCGGTAGCGCGCAGCCGAGCAGCGAGTGCGGGACCGGAAAGGCCGGGGAGCTGGATGTCGGTGAGGATGACCGTCGGTTGCGGGCCGGCCTGCAGGTGAGTAAGGACAGCTTCGCCGGTGTCAACGGCCTCGACGAGAAAATTCTCGGTGGAGAGGACTGCGGTGAGCAACTCGCGCATGACTGGGTCGTCGTCGATGACGAGGATGCGGACGGGCTGAGAGATCGGAGCAGGCATGGCGCGGGTTCAGGATACGGCAGTGGGACGCCTGCTGTTTGAGCGTGTAAAGCACGGAGATGCCGTAGAGTGTTGCTCATGAACGAAGCGGACGGGAACGCGGGCGGCAGCGGCCCGGGTGGGGAACAGGCGGCGGCATTACAGGCGCGGATGGAACGCTTGGAATCCGCGGTAGCGGCGCTTTCCGGAGAGCTGGGCTCGGTTCGCGAGCAGCTGATGGCGATGGGATGGCGGCGTGCGCCTGTGCCACCGTTTGCGTCGCCTGCTGCCGCGCCTCCTGTGCCGACGGCGCACCCAGTGGCGCCTATGCAAAGCGTGCCGGTGCCGATGAGCGCAGTCCAGAACCCGATGTATCCGATCGCCGGTGCGCCAGCGTCTCCGCAGAGGGTGATGTTTGGTTTTCCTGCCAACTCTGTGCGAGGCGCCGCGGAACGGGGCGACGGCGAGCGCACGCAGTCGTTGGAGAGCAAGCTGGGCAGCCGTGTGTTGAGCAAGTTGGCGGTGGTGCTGCTGCTAGTGGGAGCGGCATGGTTTTTTAAGTGGGCATTCGACAATCGCTGGGTTGGACAGAGAGGGCGGGTGTTGATCGGGCTGCTGGCCGGGGCCGCCGTGGTGGTGTGGTCCGAGCGTTTCCGGCGGCAGAGCCTCGCGGCTTTCAGCTATGCGCTGAAGGCGGTAGGCACGGGGGTGCTGTACCTGAGCCTGTGGGCCGGGTTCCAGCTGTATCACTTGATGCCGGCGACGGTGGCGCTGCTGGCGATGATTGCGGTGACGGCGGCGAATGCAGCCATGGCGCTCACGCAGGAGTCACCGCTGCTGATGGGGTATGCGCTGCTGGGCGCGTACCTGACACCGGCGCTGCTGAGTACGGGCGGCAACCACGAGGTGTTTCTGTTTACCTATCTGCTGGCCGTGGCGGTTTCTGTGGTGGGGCTGCTGCGGTTTCGGCCCTGGCACCTGCTGCTGTGCGGCGCGCTGCCGATAACGGTGGTGTATTACATCGCCTGGTATGTGGCGCATTACCGGGCGGACGAGTTCGGGGTGACGCTGCTGTTCAGCATGCTGCTGTGGGCGGCGTTCGCAGCCGTACCGCTGACCGTGAAGGAAAGCGAGCAGGACGCGATTGTGGATGTGCTCGTGCCGCTGGGTGCGGCGGCGTTTGGGGCGCTGGCGGTGTACTCCGTGCTGGTGGATAGCGCGCGCAGGCCGTGGGAGCCGTGGTGGGCGCTGTTGTTCGCGGCGGCCTATCTGCTGCTGATGCGGGTGCGTCGCGGGAGTCTGGCATCTGCGATTCATCTGTCGCTGGCCATCGTCTTCCTGACCATTACGATTCCGCTGAAGGCGACCGGGCGGGGGATCACGGCGGGGTGGCTGGCGGAGGCCGTGGTATTGCTGTGGGTGGCAACGCTGCCGCAGGCGGACAGGCGGGCGCGCACGGTTCTGCGGTTGCTGGGGTGCGGGTCGCTGGCGCTGGGCGTGGCGGGAGCGCTGATCGGCCCAGTGCTGCCGTTTACGCACGGCGGACCGGCGTTCCTGAACCGCGATTTCGCGGTCTCGCTGGGAGCGCTGGTCGCGTTGGCTTTGGCCGCGAGGGTGAGCTTGCGCAAGCGCGAGGGCGAAGCAGCGAGCCGGTCTGGCAAGGCGATCGCGACGGCCGCGTTCCTGGCCGGCAACGTGGTGCTGCTGGCCGCGATGGGACGGGAGATCGGCCGGGTATACGTGCAGCACGCGGCAGCGCAGTGGGAACTGGAGCATGAGCTCTCCGACTTCACTTTCTCCGCATGGCTGATGGTGCAGGGCGTGGCGAACCTGGTGGCTGGTTTTATGCGGCGCGTGGCGCTGGCGCGGTGGGTCGGCCTCTTGCTGCTGGGCGTGACGCTGCTGAAGGTGTTTGCCTATGACATGCGGAGCCTGGGCACCGGCTATCACGTGCTGAGCTACCTGGGACTGGGCGTTGTGATGATGGCGGTAAGCTTTGCGTACCAGAAGGATTGGTTGCATCTGCGCGAGGTCGTGGCGAGCGACAGCGTGGATACGGCGCCGGGAGCGGAGCGATGAAGGCGGCCCTTGTGTCGGCAATGGCGCTGCTGCTGGTGGGAGCCGATGGTGTGCCGGATGCCCCGCAGCGACATCTGCGCGTCCAGCGTGAGGTGCGTGTGCCTGCGGGCAGCACAGGGGAGACATGCGCGGTGCTGGATGCGGATGTGTTTGCGCATGCTGCGGGCGAGTCGCTGACCGACCTGCGCCTGTTTGCGGAGCCGAGCGGAAACGAGACTCCGTTCACGCTGACGGAGAGCAACACGGGGCGCGCGGAGAACGAAACGGCCTCAGTGCGGAACCTGGGTACCGCGGGTGATGCGGTGGTGTTCGACCTGGAGATGCCGCGGCGGCCCTACACGGCCGTAGAGCTGACGCTGGACGCGAAGGACTTTGTGGGATCGGCGAGCGTTGCAGGACGGAGCACGGACGGACGCCGTGTGGCGCTGGGGGAGTTTGCCGTGTTCGATTTGGACGCGCAGCACCTTTCACGGTCGACGACGCTGCCCCTGCAGGAGTCGAGCTTTCCGGAGCTGCACGTCGAGCTTCGGTTGCATGGGGCGCCTGCAGCAGGAGCACGGCGCTTTGGCAGCGAGATCGTCACAGGCGCGACGATTCCGCCGAGCCGCATGGCGCAGACGCTGTATACGACCGTGGCTGCAAGCAGCGCGTGGACGCAGCGTGGGCATGACAGCGTAGCCACGCTGCGGCTGCCGGCGCATGTCCCGGTGGCGCGTGTGCAAGTGGGGCTTGACCCGGGATACAAGAACAACTTCCTGCGCGATGTGAGCGTGTCGGCGAAGCCGGATGTGCGCGAAGATGCTGACTCGCCGGTTTCCGATGTGGATACGGTGCGCGGCGAGGTCTCGCAGGTGCATTTGCCTGTGGAGCAGAGCGGCGGGAGCGTGGGAGTGGCAGGCATTCCCATCGACGACCGGCGAACGAGTGTGGATGCGGTGCTGGCCGCTAACCTGCGCGGGGGAGCCACGGTCGAAGTGAAAGTGGCGAATGGGAACGACGCGCCGCTGCCGCTGCGATCTGTGGAACTGCAGATAAGGCAGCGGCGAATCTGCTTTAAGGCGGCGGCGGGGGTGAGCGGCTACATGATGATGTATGGCGATCCCGAGCTCGCCGCTCCGGTGTACGACTACAGCCGGCTGTTTGTGGCGACCGCGTCCCCGTTGCAGGCGGTGCTGGGGCCGGAGCAGCCGAATCTGCAGTTTGCCGCGCGTGCGGATGCTCGGCCGTTCACGGAGCGGCATCCGGAACTGCTGTGGCTGGGCTTGCTGGCAGCGTTAGCGGCGCTGGGCGGCGTGGCTCTGCGGGGCATGCGGCATCAGCGTGGAGCCTCGCATTGAGGGGTTCGCGGTTGCGGCAGAAATCGCTGTGCTGGAGCTTGCTGGTGATGGCCGGGTGGCTTGCCGGCGTGCGTACGGCAGCGCAGCAGAACGAAGCGGGCGTGCCCGGTGGAGAGCAGAAAGCGGCGAGCGCGCGCGAGATGCTCGCGGGCAAGCAGGCTCTGCAGAGCAAGGATTATGCGGGAGCGGAGCGGCACTTTCGTGAGGTGCTGAGACTCGACGCGGGCAACGTGCCGGCGCGGATGGGGCTCGCGAATGCGGAGCTGGCGCTGCATGCTTATGAGGCGGCGGAGATCGACTACAGACGAGTGA
>CAXSHQ010000152.1:0-10342 GCA_964236875.1 uncultured Acidobacteriaceae bacterium | reverse complement strand
CTACTCGCCTGGTTCAGGCGCGATCCCGCCTTCGCCACCCTCTGGGGGCACTACTCCCAAACCCAAATCATCGGCCGCTTCGACGTATACGCCCGGCGTCCGTAACCGTGAGGGTCCCACGGCTCCCGAAGCTCAGCAGCGAAGGACATGGCTCGCCTCGATGCCGCGCGTTGCATTGCGGGTATCCACAACCAGCTGCGAGCGCTGCACAATTTCCCCGTAGTCGTACACCGAGTGGTCCGTGGAGATCAGCACGCAATCGAACTCTTCCAGCCTGTCGAGCGGCGTGGAAGCCATGTGCAGGCTGTAGTGCCTTCCCTGCCCTACCGTTGGATGGTACGGGTCGTTGTAGGCCACCTCCGCGCCCTCGGCCTGCAACAGCTCGATCAGGGTCAGCGACGGTGATTCACGCAGGTCGTCGATGTCGCGCTTGTAGGACATGCCCAGCACCAGCACGCGCGCCCCGTTCAGCGCCTTGCGCCGCGAGTTCAGCGCCCGCATCACCTGCTGCACGACGAACTGCGGCATCCCCTCGTTGATCTCACCGGCAAGCTCAATGAAGCGCGTGCGGAAGTCGTATTCCTTGGCTTTCCACGAAAGGTAGAAGGGATCGATCGGGATGCAGTGGCCGCCCAGGCCCGGTCCGGGATAGAACGGCTGAAAGCCGAAGGGCTTGGTGGAAGCGGCGTCGATCACCTCCCATATGTCGATCTCCATGCGCATGGCGAGCATCTTGAGCTCGTTCACCAGCGCGATGTTGACGCAGCGATAGATGTTCTCCAGCAGCTTCACCATCTCCGCCGCGCGTGTGCTCGAGACAGGAACCGTCCGCTCGAAGACGCCCAGATAGAGAGCCGAAGCAAGGGTCGCCGCCACCGGATCGTGCCCGGCGACGACCTTGGGAATCTTGCGGCGAGGCACGGCCGTGTTGCCCGGGTCCTCCCGTTCCGGCGAGAACGCGACGTACACAGCCTCACCGACGGCGGAGTGCTCACCGGCCTGTACCCTCAGCCCGTTCCGGCTCCCCGCTTCGAGCAGCGGGATGAGAACATCCTCCGTCGTCCCGGGGTAGGTTGTGCTTTCCAGCACAACGATTTGCCCGGCCCGCAGGAACGGCGCAATCGAGCGCGCGGTGCTTTCGATGGCGCTGAGGTCCGGTTCGTGCTGCGCATTCAGCGGCGTGGGAACGCAGAGGATCACCGCGTCCTGCTCGGAGATGCAGCCACAATCCGTCGTGGCGGAGAACCCCTTGCTTCGGGCCTCCGCAATCTCCGCGCCGGCGATGCGGTAGATGTAGGAGCCGCCCCCCTGCAGCGTTTCCACCTTCGACGTGTCGATGTCGAAGCCCGTGACAGGAAACCCGGCTTCCACGAAAAGCAGCGAAAGCGGCAAGCCCACGTAGCCCAGGCCGATAATTCCTACACGGGCCTGCCGCGCGCGCAGCTTCTCCAACGTGATCGCGGCCGCCTCGGGCAGTGGCGCGTCGTTCATTTTGGGCGATGCATGGCTCACGCGGATAAGGTCCACATGGCGGCGCGCAGGCTGGGCGAACGAACCCGCGGCATGCTCATGGAAAGAGGCTCTCGGCCCGGCTTTCCAGGTGCAGCAGATGCGCCTTCGCCTCCAGGCCTCCCGCAAAACCCGTCAATTTCCCGGAGGAGCCAATCACTCGATGGCAGGGCGCCACAATCGACAGTGGATTCCGGCCATTAGCCGCACCGACAGCGCGCGTAGCCTCGGGCTTGCCCAGACGCCGTGCAATCTCCCCGTAAGTACGAGTCTCGCCAAAGGGAATGGCCAGCAGCGCTTCCCAAACCTGCTTCTGAAAAGGTGTTCCCCGCATGTCCAGCGGAAGCTCGAAGGATTGGCGCTGACCGGCGAAATACTCCGTCAGCTGCCGCTCCGCTTCCATGAGCACGGGATAGCCGGCATCTTCTTCCAGAGCATCGAGCGGAACACGCTGCGGATCGTCGCTCTCCCACAGGATGGCTACCAGTCCCAGGTCGCTCGCAACCAGCTTCAGCCTGCCGACAGGCGAGTCGAAGAACTTGTACCGAAGGCTCATGGGAAAAGTGGGCGCGGAAAGCAGAAGAGTTGGCGTCCCCAATGATGTGCAATTGGAACCGTCTCACATCCATTATCGAGCACCTGCATATTGTGCGCAATACCCTGCATCTTGAGAACTGAAGCGCCCTCTTCGAGGGAAAAGGCATGCAGTGCCGACGTGTGCCTGTATCCCTACACTGTTGGAACCCTTGCTGTGGAAAGTATGGTAGGGAGCAAATCGAAAGCAAAATTACACCGTTGGTACCCTCATGAAATTCTTGCGATTTCGAATGAGGGGTGTTTACACACTGTGTAGGAAGCGGGTCTGATTGCGGTTAGAACGCAGGCCGCCAGCTTGGACTTCGCTCACTTTACAACGATGCCGCCACAGTGGCCAGTGCCAAATCTCAGTTCCTCTCCGGCAGCGTTCTCGTCTATCAGGAGAGCGAAGCGTGAGGTTTGCTTCGCTGAGTGTATGCTGAGAATCCGAAACAATGCCCCTTTCGAACGAAGACGAGCAGCGACACCGCGAATACCTGCGGCAGTCACATGAGAATGCGATCTATCAGGCATTCCAAAAAGGTAAGGGCGTACTTCCTGCCGGGAAGCACAAGGGTGGTTATTACAGCCTCTATGGAGCTGCCATCTTCGGGGGAATAGCCGTCTTCTTCACTCGGAGCATCGCTCATTTCGAAATGACGCGAATCATCATCTTCATTGTCGCGGCTGCGGTGGGGTTCTTCATAGGCGGGATCGTCCACGACAGTCTCTTTGTCGTGGATGAGTCGTGGGAATCACCCAAGGTTGACCAGAGGCGCTAACCGCCAGCATTGGTATGCTGACGATGATGGCATCGCCTCTCGATCTGGACCTTATTAGCGTCGATGCGAAGTTTGAGTGGGCCGTGATGCACTACGCGTCAGTACAAGCGGAGATAGACACTTGGTTCGCAAGCAGCATCGAGAACAGAATCACCTATGAGCCTAATATGGACCGTACCGAGCACCTCTTTCGAGCGCACTTCGGCTCACAACCTCCGGCTCTGACACGCTGGAGCTTGATGATTGGCGATTGCATCACTAATCTTCGAGATTGCCTCGATTTGCTTGTTTGGTCCGTGGGCCAAGTATCTCCTGGTGAGTTCTCCGAATCGTCCCGACATCGTTCCGCTTTCGTGATTGCCGAAAGCGAGAAAGCGTGGAAGAACGCTCAAGGCAAACTGCGGTGTCTCCCCGGCGGGGTATGTGACGCCGTCAGCAGTCTTCAGCCTTTCCGTGCTGCAGACGCCGAAAGGCCTACTCTTCTTGAAGTCCTCAGAACCCTGTCGAACGGGAACAAGCATCATCTCTTGAGCCTCGCCGTCATCGGCATTATGGGTGGTCGAATAGAGCTGTACGCCAAGAGTGGAAAGCGTCAAACCGCTACGTACAAAGTGACCGAAACCGCTATAAACGAAGGAGACATAATCGCTTCGGTCAAGTTCCCTGAGTCTGATCCTTCCATTGAGTTGAGGTCGGCTGACATTGATGTTCAGATTGCTATTCGAACAAAACTCCCTCAAGGGAAGGACATGATCTCTTACTCTGTGCTGATTACGGGACTCATCAAAGAGGTCGCTGGGGCTCTTGACGCAATCAGAAACAGTTCGTGATTGATTTAGGCAATGCAAGAACGTTCCCTCTCACCTCTGGCTTGCCTCTGTGTGGGCGCAGGAGAACAATCAAGAGCATCACGACCTGGAGCATGTTGACGGAAGGTGTACAAAGCCTTGATCGAAGGAGCCTTCATCTGCTCCAAACCGTGGATACAAGCAACGACACACCTCCTACTGCCCGCAACTTGATAACGGATTGCAATCGGCACTTATACTCCAGCGATGCGCCTCTTTCTCGATGTCACAGACCTGTCAGACAATGATCTTCAAGAACTTCAGGAACTCTGTCAGCAGGAGGAAGCTGTTGAAGACCTGACCCTTGGATACCTAAATACCGAGATTGAGGAGAGCGGTTCTGACCCATCCGGCCATTTCACCATCCACGCTTCTGCTGCACCCTTCATCCTTGCGCTTCATTTTACCCAACAGCACTGGAAGCAGATTACCGGAGGTGTTTCCACGACAGTAGCCGCCGTTACTTGGCTGACGAACCGCATACGCGCGTGGAATGAACGTCGTGAGGCTCAGTACGAGTTCAAACCTCTGTATGGACCCGATGACAACGTCGTTTCTCTGGTCAAAGTGCCGCGCAGCAAAGCTCCATGATTTCAGACGACATCTTTCAACAGGTCAGAGGGAGTGATCTTCAGCGCTCTCGCAATGGCCGTGATGTTCAGAAGTCCGACATTGCGCTCGCCCCGCTCTATTCCACCGACATACGTCCAATGCAGACCTGCGCGCTCTGCAAGCTGCTCCTGGGACCAGCCACGCGCAAGCCTCTGCTTCCGAAGCGTTTTTCCTAGCGCGTCCCTGGGGTCTTCCTTCACCCCTGCAGAATCAGCCTCTGACGACTATGCTTCTAGAGACGATGAGTATTACACTCGGACAAACTCACTTCGGAGTCCCCCGATGCAACTCTCCCTCAAGCACACCAGCCTCCTCGCATGCGTGTTGACCTCTCCTCTGCTCGTTGCCCAGAAAGTGCACTCAACACCGCCGAAGAATGCCGTCTCCAGTAATGCCACACCCGCAAGGTCATGGCTCTTTCACGAATCGAAAGACCCGATGACAGACAAAGTCAATCGCACACTCTTCCTATACGGAACACCGGTGACCACCAGCAGCACCCTCGACACGGAGCCTTACCTCTTCCTCACGTGCAACGCAGGTCAGCCGCGGAAAGTAGTCATCAACATGGGAGTGTTCTTGGACGACGCACATCCTACTTTCAGGCTCGATCAAGAACCCGCAACGCAACAGCATTGGTTCACGCCCTCGTCGGTCTCTGCATCGTATTACAAAGACGACTCCATCGCACCGGCCAAGCCCTATCGGCCTCAGCCATCTACCTCCGAAGTCTCGAAGGCACAGTCCCAAGCTGAAGCTGAGGCTGCTCAGGCTAGACGACAGGCCGCCGCGCTTAGTGGAACACCTGAAGAGGAGTTCCTCTCAAATCCCGCGTCTGGCGCAGATGCCTTTGTGAAAAGTCTTGCAGGTCATCACACGTTACTCGTGAAGGCCAATCCACGGGATGGCGCACCCAAGATTGTCTCCTTCGATTTGACAGGCTTGCAAGCTCTTCTAACGCAGCACTGCCCAACTCAGTAGCCGAGGCTACCTGGCTTTTAGGGTTTGGTAACGCTCGAGAAACTCAGTGTCAGAACCAACAGACTAGACAGAACGTGGAGGTTTTCGGGACCGGCGGAGCATCACTCTGATTGTGCACATCCCTGAATGTGGCGCAATGTATGCCATTTCCAAGCAGCGCTGAGATTTACCGAGCCTCGCAATGCGAAGGTCGGTCCGCAGTCGGAAACTGCGTTCTTCCACGGAAGAAAAGCAACACTTTTTCGACTCTCGGTGAGCTTTCTAATAGGGTTTGCTCTTCAGCTTCGGTCTCTCTACAGCCGTTCTCTGCCGTTCCCTGCTCCTCTTCACTACCTGGTGGTGAGCACACTCTGGACTGCAATACCGCCGTGCATGAGCCGACGTAATTTCAAACGGCTTGCCACAGTCGGGACGCGCACAGAAGCCCTGTTTGACTCCGGCAAGCCAATCTACGTAGACGCTGGCGATCATGGCGCGTAACGTGTTTCCAGCTTGTATGACGCCAAGGTAGAACTTACCCTCCCGCTGAAACTGCACTCGGAACGAAGTCTCAAACTTACTCGCCACATCACTTTGTTTGGAATGTGGATGACGCTCGTGGATGAGTTTCGTCCACCGCTCTGGTTTGGTCTTCAGCAGGTCGCGCAAGATCGCCTGCCATGAGATGAAGTCTTGAGCCGTCCATTCCTCGTGGTCTGTATTGGTCGTGAACCGTCCCGTTGACCGCAGGAAGGGCAGCAACTGCTCGTCTCGCGCGATGTTGAAGAAATCTTCTCGCACGGCCCATGCATCCGCTGTCGCTAGCCCTCCTGCCGACTCTGCCGGACGTGTCACAAGTACAGGCACCGAATCTGCACCCGATTCCGTTTCCCAGCTGCAGGGCGTTCTCTCGTATCGGACAGCAATTCGGACAGCCGGATATTTTTGTGACAGTATTTGATACCTTTTCATGTCTCACTTTTCGGGGTACGATGGAAACTATGTTGAGTATAAGCAACATGCCCTCGCCGACCGTGATTCCGTCTGCGCTTGGGTGTCGAGAGTTCGGGAGAATGACGTCTTTATCTGAGCCGACGAACTCACAACTGTCCCATACGGGGTGGCCGAATCTAAGCACATGCGATGAAGCAAATGACAAGAGACTGTCTCTCAGTGAAGAGATTCAGGTGCTTGCACGAGTTGTTATGGACTTCTGCATCGCCCATGCTCCGTGGAAGCACTGCAGCCTTACGCCAGAAAGCCTAATGCTGCTCTATCCCGCTCAAGAGCAGGCCACAAACATCAACTGAAAGGGTGGACGGACATTCCGTCCACCGCAATGAGGAAGTAATGAAACGTTCCAAGAAAGGCATGAACCACGATTCCATGAATGCGGTTATCTACTGCCGCGTCTCCACAAAGGAGCAGGTGCACAATCTGAGTCTCGACACGCAGGAAGCTCGCTGCCGAGAATACTGCAACCGTAACGGTTGGACCGTACTGCGCATCTTTCGCGAAGAGGGTGCGTCCGCCAAGACCACGCAGAGGCCAGAGTTTCTGAAGATGCTGCGTTTCTGTGAAACTCATGCTGATGGCGTTGGATACGTAATCGTAAACGACCTTAGCCGCTTCTCTAGAGACGCTATTGACCAGCTTACCGTTATGGCAGGACTGCAAGAGATTGGTGTTCATCTTCGCTCAGCTACGGAGGAGATAGACGAGACTTCGACAGGTCGCTTCATGTCAGGTCTCAAGGCCGTTATCAACCAGCATGATAACGATGTGAAAGCCGACCGAACCAAGCTGGGGATGAGGGCAGCTGTAAACATCGGGCGTTATCCATTTAGAGGACCGGTGGGTTACATCAACGTGAAGGCGGAGGCCGGAATCAATCTTGCCCCCGATCCAGAACGTGCACCCTTGGTTCGTAAAGCATTTGAGCTGGTAGCAGAGCGCACCATGACCAGCGAGAAGTCATGCGCACAGTAATGGCGATGGGCCTTACGGCGCGTTCTGGCGAGCCTATGACGGCGCAAACGTTCCATAGATTGCTACGCAATCCCGTGTACGCAGGGTGGATATGCATTCCGGTATGGTCATTGCGGGAGAGGGGAACGTTTGAGCCGCTCGTTAGTCAGGAACTTTTCGACCAGGTGCAGAGCATACTCGACGGGAAGAAGACGCTCGTCCGTCCTTACCTCCGTAACAATCACGATTTCCCGCTGAGAGTCTTCGCCGAATGCGGCGCATGTGGCGCTCCACTCACTGGCAGTTGGACAACCGGCAGAACGAAGCGCTACGCCTACTACCGCTGCAGAAATGCTGCTTGTCACCACATAAACAATCTTCCTGCAGCCGACTTGCACAAAGCGTTCACTGACTTGCTGCTCCGTTTACAACCGGAGACTCAGCACATGGGCAAGTTTCGCGACGCCGTTCGTATCGTCTGGCAGCAGAAGAACGCCACCGCAGATGCGCTGTTGGCACAGGCTCAGAAGAGGCTCGCGGATGTGAGAGGGCGAAAGGATAAGCTGACCGACATGGCGCTTAGAGGGGCGCTTTCTGCTGAGACGCTCTCTCAGCAGATGCAAAGATTGGAATCGGAAGAACTTACAGCCAAGGGTGAGCTTGAAGCGGCGAAAGTAGAGCAGTGGGATGTGGAATCGCTTCTCGATTTCGCTTGCAAGCTGGTAGAGCAGCCTGCTCGCCTTTGGTTTCAGTCGCCGCTCGACCAAAAGCAGCGCCTTCAGAAGGTCTTCTTCCCGGAGGGTGTGAGATTTGAGAACGGCGAGTTTAGAACCGACGCAAGTGGCTCATTCTTCAACCTGTTCCACCCCGCTGAGGCTGAAAAAGGTGATTTGGCGTCCCCGACGGGATTCGAACCCGTGTTACCGCCGTGAAAGGGCGATGTCCTAACCACTGGACGACGGGGACGCAATCGCTCGCGCTCTGCCCTAGGTTACCACGGCTAGGTTCTCAGGATGCCGAGCTTGCCAGTGCGCACCAGGCGGCGCACCTGGGCATACTGCAGAAGAATAAAGTTGTCGGTCATGCCTGCAATGTAGTCGGCGACGACCCGCGCCAGCCCTTCGCTTTCGATCTCGGCGAAGTAGCTTTCCGGGAGCTGCTCGGGCTCTGCAACCCAGAACTCGAACAGCTCGGTGACGACTTCGGCCGCCTTGTTGTGTTCCCGGTCAAGCTCGGCACAGGTATAGAGCGTTTCGTAGAGATAGCGCTTTTCTTCCCGGCGGTCGGCCTCCGCCCCCGGTGAAAGCTCCGCCAGGCGCCGGCCCGCGTTGCGGACGTCGGCGAGGCTTTGCACCCCCATGGCCTGAGCATTCGCGATGGTCGTCTCGATCAGGTCCAGCACCAGTTGCTTCTGCATCGCCTGCAGCGCGTCGTGGAAGACATACTTCTCCATCGCGCCCGGGTGGGCCCGCTCCACGCCTTCGTAGCTGCGGCGCAGGATGCCGATGTGCTCGCACATGTGCCGGATGTCGAGCAGACCGGACTCGAGACCGTCGTCCAGGTCCGCGGTCAGGTACGCGATCTCGTCGGCCAGATCGATCAGCTGGGCCTCCAGCGGAGGCCGCCGGTCGAGCAGGTACTCGGCAAGCTCTGGGTGCTCTGCGGCCATGTAGTCGCGCGAGTGCTTGATAATGCCCTCGCGAACAGCAAGCGTCAGGTTCAGGCCGCGGTGCCCCGCGTAACGCTGCTCGAAGCGTTCCACAATGCGCAGCGCGTGAAGGTTATGATCGAAACGCAGCCCATGCCGCTTCAGGCACTCATCCAGCGCTCGCTCGCCAGCATGGCCGAAGGGTGGGTGGCCGATGTCGTGCACCAGGGCAAGCGTCTCAGCCAAATCCACGTTGAGCCCAAGTGCGCCCGCGACCTGGCGCGCCACCTGCGCGACTTCGATCGTGTGTGTCAGGCGCGAGCGGAAGTGGTCAGAAGCGCGGCTGGTGAAGACCTGCGTCTTGCCGGCAAGCCGCCGAAAAGCCCGTGACTGCACGATGCGATCACGGTCGCGCTCAAACG
Source organism: uncultured Acidobacteriaceae bacterium (assembly GCA_964236875.1). Classification (GTDB taxonomy): domain Bacteria; phylum Acidobacteriota; class Terriglobia; order Terriglobales; family Acidobacteriaceae; genus Granulicella. Next base: position 1,017 of record CAXSHQ010000152.1, on the reverse strand, counting down.
GCGAGCGGTCCTCGCTTTGCGGCGCGGGGTAGGCGCGCAGCGAGAGCGAGACTTCTTCGTCACCGAAGACTCCACAGGCATGCAGATTGGTCGGCACTCGCTTCAGTGTAGCGTTTGAAGCGCTCTCACTACACTGCGCGAACCCTTCGCTGCCGCGGTTCTACTTCGCCGGCGAGGCGTGTGCCAGCTTCATGCGCACGCCTTCCAATTTGTGCTGCACCTTGGCCACATCCGCGGGATCGGCATCCGCCGGCAGCGACGTGGAGTACTCCTGCACGGAACGCTGCCACTGCACGGCCGCCATCGCGAGCTTGCCGTTCCTCTCGTAGATCTCGCCCAGATGATCAAGAACCGTCGGGTCCGTCGGGGTGCGCTCGGCAGCCTTGCGGGCGTACTCCTCAGCCAGCGTGTACTGCCCTTGCTTGAAGTAGGCCCAGCCCAGCGAATCCAGGAAGGCCCCGTTCTGCGGGTCGGCCGTCACGGCCTTCTTGAGCATGCTCACCGCTTCGTCGAGGCGCACACCGCGCTCCGCGAGAAGGTAGCCGTAATCGTTCTGGATTTCGGCATTCTGAGGGTCCAGCACGAGCGCCTTCTTATACTGCGCCTCGGCCTCATCGAACAGCTTCCTCTTGTCCGCAAGCGTGCCGCGATATGCGTTCAGCGCGATCTTGTCCTCGGGTTTGATGGACATGGCGTCTACCTTATCCAGCGCCGCACTGGCCTCCGCAAAGCGCTTGGCGCGGCTATCCAGGTCGGCGACGGTGAAGAACACGTCGCGGTCTTCCGGTGTTCCCTTGAGCTGGGCATTCGCGAGCTTCAGCGCATCGTCCAGCTTGCCCGTGTCGGCAAGCTGTCGAGCGTACATCAGCTGCACATCACGGTTGCCGGGCAGGCTCTTGGCAGCATCGGCGGCGACATGCGCGGCAGCAGCGTAGTCATGCGCGTCACGGTAGGTATCGATCAGGCCCGCGACGCCGCGCACCTGCATGTCGCCTCCAAAAGCCAGGATCTGTCCAT
>CAXSHQ010000151.1:9980-10473 GCA_964236875.1 uncultured Acidobacteriaceae bacterium | reverse complement strand
CTTCGCGGCAACTGCGCGTGCATGTGGCGGACTCGCGCACACCCTCGCCGTTCGCGGGCGCGCTGCTGTTCAGCTATGTCGCGAATTACATCTACGACGGCGACGCGCCGCTGGCGGAGCGGAGAGCGCAGGCGCTGAGCATCGACCAGGACCAGCTGCGTGAGCTGCTGGGCGATGCGGACTTGCGCGAGCTGCTTGATGTCAATGCCATTGAAGAAACAGAAGAGCAGTTGCAGTGCACGGTGGACCCCTACAAGGCGCGCTCGGTGGACGGTGTGCACGACCTGCTGCTGCGGCTTGGCGACCTGACGCGGGCGGAGCTTGGGGCGCGGTCTCAGGGCATGGACATAGATGGGGCGTTGGAGCGGCTGCTGCGGGCCCGGCGTGTGCTGGAGCTGATGGTCGCGGGCGAGAAGCGCGTGGTGGCCGTGGAAGATGCGGGGCGGCTGCGCGATGCGCTGGGCGTGCCCCTGCCGCCCGGGTTGCCGACCGC
>CAXSHQ010000151.1:8536-9970 GCA_964236875.1 uncultured Acidobacteriaceae bacterium | reverse complement strand
CTTGCACCTGTGCCGGATGCCTTGCTGGATGTGGTGCGGCGCTTCGCGCGCACCCATGGGCCCTTCACGACGTCCGATGTGGCGCGGCGATTCACGCTGCCCAGTGAAAGCGTCGAGGCCGTGCTGCAGAAGTTGGTCGGCCTGGGCCGTGTAGCGGAAGGGGGCTTCCGGCCGGGCGGCACCCATCGCGAGTGGATCGATGCGGAGGTGCTGCGCACGGTTCGCCGCAAGAGCCTGGCGCGGTTGCGCAAGGAAGTGGAGCCTGTCGCGCAACGGACGCTGGCAAGATTGTTCACACGATGGCAGGGTACCGTGCAGCCGCGTCGCGGGCTGGATGCACTGCTGGATGTGATCGAGAACCTGCAGGGCGCGCCGCTGCCGGCCTCGCTGCTGGAAGCGGAGATACTGCCCGCACGCATCGCGGGCTACAAGCCGGCGGACCTGGATACGCTCGTGGCTGCGGGCGAAGTGACCTGGGCGGGACTGGAGCCGCTCGGCGAGCACGATGGACGCGTCGGGCTGTATCTCGCGGAGAAGCTGCCGCTGTTGTGGCCGCCTGATCGCGTGCGCAAGGAGTCAGGAAGCAGGAAGGGGGAAGCGGCCGACGAGAACAAACTGAGTGAGCGCGAAGAGCAGATCGTTGCGTACCTGCGGGCGCATGGAGCGAGCTTCTTCCAGCAACTGCATGATGGCGTGGGCGGTGGGTATCCGGGAGAGACGCTGGAAGCGCTGTGGTCGCTGGTGTGGCGCGGGTTGCTGACCAATGACGCTCTGCATGCTCTGCGTGCCTACTGTGAAAAGCCCGCGGGCACGGGACGCAATGCCAGGCCGGTGCGTCGAGTGCATGTGCAGACGGGCTTCCGCTCGCGCCGGACGACTCCGCCGACGGCACAGGGCCGGTGGAGCTTGAATGCTGCCGCATTCGATGCGACGCGGCTGGAGCCGGCCAGGATGACGGAGTGGTCGCATGCAACGGCGCAGCAGTTGTTGACGCGCTATGGAGTCGTCTTTCGCGAGACGGCTCATGCCGAGAACCTGCCGGGAGGCTTCTCGGCGGTGTATGACGTGCTGAAGGCACTGGAGGAGTCCGGGCGCGTGCGGCGCGGATACTTTGCGGCAGACCTGGGAGCGACGCAGTTTGCCATGCCTGCTGCAGTCGACCTGCTGAGGTCTTTGCGTGCAGATGTGAATGAGGATTCGCATGAAGTGGTGCAGCTTGCCGCGACCGATCCGGCAAACCCATATGGCTCGCTGCTGCGCTGGCCTGCGGCGCCGGAAGAGGGATCCTCGCTGACACGCTCGGTGGGTGCAAGGGTTGTGCTGGTGGATGGCGCACTGATCGCTTACCTGCGGCGTGGGAACCCCAATGTGCAGGTACTGTTGCCGGAGGAAGAGCCGCAGGGCCTCGTCGAGCAGCTCGTACAGCGATGTCTC
>CAXSHQ010000151.1:7533-8526 GCA_964236875.1 uncultured Acidobacteriaceae bacterium | reverse complement strand
AGCGCTCGCAGTCGGCGCGGGCGCTGGCGGAGTTCTTCGTCGCGGGCGTGCAGAAGGAAGAAGCGGAAGGAGCGCGCGGGCGGACAGGCTTGCTCGTCACTTCGGTCAACGGCGTGCCCGTGGCCGAGCACCCGCTGGCGCGGTTCCTGCTGGATGCCGGCTTCCAGGCCGCGCCGATGGGCTTTAATGTGCGGCGCAACCTGCCGAGCCTGCCCAAGGCGCTTACGGACCGGAACACAGAAACCCGGGCATGAGGGCTGCCGCCGCCGCTTAGCGGCGGCCCTTCGGTTCGTATTGGAAGACGCGGTCCAGCGGGACGGCAAAGACTAAAGCTATTTTGAAGGCGGTCTCCAGCGACGGCGAATATTTGTCCTGTTCGATGGCGATGACCGTCTGCCGTGTAACGCCGATGCGGTCGGCGAGCTCCTGCTGGGTCATGTTGAGGGCGGCGCGAAGCTCGCGGATCCGGTTGCAGATGGAGGGCATCAGAGAGCCCTCCGGTAGGCAACGATCTGGCTGATGGTCTTGACGATGTCGGAGATGACGAGCATGCCGAAGAACACGGTAAGAAAGTGCAGGCCGACCCAGCTTTTGTTGATGGGAAAGTGACCGGAGCTGACGTGGAGCCACAGCATGCCGATCCCGAAGACCATCAGCGAGACAAGCGTGATGTAGGCAACGCGGTAACCGCGGAGTTGGATCAACCGGTCGCGCTCGTCGGTGATGCGGTTCCGGGTCAGAGCAGCGATGATGGATTGCAGGACGATCTGCAGCACGATAATTGCAAGAATCGTGCCGGCAACTTTGCCGACGGAGTTCTGGCGGTGGATCAGGAAGTAAGACCCGTAGACGATAACCTCAACGAAGAGGGAGCCGTAGAGGGATTTCTCCTGGTACGAGAGGCTGGACATGGACACGTTCCTATGTAAAAAATGTTTTACATAAAGAACTGTACGCGGCGCTCTGTTGAATGTCAAAGTTTTTTTACATATA
>CAXSHQ010000151.1:5669-7523 GCA_964236875.1 uncultured Acidobacteriaceae bacterium | reverse complement strand
ATAGCCGTGGTTGTGTGCCGCGCCACTTGGTTCACACTCCTACCAGTAGACTGGCGCGGGTCCCTCTCTGGCGAGCTTGCAAACGAACGATGCGATGTCCTCCACCGGCGAGTCGCCGATTCCCACCGGGTTTACATCCCTACTACCGGTCAAGACTTCCTCCAGGTCGGCATGTTGAGACCGCATGCGCGGACGGTAGTCAACGCGTAATCGCCAGTAAGTACCTTCATATACTTTTACGAGGCGCTCATGCACGGTCTTCGCGTTTTTAGCTTGGCCGGCATCGACGAGGACTTCCAGGCCGTGGCATTCGGAGGACGTACGCAGCTCGTGTTGAAGCTGAGTTGAAAAAGCTGCCATGTCTTCCCTCGCTTCGCTTTCGCACGACGCCTGAAAAGAACCACCCATTGGCGCGCAATGAAGGTTCGGTACCGCTCGAAGCGATGACCAGATATCGTCATAAACAAGCACGGTGGGGTAGCGGTGCGGCCGGCAGCTTGCGAGTGCGGGGAGCAGTAACAAGGCACTGAGCGTTACTATCCTCCTGGGCGACCTGAGTTCAGACCCGCTGACATGGCGAAGGATCATGCTGGAAGAGTATGCCTGAAGGCGACACAATCTATCGAAGTGCCCGTGCGCTGCAGAAGGCGCTTGGCGGCAAGGTCGTCACGGCGTTCGAGGCGAACGTGGCGACGCTGGCAAGCGTGAATGACGACAAGCAGCTCGTCGGGCGCACCGTGGAGAAGGTGGAGGCGCGCGGGAAGTGGTGCTTGATGCACTTCTCCGGCGCGAGCGGCAAAGCGGACGATGCATTGATCTTGGTTACGCACATGCTGATGTCTGGCTCGTGGCACATCTATCGCACAGCTCTGGGTAACAACGGTGTGGCCGAGAAGTGGTGGATGCCGCGTTCGCGCATGCGCTGTGCGATCACCTGCGGCGACTTCGTAGCGGTAGCGTTCAACGTGCAGACCGCGGAGTTCCATACGGAGCGGACGCTGGCCCGCTACTCGCAGGTACCGAAGCTGGGTGTGGACGTGCTCGGCGATGCGTACAGCATGGAGGCGGGTGTGGCGGCGCTGCGGGCGCGGGCGGCTTCGCATCCGGATGACGAGATCGCGGTGGTGCGGCTCACCCAGCGCGTGCTGGCCGGGTTGGGGAATGTGCACCAGAGCGAAGTTGCGTTTGCGGCTGGCGTGAACCCGTTCCGCGCGATGCGCACCATCACCGACCGCGAGATGGAGGTGATGGCCGAGGTGTCGCAGCGGTACATGCAGGCCAACGTGCAGGACGGCGCGAGCGATGGCATCGTGACTTACTCCGGCAATCGGCGCACCACGCACAGCATGAACGCAGGCGACCGGCTGTGGGTGTATGGACGGCAAGGCCAGGAGTGCCGCCGATGCGGCGCGCTGGTGCAGATGCGCAAGCAGGGTGAGCAGGTGCGGTCCACTTATTGGTGCCCAAGCTGCCAGCCGTGGGTCGCCGCTGCCGGAAAGAGCGAAGAGGTACCAGTGGGGCGGCAGGTGAAGGTGCTGGGCGGGCGGCGGCGGGTGGGCTGTTAACTTGGCCGCGGCGCTGGCGGGCTGTCAAGAGTGCTGCGGCCGTTGGCGGGCCGTTAGGAGTGCTGCGGTCGCTGGCGCTCCAGGGCGATGCGCCCGCGTCCGGCGTTGACGATCTTTGTCACTGCTGAGACTCCTGCATCGTGGAGCAGATTTTGCCAATCTTCGCGGCTGAGCGCACGACGGAAGGACGCAGGCGTGTCGTGCTGGATATACGGATGGAGACGCAGCAGGCGGGTAAGCCAGCCGGCGATGCGGGCGGCGCGTTGGGAGCGAAGGAGATCGGTGACGA
>CAXSHQ010000151.1:0-5659 GCA_964236875.1 uncultured Acidobacteriaceae bacterium | reverse complement strand
GAGGAAACGCGCAATGTCGGGGCCGCTGAGGTGGTGGGTGAAAAGCGAGCTCACGACGAGGTCGGCGGGGTGTGGCGGCTGCCAGGTGAAGAGGTCAGCCGTGACCCAGGTGATGGCGCCGGCCGGGATGTACTCGGCGCGGTCGCGTTCGCGGGCGAGCCGCGCGGCGTAGGGGTTCAGGTCGATGCCCGGTGAGCCGCAGCGGCAGGCTGCGCCGGCGAGCCCAGCGGTAGAGATGGCGGAGGCCATCGCCATGACCGCAGCCTGCGTCCACGACGTGCAGCGGCTCGCAGCCGACTCCGGTCCGCGTGACGGCACTGCCCACGAAAGTCAGCATGGGTTTGTACGCGCCGGTGAGGCGGTTCAGGCGCGCGAGATCGAGCGAGGCGGCGCGCCAGACCGCGTAGGTGCAGGGCTGGTCGAGCTGCTCGGGCAAGGCGAACTCGCGACGCGTGAAGTCGGGCGGCAGCAGCGGGGAGCCGACAGTGACTTGGTCCGGAAGGGGCGGCGGAGGCACTGGCTGCGAGTTGCTCTGTGGCATGGGAGTTACGGGAGTCAGCAGCGGCGCATCCTACGGTTTCTATATGCAATATGAGTTGCGAGAGGGGCGGCTGAACGTTTGCCGCGGTGGCACAAAGCCCAGATACGGCACACGGCCCAGATACATTGTCCCATTGGTCACGCTCACCTTCGTTGTGGCGGTACTCTCGCTGGCGCGTTCGTTGCAGGCCCAGACGAACTGCCGGGATCTGCGCCACTTCACACTTCCCGCGGAGAAGATCGGGCTGCCTACGACCGGCGCGGTGGTCACCTCCGCCCATGACGATCGGCAGGGCGACGCGCCGTTCTGCAAGGTGATGGGCAGGATCCACCCGGTAGACCCGCGTGCAAACGACATCCGCTTTGAAGTGAACCTGCCCGAGCCGTGGAACGGCAAAGCCGTGCACTTCGGCGGCGGCACGTTCGATGGGTATCTGGCGCACACGAATGGGCGTGGCCGGAGTGCCGTGGGACTGAAGTCGCTCACGACGCCGTTGGGCCAGGGCTTCGCGACGTTCGGCTCCGACAGCGGCCACCACCGCATCTACTTTCCGTTTCCTGACGCGGTTAATGCGCTCAATGCAAAGTTCGCGCGCAACCCGGAGCAGCAGCGCAACTTCGCGGGCGATGCCGTGAAGAAGGTGCATGATGTGGCCGTCGCGCTGATGGTGGCGCGGTACGGCAAGGCGCCGCGGCGCATGTACTTCATGGGCGGCTCCACAGGAGGCCGCGAGGCGCTGAGTGCGGCCGAGCGCTATGGCGACGACTACGATGGCGTGCTCGCCGCGTATGCGGCGTGGAACCAGATCGAGCTGGATCTGCAGTTCATCCGCACGGCGCAGGCGCTGTACGCCAAGGGCGGCTACCTGAGCTACTCGAAGACCAAACTCATCGCGCATACGGTGGAGAAGAAGTGCGATGGGGCAGACGGTCTGCGCGACGGCATCGTTGCCGACCCGGACGCTTGCCACGTGAACGCGGAGAGCTTTCGCTGCCCTGACGGCAAAAGCCATCGGCACTGCCTGTCCGACGCGCAACTGCACACGCTGGTGGCGTTCGCCACGCCGCAACGCACGGCGATGGCTGTGTCGCATGGCATCGATAGCATCCCGGGCTACAACGTGCTTAGCGGCGTCGACCTTACCGGAGCGACGGGCATCCTGCCGTTCCCTCTGCATAGCCCCGTCTTCCTGTTCAATTCGTTCGGCTACGTGATCGGCGACGATGTGCTGCGCAACTTCCTTTCGGTGGGCTACCACTATGACGCGCTCAACTTCCCGGTGACCAATGGCGGTTCGTGGCACGACGAGCTGCTCACCCAGAGCCGCGAGATCGACGCAACGGATACGAACCTCAGCACATTCCAGGGCAGGGGCGGCAAGCTGCTGCTGGTGCACGGCACGCGCGACAACATTATCCCGACGGGCTCGACGATCGATTTCTACCAGCGGCTGCAGAAGACCATGGGCGCAGAGGTGGTCGCGAGCTTTGCACGGCTGTACATCATTCCCGGCTTTGGGCATGGCTTTGGCCGCTACGATGCGGGCTTCGACACGGTGGGCGTGCTGGATGACTGGGTGGAACGCGGCATTGCGCCTGCGAACCTGGTAGTGACAGACAACGGCAGCGGACGCACGCGCCCGCTCTGCGACTGGCCGCTGTACCCGCGCTACAACGGTGCCGGGAGCCCGAAGAAAGCGGAGAACTTTACGTGCGTGGCTTCGGGCCAGAGTGGGATGAGCCTAGGCCGCGGTGAGCAGTAGGCACGGAACAGCGCGCCGGGAGCAAGCAGGCTAGGAACACACGCTGCGCGAAATGTTGCGCGCAACACGTCGGAGCGAAATCGCGTTTACCTGTATGCATGGCGATTCAAAAACGCCTGCAGGAGGTAACACCATGAAGCTATCCGACTTTACCGCGAAGCTTACATGCAGCATCCGTAACCTGAATGGCAAGGCAACCCGCGTTCTGGGAGCCGCCGCGCTCGCCGGCGCCGCCCTTGCTGCCGTACCAGCGGCGCAGGCCCAGCACTTCGCCGTGGGCGTGCAATTTGGCGGTCCGCGCCACTACGCACCCGCTCCGCCTCGCTATGCGGGACCGGCCTATGGATACGGCCCTGGCTCTATATATTGGGAGCACCGCCGCTATGAAGAGTGGCGCCGCCACGAGTGGGCCCGGCACCACGAGGGTTACTACGGCCGTCCCTACTAGCCGCTAGACTGACGAGGTTCGCAAACAAAGCCGCCCGGCCGCAGAGGATCGCAGCGGTGGCGGCTTATGCGTGTGCCGTCGCCTTCGCGCTTCCGCAACCGAGGGAGTTAGCCAAGGACTCGCGTGGCTTGCGGCTCGTCCGTTGGTTCACATCGAGCTGTAGTAGCGCAGCGTGGGATCGGCGCAGGTCAGGCACAGTCGCTCGCCGTCGCACTCGGCGAAGCGGTCGAAGTTCACGCCTTCTCCGCAACGAGGACACACGACGCGCTGCCCTTTGTAACCGGGAAACTCGCTGGGCGGCAGCGGAACACGTACGCGCTGCTCGCTGAAGAGATCTTCGTCGGGGAGCTCGCGATAGGCGCGCATCTGCTGCTCGCCTTTGTCGAGCTGCGGATAGAGCGTGCGCGCGCGGTCCTTGGAGCTTTCGAGCGCGACAATTCTCAGGCCTTCGTACTCTTTGCCACCGAGCGGCCGGTTCAGGTCCACGAACGTGGCGGCCATCTTGCCCCAGTCGCGCAGCTTCAAGGCACGCTTGCCGACACGTGCGCCCGTGGCAACTCCAATGGCGTCCGTTGCGCAGCGATCGATTTCGCAGAAAACCACCAGGCGCTTACGGTCGGGGTTCAGTTCGCCGTTCGGCAGCGTGCGCTTGCGGGGCTCGCTCAGGCCGAGACGGCGAAAAGCCAGCATGGCCATGCGTACCCCGAGGATCTGCCCCGCGCACAGGTGACCGTGGGCGCGCTAGGCTTCGGCAAGCAGCTCAGTAAATTCACCCAACGGAGTCAAGTTGATCATTCCACCAGGCTCCAAGAGTTCGCCCATCGGGCAGTTTCCATTCGGTTCTACCGTTGGAGTTGCAGTTGTTTAGCACTGCGGCAGCAGCAGAAGGACTCCGGAATACTACATCCTCAAGAAACTCAATACCCTCGTCTGCGTTGAGACGAACCTTGCCTTCCGTGATCAGTTGCTCACGCAAGGCTGCATAAGAGTTAGATCTGTACTTCTTTCCTGTACCTTTTGAACCCTTCACAACCGTGATCTCATTATCGATCTCTGTTCCGTGAGCATCTACGCCGACAGTCGGGTGAAACAAGCGGAGGCTAACAGAGCCGTCATTGTCCGTGTGAGTAGATGGCGCCGGTGATCCGTTCGGGCGAGATGTTGACGACGGAGCCCGTAGTACGTCCAAACCGACTGCTGGCAGCAGGATTCCGAGCTGATCCAGAAAGAACTCCATGTCCGACACGTCAGCTTCAGGAAGAATACTTTGGGCTGGCACGTTCGCGTTGGTGCACACAGCTCGGCCAGCCGTACGGATGAGAATGACCAAACGGCTCTCAAGGTAGCGTACGTGTGCTTTCGTCAGGTTGAAGTCTTTAGATGTCACGAAGTACACACGTTCCCAAAATTGCTTGTCTTCATCTCTGGCGTGATCTTTCACTCGATCACATATGGCGTCACCCTCCCCAACGTAGACTTCGCTTCTGCCGGAGTCTTCGCCAACGAGGAAGTAGACGCCTGTCTTTGTTGCTTCGCTCCTCAGCAGTGCCTCCTGAAGACGACTTCTCGGAGCGACTAGGACGTGCCCAGTCCAATTCGTGATCTCGGCAGTGATTAACCCTGTGGGAGAACCGTCGACTAGGAAGAGACGAATAGCTTTGCCGGCCATAGAAGCAGTCTAACTGCGTGCTTGGGTCTCTCGGCATATGACTGCATCCAATTGGTGCGTATGGCCGACAGCAAATTCGTAGCTCAACAGTGGTGGCAGACCGGCGTCATCTATCAGATTTATCCGCGCAGCTTTCAGGACACCGGCGGCGACGGCGTGGGCGATCTGCGCGGCATCACCGTGCGGCTGGACTACCTCGCCGGTCTGGGTGTGGATGCCATCTGGATCTCGCCGTTTTACCCCTCGCCCATGGCTGATTTCGGCTATGACGTTGCCGACTACACCAATGTCGATGCGCTGTTCGGCACGCTTGAGGACTTTGATGATCTGCTCACGAAGGCGCATGCGAAGGGTCTGCGGGTGATCCTCGATTTTGTGCCCAACCACAGCTCGGACCTGCATCCGTGGTTTCGCGAATCACGCTCCTCGCGCGGCAATCCCAAGCGCGATTGGTACCTGTGGCACGATCCGGTGCCGTACCCGGGCCTCGCGCCGGGGGAAGACATGCGGTCGCGTTACGAGCAGTACCCGAACAACTGGATGTCGCACTTCGGCGGGCCGGCGTGGACGTGGGACGAGGAGACGCAGCAGTTCTACTGCCACTCCTTCCTGCGCGAGCAGCCGGACCTGAACTGGCGCAATCCCAAGGTGCGCGCGGCGATCTATGCGGCGATGCAGTTCTGGCTCGACCGCGGTGTGGATGGTTTCCGCATGGACGTGCTCTGGCTGCTGATCAAAGACGCGCAGTTCCGCAACAACCCTCCGAATCCAGACTTCCACGGCGGCATGCAGGACTACGCAGCGACGCTGCCGGTCTATACCTCCGATCAGCCGGAGACGCACGGGATTGTCGCGGAGATGCGAACGATTCTGGACCGCTACCCAGACACGCTGGCGGACTTACCTCTCGCAAGGTCTCGGCAGCAACCTGAACAGACCACCAGAGGCGCGCTGGCCAGCCGGTTGAGTCATCGCGTGCTCATCGGCGAGATTTACCTGCCTATGCCGGAACTCATCCGGTACTACGGAATGTCTGAGGCCGAGGCGACAGAGCTGCAGCCGCAAATCGCAGGGGCAAACCTGCCGTTCAACTTCCACCTGATCCAGACCACGTGGGATGCGCGCGCAGTTGCAGAGATCATCCGCACCTACGAACAGCTCCTGCCGCCCGGAGCGTGGCCGAATTATGTGCTGGGCAACCATGACCAGCTGCGGCTGGCCTCGCGCATCGGCGCCAAG
>CAXSHQ010000150.1:9617-10503 GCA_964236875.1 uncultured Acidobacteriaceae bacterium | reverse complement strand
CCAGGCTATCAACGTTCGCGATCCTCACGTGAAGGGCACCTACGTGGAGCGTTGGAACCTGGACGTTCAGCAGCAGCTCACGTCCAACCTGCTCTTCCAGGTGGGCTACATCGGCGCCCACCAGGTCAACGCTACCTATACAGATAACATCGGGGCAGCGCCGCTGCTTCCATACCTAAGTCGCAGTCCAGGGCTCGACACCGTGACGCAGGCCCGCCTGACGGGCAGCGTAACCAACCCGTTCAAGGGACTGCCCGGTGAGACTGGCACTCTCGCTACGGCAAGCACCATTTCCCGCGCCACCCTCTTGCAGGCGTACCCGGAATATTCCAGCGTGAACCAGTCACTCAAGCCGGGCGCATCCACGTTGTTCCACGAACTGGCCGTGCGCTTGCAAAAGCGCACCTCGCATGGGCTCACGGCGTACATCAACTACCAGTGGTCCCACAATCTCAGCACCAATCAACTCAATCCCGGCGACCAGCTCGTGTACCAGGAGAACGCGTCGGACTTCCCGAACCACTTCGCCGTCGCCGGCAGCTACATTCTGCCGATTGGCCGCGGTAAGGCTCTGCTGGGCCACACGAATAAGTTCGTGGATGCGGCCATAGGCGGCTTTACTGTGAACACCATCTACCAGTACCTCAGTGGTGCGTACCTCTCGTGGGGCAATCCATATTTCGCCAACGGCACGAGCTACGACTCGCGCCTGACGATCCGTCCGAGAGACGTACAGAATGGGGCCGTCGACAAAACCCTCTTCGCGCCAGTCGCTCTCCAGCCCACTGCTTACAACTACCGTACGTTCCCACTCATGTACGGTCATCAGGACGCGACCAACAATCTCGATGCTTCCATGCTGAAGGATTTTCGCTTTGGAGAAGGC
>CAXSHQ010000150.1:2261-9607 GCA_964236875.1 uncultured Acidobacteriaceae bacterium | reverse complement strand
CAACCACACCATCTTTGGCGCTCCGAACACAACTCCGAACAGCGCTAGTCTCGGCGCAATCACCAGCACTTCCAGCGTGCCGCGCACTTTGCAGCAAGGTCTCCGACTCGTCTTCTAACAACGGACAAATCGCCTACAGGAGAGGAAGATGCTACGCATCTTCCTCTTTCTACCTCTGAGCAACTTTTTGGAGCCGTACCATGCAGAGAAGAACATTTCTCACAAAGAGCGCCTTGGTATCGGCCGCCGCGCTTACCTCTCCTGCTTTTGCGAGCCCGCTCTCAGAGAAGGAAGCTGTACCCGTCTCTCCGACATCCGCTCCAGACACGCTGCCCCCTGGCCCTGCGGACGCGTTCCTACCTAAGCAGCCCCTCTCGATCGAGGCACTTCTCCCTGCCGCGGAGCGGATCCACCCCATGCCTCTTGCGGAAAGACAGCGTCCCGGCATGGTGCCCCGTCGCGGAATCTGCAGCCTTTCTCCAGGCCGTCCTTCGTGGGACACACTCCTCTCCGGCAATGGTTCCATGTACACCGAGCTTGCCGGACATCCTTACACCGAGCAGCTCTTGTTTCACCATGAGCTGTTGCAGGTGCCCTGGCGCAGGCCGTTCGAAGCGCCGAAAGTCGCTTCAGTGTTGCCCCGGGTTCGACAACTGCTGCTGGAGGGCAAGTATCGCGAAGGAGTGAACCTCGCCTATGAGGCGATGTCCTCCGCCGGCCTCCCGATGAACACCCACCCACATCCCACGATTCCCGCGTTCGCCATGGCAATCGACACACCGCCCGCCGGCCCTGTTACCGGCTATCTGCGCACGCTTGACTTCGAATCGGGAGAAGCGGTAGTTCACTGGAGGGATTCACGCGGAGAGTTCATTCGCCGCACCGTGGTTTCGCGGCCCGACGACGTTGCTGTCCAACTCCTCCAGGCTCCTGCTGGAGGGACCTTCAGCCCACTCCTCTCCATCCGCACACCACCGGGTGTTCCTACCGCATTTGGTCCGATTACCTTCGAACAGCACTCCACAGAGGGCAGGCTTGTCCTCACCTGCCGCTTTGATCCTGCTGTCAGCAACAGCGGATATGCCGCCGTAACTCGCGTGGTGCGCACCGGCGGCACGGCACAATTCGTCTCGAACCAACTTGCCATCCATGGCGCCACGCAAGTACTCCTGCTCACGCGAATCTTCTGGTTCGATGATTTCCAGCAGGCAAAGCTCGATGCACTCATCGCCGAGCTCGATGCGCTTACAGGGGATTACGCCGCGATCCTCAATCGTAACCGCGCAGTTCAATCCTCGGTGATCGGTCGTGTCGCCGTCGACTTAGGAGGAGCCACTTCGCACGGGCTCTCGGTCGAGGAGCTTCTGGACCAGCAGCGAACCAGCTTAGGCTACAGTCCAGCTCTCCTTGAGAAAGTGTTTGATATGGGCCGCTACTGGCTCATGCTCTCTTCCGGGCACTACCCAGCCCAACCCATCGCGGGCGAAGTCAACATTAACGTCAACCTGCAGATCGCTCACGGTGTTATGACCAATCTTCCGGAGGCGATGAGCTCATACTTCGACTGGATTGAAAGTCTCTTGCCCGACTGTCGAGCCAATGCGCGCAACATCTTTGGCGCGCGGGGTGCGGTTTTTCCGATCCTGCCCAACAAGGGCATGGGCGTCAGCTTCGCCTATGCCAGCACGCCTAACCAAGGGATTTGGCCACACCCGTACTGGATATCGGCGGGCGGATGGCTTTATAGCCCATTCTGGGATCACTACCTCGTTACCGGCGACCTGGAGTTTTTACGCAAGCGTGTCGTTCCCGGACTGAAGGAGCTGGCCCTCTTCTACGAGGACTTTCTTACCCTCACCGACGAGCGCGGCAACTTCATCTTTGTCCCCTCCTTCTCCCCGGAAAATTGGCCGCTCGATGCGGAGCCTGTGCCTCCATCGGCGTACCCCTTACCCGATATAGCCTGGCAGATGACACCGCCAACACCTCTCGTCATCAACTCAACCATGGACATCATGGTCTGCCGTGAAGTGTTCACTGATCTTCTCGAAGCCGCGGCCATCCTCGGCACCGAAAGCGGTAATGTCGAGCGATGGAAGGCGATGCTGAGCAAGATGACACCTTACCTGCTCACAAAAGACGGCACGCTGAAGGAGTGGTGCTGGCCGTCGCTGGAAGAGAACTACGATCAGCGCCATGTGTCGCATCTTTATGGCGCGTGGCCAGCGGACGAGATCGATCCCAGCCGCAACCCGGCACTCGCGCACGCTGCTCTTCTCGCTGATCGCAAGCGCGGTCCCTCGAACTCTTCTGCCCATGGCCTTTGTCATCGCGCACTTGCCGCCACGCGCTTGAAGGACCCTTACCTGGTCAACTTCGAGCTCAAGCAGCTTCTGGAGCAGGGCTACTTCGGCTCTACTCTCCGCAGCTCGCATAACCCGTTTCGTTCGCCTTTTCCAGATGCCCAGGGCGGCGTTCCCACCATTCTCCTGGAAGCGATTACGTACTCCCGTCCCGGTGTTCTTGAACTCCTTCCTGCCTTGCCGGTCACTCTTCGCAAGGGTAGTATTCAGGGCGTCTTGGCGCGCACGTTCGCTCGCATCGATCACCTCTCTTGGAACCTCGAGGAGCGCACTGCGGACCTGACGCTCACCTCGTTGCGCGACCAGAACCTTACCTTGGTGGTGTGGCACGGCATCTCCTCAATTACCGGTCCGCGCAACACCGTAACAAATCCCCGTCAATCTGGCGCTCTCAAGTGCACACTGAGACTCTTCGCTAACCAGCCGATTAGCTTCAAAATAAAGTTGGCAGCGTCAACCGCGCGGGAGTGGACTCGCGAGGCACCCACGTCACGAGCGTGAAATCTTGCCACTGGCTCCCGGGGAACGGTTCTCTTGCAGGCCGCGCTCCCGCTGCGGCTCGCTAGGTGTGCGCTTCCGTCAGCACAGCCGTGTACGGTTGCAGCACCTTTAGCTCCTCTGTGTGTTTAGGGGCGAACATCACATCGGTCCGGCTATTCAAGGATGGCGCTGTTAATACCCGCGCGGTTCCCTTCACTGGCTTCACTCCGCTCCAGTTCATCTCGACGGCGCGATCGCTCTTGTTGATCACGGCGACCAGCATCTTTCCAGCCTTCTCCGCTGCATAGGCAGTCACGTTGTTGCCGCTTCTCGCCCCGCCACACTCCGCAAAGGTCGCACCCGCAAATTCGTTTGCGAACCGCATCCCAAACGTCAGCGGCCTCGCGGTGTAGCCCCTCTGTAAGTCGCCCACAAGGGGGGAGTACACACCCTCAACACCGCCCCCATGCACATTTACCCCGCTGAAACCTGCCTGCCCCACTTGCAGCATGTAGTCGGCGATCCATAAGGACGAGGCAAAGGCATCGCTCACTCCCTTCATTCCGCCATGCGAGCAGCTATTGACCTCGGTCATCCGATACGGCACACCAGTGCTTCGGCTCGCAGCCATCACTGTGTCGATCCGTGGCTGCAACAGCGGATGAGGCGCCAGCATGTGTTCGCTGTTGATACCCGGTGCGTCCGCCGGTCCCATGCGGTAGTAATGCGAGCTAAGCGCAACAGCATCTTTACCGGCGCGCTCCCCGTACCACTTTACCCAGTCGGTCTTGTTCGCCGCATCCGGCCCTGCGAAGGGCGCACCGGGCGAGTGCTGGCGCACAGCCATCACAAACGACATGTACTCCGCCCAGAAGGAATCGAAGTTCCACGTCTTCGGTCTCTTCCAATCCATAAAGTGATCCGCTTCATTGCCGACCTGAAAGCCCAGCAACCGCGGACCGAGCTCGCGCACCGCACAAGCCGCCTCCCGAGAAGCTCGTTCGGCACCGCCGCAGCCTAGATTCAATCCGTACAACGTCGTCCACCCTGTCGCGTCCAGAAAGCCTCTCAACTGCTTCAGCGATTCAGGTGTGATGACCGCGTACTTATTCTTCGAAACAGAAGGCGTCACCATGATCCATTCGAAGCGGCTCTGTCCCGCCGCCATCTCCGGCGTCATTGCCGGCTTGTTGGGAGTGACCGCCGGGTCCCACCAGTTGGTGAACTCAGCCAGACAGCCGCCAAAGCGCAGGTTCCCTCTGGGTCCTAACGCGCGAAACTGCTCCACCAAACGTTTGTTACTTGCAGAGAAGAACGTCGGATCCGCCAACTGCGCCGACTCCCAGCTCAGGCCTATGAAGTCGAGCGGTAATGTTGCTCCACGCTTCTTAGCATTAGCGGCGATTTCCACCCGGTTCGAGGTCGGCTTCAGAACGACAGCATCTTGAGGTCGCCAAGTGGCGTGGTCCTGCGCAAACACCCGATCCTTCAAACCCACAGTCGCCACCGCCGCTGTAGTTTGCATGAACGTTCGCCGAGTCATCTTCATCTTGATCCTCCCTCGATCCCTCTAAGCTGCGTCCATACACTATGCTCCTGCCGTACATCCAGGATTGTCCAGCAACAAGTAGTGTGGTGGAAGACTCTGATCGACTGAAGGCCCCGTTGACAATCGACTTTGGCCTAAATCTCCCATCAATTCCGGTGTGCTCAACAAGCACAGTTCATACGCCGTCCGCACCACACGGAGGTCGACTGGCCAGACGCCCTTCGCTCCGAGCGTAGCCGTTCGTGGGTGGTTCATCAGCGATCTGCACCGTAGGCGGATCTTCTACTATGCCTTCCGGCCGCTCGCGACGATCATGCGCTGGCATTCTTTTCTTCGCCATCACGGTCCGATCTCCATCAGGCGCAGCTTTGTGCGTGCGGATTGGAAGAGCTACAAACGCGAAGCTGGGCTTGACTCAGCAGGCATCCACATTCGGGTACGGCAACCTGGGCGCCTATGTTTAGGGCGAGTGAAGCGATGAGGGACAGTCCTGTTACAAAGCAGCGAGGCCCTGTTTGTGGGAGGAGGGCTGGCCGGTGCCGCGCCTGGAATCACTCTGGCGCGGCAGGGACGGGATGTCGCCATCGTGGAAGCGAGTTTCTGCGGCGCAGGACAAGATCTGCGGAGAGTTTCTCAGCTACGAAGCTCTGGGGTACTTGGGCCGGCTCGGCCTAGCGGTTTCAAGCCTGGGCGCTGTTCCTATAGAGCGAGTGCGGCTCGTGGCGAACCATGTCCTCGGCGAGGCAGACCTTCCGTTTGCGGCAATGTCGCTGACGCGGAAGGCCCTGGATGAAGCCGTCCTGCGGAAGGGTGCCGAGGCGGGCGCCCGTGTACACCGAGGACACCGTGTTGAATCGCTAGAGAAGCAAGGGGACGAGTGGTGTGGCGCAATCGAGGGAGGTACAAGGCTTCGCTCTTCCACGGGTTTTCTCGCCACGGGAAAGCACGATCTTTATGAACATGCTCGACCGGCTGGCAAGCAGAACGAGCTTGTGGCTTTCAGAATGTGCTTCCGCTTAGATCACGTTCAGCAGGACGCGCTGGATCGTCACGTGGACCTGATCCTCTTCCCGGTGGATACGCGGGACTGCAGTTGGTGGAAGGCGGAGTGGCTAACTTTTGCCTGCTGGTTGAGCGTTAAGTACTGAAGCAGGCAGCCGGAAAATGAACTTCGTTGTTGAAGCATGTGGTGAGATCGTCGAAGCACCTGGAGCAGCGGTTGGCTGCTGAGGCTCTTCTCGGAAAAACGATCATTCAATGTGGAAAGAATAAATGTGACGTTTAGTGACGGAAGCATGAAGGTCGGCGCGCAGCTAGCATCAGATGGATCTGTTCGCTTCAGCGGAAGTGTGACTCGCGTCCACTTAGACTAATTCGTTCTACGCTTCCAGAAAACCGGTAATCATCCATCCTCAGGCGAACAGGACCTCCTTCGTGCGTAGCTCCTTCACCTGATCTTGCGGTTTAGTGGCTTTTTCGAACCCGAACTTTTTGGCGGCTTCGCGCACTTCGGTCTCCAGTTTGGCTACGAAGGTGTCGAGGGCGGCTTGTTCCTCAGAATCAGACGGCTTTCCGCTTATTCATTCTCCGTGAGGTCAGCGTAGTCGGCTTTGAAGATGACGAGGGAGTCGTTGATGCGCGGATGACGGTGCGCCGGGTGATGCCGTTTCCTTCGTTTTAGGCTTCCTGCTTGGCGCGGCGTCGGTTGGTTTCGTCGACGACGCGCCGCATGGAGTCGGTCATCTTGTCGGCGTAGAGGATGGTGCGGCCTTCGAGTGGCGGGCGGCGGGGCCGATGGTCTGGATGAGCAAGCCCAGAGAGCGGAGGAAGCCTTCGTTGTCGGCGCCGAGAATGGCGACGAGCGAAAGCTCGGGTAAGTCAAGGCCTTCGCGGAGGAGGTTGATGCCGATGAGGACGTCGTACTCCCTCTTGCGGAGGTTGCGGAGCTGGGGATACGCTCAAGGGTTTCGAAGTGCATGTAGCGGCAGCGGACGCCGACACTGCGCCGTCGGAAAGGCGGAGAGAATCCCCGCGTCAGAAGGGCTCTAAGATGGCTAGAGAGTCTCTCTACGACCCCGCTTCAGAGAAGCGAAAGCACCCAATTCCGGGAATCCGGGCGCTTCCCGTAATCTCATCCCATTTATTCTAGAGCTTTACAAGAAAATGGCGGTGGATGCAGTCTGGCGCAAACTCGTCTCCGAGTGCGATTCCCTAGAAACAGGGATTTTTGCAGGGAATCTCGCAACAAAACTGCGTCGCTTCAGATGTGTTCGCGACCGTAAGTTGCTGTTTTGCGCTCGGGTTGGCGCCGCATGCAAGTCCAATGTTTCTCTTGGAGCAGGAACTTCGTGCGCGGAAGCAGGGAATGATTCACCCTGTAACAGGGATTTCACTCAAGGATAAGCTTGCGCAGTGGGTCGAGGCTGCTCCAGCCTGATGAAGGCTGCACAGAACCCGGCGGACGAAGGTAATCCAACAGATCGTGCTGGCACGGGTCTCACACTTAAAGACCTCACATATGAAGGTTCCATAGGTTCTCTGATCTGAACTGGGAAGCTGTGTGTGCGACGACTCAGCGACCCCAGGAGACCAGATGGACTATCACGATCATGCCCCGACTGACGGCGCACAGTCGAGAGCTTCGTGCCAGAAGTGCGTTGGAACAGGACCTCACGTGTGGAAGCGTTGCGGCGGGAGTGTCGGACCGGTGTGCGGCCCGCGCAGGCTACAGGGTTGAGGCAAGCCATAGATCCCGCATCTTGCAGCCACTGAGCTCAGCCGGATGCGGGATCTGGAGCCGCGGCCCGTGTGTCAGCACTCTAGCACGCCGTGCCGGGCGAACTGCTTCACATCAATATCAAAGGCTCGCGCGCATAGTCCGCGCCGGCCACGCATCACCGGCAACCCAGGACGAGACCCGCGGTGCCTGCTGGAACCTTTTCTACGAAGCCGTC
>CAXSHQ010000150.1:0-2251 GCA_964236875.1 uncultured Acidobacteriaceae bacterium | reverse complement strand
ATCCCGGATGAAAAGCCATTTCGGCGGCCTTCCTGCGTGTAGCCACAGCGTACTTCCTACGCTTCGGCATCCCCGTGCCCCGGGCGCTCACTGACAACGGACCATGCTTCTGCTCGGACCTGTCCGGCTCACCTGCGCGAACCTGCCCATTCGCCAAGCGAAACGCTTCTGCACCCGCGCACCAACGGCAAGGTCGACGTTTCATCCAGACTGCCATGCGCGAGTGGGCCTATGCCAGACGATGCGAGAACCGTTCCAGGAAAGCCGAAAGCGTTTGGGGATAGTGTGCATGAGGGAGTAGGACGGTGAGTGCGATGCAGAAGCTGGTCCCGCTCGGCGACAGCAGTATAGTGGCTATGAAATGATGGCTTGTCCTACATGGACTCCGGCGCACCCTTCTGTAACAATCTTCAGGTAGTTTGTTCGTCATCCAGCATTACGTTGCCCTTCAGGGGCATGGAGCATTCATGAACACCGTTAAGGTAGGAAGCAAGCTTCTGGGCCAGGGACAGCCCTGTTATGTGATCGCAGAGATCGGCATCAACCACAACGGCGACATTGATCTGGCCAAGCGCCTCATCTCCGTCGCGGTCGCCGCCGGCTGCGACGCCGTCAAGTTCCAGAAACGCACTGTAGACGTGGTCTACACCGAAAAAGAGCTCGCCACCGCGCGCCCCAACCCGTTCGGCGAGACCAATGGTGACCTCAAGCGCGGCCTCGAGTTCGAAGACGAGGACTACGCCGAGATCGCCAGTTTCTGCAAGCAGGTCAAGATCGACTGGTTCGTTTCCCCTTGGGACGAGGCTTCCGTCGACTTCGTCCAGAAGTTCAACCCGCCCGTCTACAAAGTGGCCTCCGCTTCCCTCACTGACGACAACCTCCTCAAGCATCTCCGCGCCACCGGCAAGCCGATCATCGCTTCCACCGGCATGAGCACCTATGCGGAGATCGACCACGCGGTCGAAGTGCTGGGCAAAGAGGACCTCATTCTCATGCACACCACCTCCACCTATCCGGCCAAGTACGAGCAGCTCAACCTGAAGGCCATTCCCAACATGATTGAGCGCTACGGCGTCCCGGTCGGCTACTCCGGCCACGAGACGGGCATCCCCACCACGGTCGCCGCCGCCGTTCTCGGCGCCTGCTGCGTGGAGCGTCACATCACTATGGACCGCGCCATGTGGGGCTCCGACCAGGCTGCCTCGCTCGAGCCCAACGGCATCTCCCGCCTCGTCCGGGACATCCGGCTCTGCGAGCAGTCCATGGGCGACGGCATTAAGAAGGTCTACGACGAGGAAGTCCCTGTCATGAAGAAGCTGCGCCGCGTCGGCGCCGCCGTCTAGCGAACGATAGGTGCTTCATCCCTCAACGGTGTTATTTTGAGCGCAGCGAAGGACCTCCCGATTTTGCCGGAGCGGCTTGCAGCATCACGAGAACTGCAATCGGCAATCTCCTAAACCCCGCAACGGCGGCGGCCTGTACATTTCCGAACTCTTAGCATCGAACAATATTGTCCGCCTGGATACCCCGGGTCGCATTGCGTGTGTCTACGACAAGCTGGGAGGAACGCACGA
Source organism: uncultured Acidobacteriaceae bacterium (assembly GCA_964236875.1). Lineage (GTDB taxonomy): Bacteria > Acidobacteriota > Terriglobia > Terriglobales > Acidobacteriaceae > Granulicella. The sequence continues at coordinate 677 of CAXSHQ010000150.1, read as the reverse complement.
TCGCGTCATAGTCATAGTTGGAATGATCTGTGACGATGAGGACGCAGTCATATTGATCCAAATGCTCAAGAGGTGTTGTGGTCATATTCAGATTGTAATGACGGCCCCGGCCGACAGTGGGGTGGTACGGGTCGTTGTAAGACACCTTGGCACCTTCGTGCCGGAGCAACTCAATGATCGTCAAGGAAGGCGACTCGCGAAGATCATCGATGTTCTTCTTGTACGACATTCCGAGCATCATAATGCGCGAACCATTCAAGGCCTTCTTGTACCTATTGAGAGCGCGTCCGACCTGTTGGACAACGAACCCGGGCATAGCCTCGTTGACTTCGCCGGCAAGCTCGATGAAGCGTGTATTGAAGTCATACTCACGAGCTTTCCAAGAGAGATAAAACGGATCAATGGGGATGCAGTGGCCCCCGAGTCCTGGACCGGGATAGAATGCATGAAAACCGAAGGGTTTGGTCGCCGCAGCCTCTATTACCTCCCAGATGTCGATGTTCATGCGCATAGACAGCACTTTCAACTCGTTAACGAGAGCGATGTTGATACACCTGTAGATGTTTTCCAGGAGTTTGGTCATTTCTGCAGCGCGCGTAGTCGAAACGCGCACAGCCCGGGTGAAGATGGCCTCGTAGAGCGTGGCGGCAAGCTCCGTAGCGATTGGTTCATGCCCG
>CAXSHQ010000149.1:0-10524 GCA_964236875.1 uncultured Acidobacteriaceae bacterium | reverse complement strand
GATCTTGGAGAACATGGGAAAGGAGACCGGGTACTCCGTGGAGCAGAAGTGCGCGATCTCGGCGTTATCGCCGGGCTCCTGGCCGGCGAAATCGTTGGCAGGGAAGCCGAGCACGACGAAGCCCTGGGCTTTGAACTGCTGGTAGAGCTGCTCCAGCCCTGTGTACTGCGGTGTGAATCCGCACTTGGACGCGGTGTTGACGATGAGCAGCACCTTGCCCGCGTAGGTGTCGAGGTGCGTCTGCGTGTTGTCGAGGTAGGTGAGCGGAAGGTTGGAAAGGGTGGGCATGGAGGTAGTGTACGACTGCGGCAGTTCGGCGGAGGGGGGCGCTATGGGCAGAAAGCGGAACGCAGATGGCGCGGATTGTTTCGCAGAGTACGCAGGCGCTTCCGAACCGGGCTTGAGTGCACTTCGTTGAGCGTTCAGGCGCGGAGTTTACCCGTGGTGAGGGCGCGACGCAGGCCCTGGACGTCGGCTTCAAAGTCCCAGGCGGCGATGTGAGTCTGGGCCTGCTCGCCCATGTGGGCTGTGTTGGCGGGGTCGTGCAGGGCTTCGAGCAGAGCATGGCGGAGAGCTTCAATGTCGCCGGCTTCGAAGATCCAGCCGGTGCGGCCGGGGAGGACGAGGTCGCGGGCTGCGCCGACGTGGTCGCTGACGATGACCGGCCGCGCGGCGTTCATGGCTTCATTGACGATGAGACCCCAGGGCTCATGCCGCGAGGGCAGCACGAAGACGCTGCAAAGATCGAAGAAGCGCGGCAGCTCGCCTTGATTGCGGAAGCCAGCGAAGCGCACCGAGGTGCAGCCGGCGGCGGCTACGCGGACTTCGAGAGCGGACCACATTTCGCCATCGCCGACGATCACCAGGTACGGCACCGGATTGGCGTCGCCGGCGGGGCGCAGGCGCAGGTAGGCTTCCAGCAGATGGTCGCAATGCTTGCGCTCCTGCAGCTTGGAGGCGAATAGAATCACCGGGCGATCCGGTTGGAGATCGAGCTCACGCCGCAGTGCGTCCCGGCTCGACGCGCTTTCCGCGGCAAGGCTCCGGAAGTGCGCGTTATCGACCGCATAGGGAACAGGGAAGTCGGGGATCCGCTCGCCGAAGTAGTGGAGCCAATAGGCGCGGTTGTGCGTGCCGATGGAAAGCGTGGCATCGATACCACGCGAAAGCGCGGCCAGGAACGCTCGCTTGGCGAAGAGCCTGGTTCGCGAGCGCGGCCGGTCGGCCAGCCAGCTTTCCGCGCGCAGCAGAACAGGGATGCCGAGCAGCTTGGCGGCGAGGATGGCGTGGAGCGAGTTGATCGAGGCGTAGCCGTGCACCCATACGGCATCGAAGCGGCCGCGCACAAAATGGCGCAGCAAGCCGAAGGCAACGGGGCGTGTCGCGGAAGGCGAGGTGGTGTCGCGAAGGCGCGGGAGGACGAAGCTGCGGTAGCCCTCGGTGAGGGGAACGTCCCACTGGACCTCGCGGCCGAAGCCTTCATCCCGGTAGGCGCGCAGCGAAAAGTCGGAACAGAAGAAAACGGTGAGGTCGATGCCGGGCTCGGTGGCAAGACGGCGCAGCAGCGGAGCCTGGTACTGAATCGGGTGGCTCACGACATAGGCGAGACGAACGGTGCGAGCCGGGCTGACGGGGGTTGGGTCAGACGTCAAGAGAAGCGTGCCTGTGTGCTGCAAAGGTGGCGGCGGAGGACAGCAAGCCGGAATGCAGGGTCAGAGTAGCAGAGGGGGCGAGCGAATGTGTCGGTTGGACCGGCAGCGGACCTCTTGCTTTCTTATTGACAGGCAAGCGTAGGATATTTATCGGTGCGTCTCGCGCGCACTGAGGGTCCTCGAGGCTATGAGCTTTTTCGACGTTCTGTTTGGGAGACCGTTAGCCAGTAGTGCCGAGCACGATGAGCACATAGGCGTAGCGGCAGGCATCCCGATCTTTGGGCTGGATGGGTTGACGAGCGCGGCATACGGGCCGGAAGCGGCGATGTCGCTGCTTATTCCGCTTGGGCTCATGGGTGTCGCGAATTACCTGCTGCCGATCTTTGGCGCCATCCTGACGCTGCTGGTGATCGTGTATTTCAGCTATCGCCAGACAATCATCGCGTTCCCGAATGGTGGCGGCAGCTACACGGTGGCCAGTGAAAACCTGGGCGACGGCGCGGGTCTGCTGGCTGCTGCAGCGCTGATGATCGATTACATCCTTACGGCGGCAGTGGGCATTTCAGCCGGTGTTACGGCTCTGATCAGCGCCTTTCCGCACCTGCAATCGCATCAACTCGCACTGTGCCTGATCATCCTGATGATCATCGTGCTCGTGAACATGCGTGGGGTCAAGGAGTCGGGCTTCGCGTTCATGCCGCCCACCCTTTAGTTTGTGGGGGCATTGCTGGCGACAGTGGTTTGGGGCTGGTGGCGCTGGCATGCCGCAGGTGGACACCCTGTAGCCCTGACGCCCCCCCGGCCGCCCGTTGCGGAGGTATCCCACTTTGCGGGGTACGCACTGGTGTGGCTGCTGTTGAAAACGTTCAGCAACGGATGCGCGGCGATGACCGGTGTGGAAGCGGTGTCGAATGGTGTCACCGCCTTCAAGGAGCCGCGCGCGAAGCGTGCCAACCAGACGCTGACGGTCATCATCTTCCTGCTGATCATCCTGCTGGCGGGGCTCGCGTGGGTGGCCAAGGTCTACGGTGTCACCGCCACGGAGAGCGGTGTACCCAGTGTGCTGTCGATGGAAGTGCAGGCAGTCTTCGGGCATGGCTGGTTCTACTACCTGACCACCGCCAGCGTGCTGGCAGCGCTTAGCTTCAGCGCAAACACAGCGTTCGCGGGTTTTCCGCGCATGGCGCGAGCCATCGCCATTCGCGACTACCTGCCGCACGTGTTCATCCTGAAGGGGCGGCGCCTGCTGTTCTCGCACGGGATTTACGCGCTGACCGGATTCACCGCGCTGATCCTGATCATCTTCAACGGCGTCACGGACAAGCTGATTCCGCTGTATGCGATTGGCGCTTTTCTGGCGTTCACGTTGAGCCAGGCCGGCATGGTGATGCACTGGATCAAGTGCCCGAATGAGCCGGGCCGCGCCCTGAAGCTGTTCCTGAACGGCCTGGGCGCGCTGGCAACAGGACTTGCGCTGGTGATCATCCTCGCAGCGAAGTTCCTGTCGGGCGCGTGGGTGACGGTGGCGTTGGTGCCGCTGCTCATCGGCATCATGCTAAGCATCAAGCGGCACTATTCACGCGTGAAGATCGAGACGGCGGACCCAACGCCGCTGCGGCTGAGCGGGTTGGAAGCACCGCTGGTCGTCATCCCGATGGCACGCTGGGACAAGATCAGCGAAAAGGCCATGCGCTTCGGTATGCTCATGAGTCCGGTTGTGAAGGTGGTGCACGTGGCCAGCGACAACGAGCCGCACTCGATCAGCAACGTATGGAATGAGATGGTGCTGAAGCCCATTCAGGAAAATGGCTGCGCGGAGCCGGAGCTGGTCGAGGTTTCGAGCAGCTACCGGACGATCCTGGGGCCGCTGATGGACTACATCCTGAAGCTCGAAGACGAGAACCCCGGGCGCAAGGTGGCTGTGCTGCTGCCGGAGCTGGTGGTGCGGCACTGGTGGGAAAACCTGCTGCACAACCAGCGTGTGCAGCTGCTGAAGCTGGCGCTGCTGCTCAAAGGGAACCAGCGCATCGTGGTGGTGAATATCCCGTGGTATTTGTGAGGCGCTGATTTGCTGAATGGACCGTTGGTGGCCCATGTTGCGCGGTCGGGGTTCGAGCGCACGGACGACCTTGTTCACCTGTTCGTGGGCGGCTCGGAGCTGCATGGCGCCAAGGTGGGCGCCACCGACGATCTGGACATCTACGGGGTGTTCGTCGAGAGTCCGGAGGGGGCGCTAGGCTTGACCCCGCTGGTGCACTTTGTGTGGTCCACGGCCGGCGATGAGCGGCGCAATGGTCCAGACGATGTGGACATTACGCTCTACTCGCTACGCCGCTGGGCCGAGCTTGCCGCCAAGGGCAATGCGACGGCTTTGCACTTTGTATTTGCGGATGCAACGGCGGAGAGTGCGCCGGTGTGGGCGATGGTGCAGGAGCAGCGGCGGGTGTTCCTGTCCAGGCGCTCCGCGGAACAGTTCCTTGGCTTCGCCGACAACCAGAAGCAAAGAATCACCGGCGAGAAGGGCCGCGGGGCCAAGGGACAGCGGCCGGAGTACATCGGGCAGTTTGGGTACGACACCAAGGCGGCGATGCATTGCCTGCGGCTGTATTTTGAGTGCATCGAGCTGATGGAACGTGGCGAGATCACGCTGCCTCGCCCCGAGCGGGAGCTGTTGATCGAAATTCGCAACGGCGCGTGGCCGTTGCAGCGATTCCTGGAGACAGCACGGGAGCTGCATAACAAGGCTGAGGCGGCGGCGAGAGTATCTTCGCTGCCGGATGCTGTTGATCGCGAGAAGATATCCAAGGTGGTGGCGGATGCACACCTGCGGCATTGGGGCTTGCGGTAATGTGATCCTTTGCCGCTCAGAATGACAGCCTCGCAGACCGAAGCGATTGGAAGCGGAGCACGCTTCTATCGCAGCGAGCGCAGGCGGCTTACCGCTGTAGGGATGATCGCGAGAGCGCGGTCGATTTCCTCTTCGGTGGTGAGGCGGGAGAGCGAGAGGCGCAGACAGGCGCGGGCTTCGGCAGGCGTGAGGCCCATGGCGAGCAGCACGTGGGAAGGCTCGGTTGCGCCGGACTGGCAAGCCGCGCCGAAGCTGGCGGAGATGCCCTGCAGGTCTAGCGCGATGAGCAGAGCTTCGGCGTCGATGCCCTCGATGTGCAGGTTCGTGGTGTTGGGCGTACGCGGAGCAGCGGCGGCGTTGATGTGCGCGTCTGGGATGGCGGCGAGTAGGCTGCGTTCGAGGCGGTCGCGCAGAGCGGTGAGCTGGGCGGGTGATAGCGCTTCTGCGGAGTGATCGGCGGGGGCAAATACAGGGGTCTCTCCACTCCGCTTCGCTCCGGTCGAGATGACAGTCGTATGGGGCGAGGCGAGCCATTGCCCGGCCAGCTCGGCGGCTCGGCCTAGGGCGACAATGCCGGGAACGTTTTCCGTGCCGGCGCGGCGCTGGCGCTCGTGCGGGCCACCGTGGAAGAGCGGTGCGAGCTGCACGCCCTTGCGCACGAAGAGCGCGCCGGTGCCCTGAGGCGCGTACATCTTGTGGCCGGAAAGGGTGAGCAGGTCGACGTTCTTGAACTCGCCGCCCGAGGCATCGCCCAGGTCGAGAGGGAGCTTGCCGGCCGCCTGCACGGCATCGGTGTGGACGAGTACGTTGCCGTGCGCTTTGGCGATGCGGGCTAGCTTGCCGACAGGCTGCACAGCGCCGGTTTCATTGTTGGCTAACATGACCGAAACCAAACGCGTATTGGGGCGGAGCGCGGCTTCGAAGGCTATGGGATCGATGACGCCGTCGCGTGTGGGCGCGAGGTACGTGACTTCGACGCCACGGGCTTCGAGCGCCTGCGCGGTGTAGAGCACGGCATGATGCTCGATCTGCGTGGTGATGAGGTGGGGTGGCGCGGTTGTACGTTGACCGTTGTCCGTCGTGCGCGATGCATCGAGCAGGGGCTCAAGGATGCCGCGCAGGGCGAGGTTGTCGCCTTCGGTGCCGCCGGAGGTGAAGACGATCTCCTTCGCGGTGCAGTGGAGGAGAGAAGCGACGGCGGCCCGGGCGTGCTCGACAGCGGCGCGGGTGAGCTGGCCAGAAGCGTGCGCGGAGCTTGGGTTGCCGAAGCGCTCCGAGAAGTAGGGGCGCATGGCATCGACGACCTCGGGGAGCACCGGGGTGGTGGCGTTGGCGTCGAGGTAGATGCGCTGCACAGGCTCCAGTTTAGGGCTCAAGATTACGGGAGATAGCGGTTGTGGATCGAACACGGTCTGGTAGGCTTAGGTCGCTTCAGGAAATTACGACTTGATCGAGGTGAGTGTCATGCGCGTTCGCGCTCTGGTGATGGCAGGTGCTGTGTTGGTTGGCTGTGCGCAGATGCGCGCGCAAATGGCGGGCGGGCCGCCTCCGTCGCCGCCCGTGGGGACGAAAGAAGCACCTGCGCAGGCGATCGATGGGCTGATCGGGTTGATCGAGATGGAAGTGGTGGGCGCGGCTAAGGCGATGCCCGCGGATAAGTACAGCTTCGCGCCGAGCCAGGGGATCTTCGCGCCGGGGCAGACGACGCAGTTCGATACGGTGCGCACGTTCGCCGCGCAGGTGACGCACCTGGCGCAGGCGAACTACTTCTTCTTTGCCAGCTGGAGTGGTATGAAACCGGACCGCGATGTGAAGGCCATCGGCTCGATGACCAGCAAGGATGAGGCCGTCGCGGCGCTCGAAGCTTCGTTCGCGTTCGCACACAAAGCTGTGGCGACGATTACCGTGGAGAATGCGTTTGTGGCGGTGAAACCGATCGATGGGTACAGCACGCGGGCGACCATCGCGGCGTTCGCCGTGGCTCATGCGAACGACCACTATGGGCAGATGGTGGAGTACCTGCGCATGAACGGCGTCGTACCGCCGGCGAGCGCCGGGAACGGCAAGTAGCTTTCGCCGCGCTTCGCGATTCGGCACGCCTCCGAAACCTTGTCCTAGTGGACAGTGTCGGAGGCGTGCGGCGTTTTACGGAGAGTGAAGGTGAGCGAGAAGCCCGCGGTATCGACCTTGTTGCGCAGCGAACGGTTGTAGATGCCGGACAGCGTCATGTGGCCGTTCAACGGGATGTCCAGCGTGTTGAGGAAGCCGTTGTCTTCACCGATGCTCTTTTGCGATGTGCTGGTGATGACCTTCAGCTGACGGCCTTTCTTGCCGTTGGTCGTCGTAGTGGTGACGGTCTGGGTACCGAGCGGCAGGTCTTCATAGGCGTCGCTGGTGAAGGCGATGTTGTGCGGCAAGCTGAAGCCCAGGCCGGCCTGGAAGTGGGCGTCCTGGCCTACGACGATGTAGCTGCGGCGAGCGCGGAGGTCGTCGAGGTTGGGGCTGTCGCCGATGCCGAGCTCGATGTCGGGCGTGAGCCAGTCGGTGATGGCGTGCTCGAAGTGGTTGTTGAACGAGTAGGTCACCTGGCCGGCGCCGAGGCCGGCAGCATCGTCTCCTGAGGGCAGACCGATCGTGGCGGTGAAGTTGTAATCAAACAGCGACGGGTGCGCTTCGAATTCGCCGACGAGGTCGGTGTCGCCAAGCAGGAAGTTTTGCGTCTTGAAGCCGTACGTTGTGGTGGCGGGGCTGTTCTTCGTTGCGTTCTTGGAGCTGAGCACGCCGTAAATGTTGATGTAGCTGTAGACCGGAACGGTGACGTTGGCGCTGAAGTGACGGTTGAACCGGTAAGCGATGTTGGGCGTGAGAATGGACTGCCAGCCGTCGCTGGAGTCGTGCTGGCTGGTGGTGCCGAGCGAGGCATTGAAGCCAGGAGTGTAGGGGACGATGCCGGCGGGGCCGGCGTCGTTGGTGGTGGCCTCGCCGGTGGTGCTGCCGGCGTCATAGCCGAGCGTGGCGATGGTGAGTGCGCGGTCGCGTTCGGCGGGCCCGACCGGGCTGGTGGTGGCTGAGCCGGAGGAACTGCCGGCTTCGCCGTTCGCGATAACGGCGAGCTGGTGAGCGAGCTCGGCGGCTTCCTGGTCGTCCCGGTTGGTGGCGATCTGCTGCGGCGCCGCAGTGCTCTTGGGAGGCGTGGAGGGGGCCGAGGGCATTTGCTGGGCGCGTCCAGCAACCGCAAGGCCGGCGAAAGCCATGACGCTCAACGTGAGGAAGGCGGAAGCACGGTGCGAGGGCAAAGTACAGGAAGGGTTCATAGAAGAGAGGCAATGACAGATTAGGCAGCGCAGAGGCCTCACGCAAGCACCATTTTGTTGCGGCCGATGCGTGCCGTATGCGTGTCGTGGAGCGACGGGATTGCTGGGGCGCTTATTTCTGGAGGAGAGAACCCGAAACCAGCGACTGAGTTGCAGGGCGTCTGTAGCCGCGCCATACCCAGGTGAGGCTCGCAGCGGCGGTATCGAGATGGAGGCGGAGGCTGCGGTTGTAGTAGCCCTGCAGGGTGAGGTGCGAGGAGAGCGGCACGGAAAGGGAGTTGGTGAAGCCGTTGTCCTCGCTGACGCTGCGGCCGGACACCACGGTGCGGTCAGGGTAGCCGGGGCGCTTGAGCGTGGTGTACAGCTTGTTGTCGCCGATGGGAAGCTGCTCATACGCGACGGCCTGGAAGGAGCTGCGGCCCAGCAGCGGCACGAGAACGCCGGTCTGGAAGTGCGCCAGCGGGCCAAGCGAGGTGTAGTCCTTGGTGACCAGCCGGTTGACGAGGTTGGAGGAGTCGCCCACGCCGAGATCGAGCAGCAGCCCGGCGCGCGAAACGTTGATCTGGGCGTGATTGTCGAAGTCGAAGGTGACGCGGCCGGTGCTCAGGCCGGAATCGGAGTCGCCGCTGGGGAGCGTCATGGACGTGGTGATGACATCCTGCAGGCGTGACACGGCGAAGTTGCCGTGGACGGCGAGGACACCATCACCTGGGTCCCAGGTGCGCGGCTGGAGAGTGGTTGTTGTGGTGGTTTGGGTGGGCTGTCCCGGTTGTCCGGGACCACCAGGCCCGGGGTTCGTCGTGGTCGTCGTCACCGTGGTTTCGGCGAGGCGGTAGAAGTAAACCGGCATGCTGGCGTCGACGGAGAAGCGCCGCGCGAAGCTAAAGGAAGCAGCTGGGATGAAGAGCGTGTACCAGCCGGCGGAGGAGTCGTGCACTCCGAGAACGGTGATGCCTGCATTCAAGCCGCGCAGGCGCGCCGCGAGTCCGGGAACGCTGGGGACTTCAGAGAGCAAGCTGGGGGCATCGGGGTCCGCGGGAGGCTGCTTCGACTTCTGCGCTCCGGCATTCAGGGTGCAAAGGAGAGCGAAGGTGAGCAGGATGCGGTGCACAGGGATGGTTTGCATTCTATGGGTCACGGGGTGACTGCGCCATGGCCCGGGAGCCACAGCGCAGTCGCAGGAAGCCGCGACTTAGCTGCGTTCATCCTTGGGGATGTAAGGTGCCGGATACGCCGGTCCGGTGTAGTCGGCTCGCGGACGGATGAGGCGGTTGTCGTCATGCTGCTCGATGACGTGCGCGCACCATCCGGCGATGCGGCTCACGGCGAAGATAGGCGTAAAGAGATCGATGTCGATGCCGAGCGTGGTGTAGGTGCTGGCAGAGTAGAAGTCCACGTTGGCGTTGAGCTTCTTCTGGTCCTTCACGAAGAGCTCGATCTTGCGGGACATCTCGTACCACTTGGGGTTGGCGTCTTTGCCCAGGTCCTCGGACATGCGGCGGAGATGCGTGGCGCGCGGGTCCTCGGTGGTGTAGACGCGGTGGCCGAAGCCGGAGATATTCACCTTGTTCTCAAGCCGGCCGCGACTGTGCTCGACGGGGTCCGTACCGGCTTTGTCGATTTCATAGAGCAGGTGCATGACCGCTTCATTGGCACCGCCGTGCAGCGGGCCCTTCAGAGCGCCGATAGCTCCGGTGATGGCCGAATGCATGTCAGACAAAGTGGCGGCAATCACTCGGGCAGCGAACGTGCTCGCGTTCAGCTCGTGGTCGGCATGCAGGATCAGTGCGACATCGAGCGCCTTGGTGGCGGTCTCGCTGGGCTTTTCGCCGTTGAGCATGTAGAGGAAGTCCGCGGCATGGCAGAGCGAAGGGTCGGAATCGACGATCGGCTTGCCTTTGCGGATGCGATCAAAGATGGCCACAATCATCGCTATCTGTGCGGTCAGTGCAAAGCTCTTGCGCAGGTTTTCGGCGTGCGTGGTGGACTTCGAGTCGGAATCGTAGATCGAGAGCAGGGAAACGGCGGTGCGCAGGACCTCCATGGGGGCTGCGGAGGTGGGCAGCGTGCGCAGGAAGTCGATAACCGCGGAGGGAATCTGCCGTGCGGAGGCCAGCTCGGCGTTGAACTCCTTCTGCTCGGCGGCCGTGGGCAGCTTGCCGTTCCAGAGCAGAAAGGTCGTTTCTTCGAAGGTGGACTTCTGCGCGAGCTCGTGGATGTCGATGCCGCGATAGGACAGGATGCCTTTGGCGCCGTCGATGAAGCAGATGGAGCTTTCGTTGGCGACGACGTCCTGCAGGCCTTTGGGTGCGGCGGTATTGGTGGCGGACATAGCGTGCTCTCCCCGATGCGAAGTAAACCGCAACGATTATCAAAGATGCCGGATACGGCTGTCAGGAGGTTTGGTCGAATATCGAAGTTACCGAACGACCTCCGTGCTCGCAGGAGGCTCGCAATGCGGATTCCCTACGCTGCGCTGCGGAATGCCGACAAGAACGGGCCTGCGCAGGGGAGGAACTGCTAAGGACGGGAAGCCATGGCAGTGAAGCGGCCAGGATTGAAGCGGCCCGGAGCGAAGGGCGCGAGGTCGACAGGGCTGCTGTTCCCGGAGAGGAGCTCGGCGAGGATGTGGGCGGTGCCGGGAGCGAGCAGGATACCGTTGCGGAAGTGGCCGGTGGCGAGCAGCAGGCCCTCGATCGCGCCAGGGCCG
>CAXSHQ010000148.1:9005-10636 GCA_964236875.1 uncultured Acidobacteriaceae bacterium | reverse complement strand
AAGTTCGCGACGACGTGCGCGCCGCAGAACAGCGTCACGTTGTCGTACGCCGGGCTGGCCACGGTATCGGCACTCTGCACCTTCACGAGATTGAGCGTGGAACTGTTCGCGAAGACGTTGTTCAGTGTGAAGTACGACAGGGTCGACGCATTGAATCCCTGAAAATTGATCTTTGGCGTTCCGGTCGTCAGATAGATATTTTGATAGTTGATGGGCGCCGTGGTTCCAAAAGACGGGCAGCTTGTCGTCGAAGTCGTGGAGGAATAGAAGGGGTCAAGGTCGATCGCGGTCGCCGTGTTGCGTACGCAGACACCGTTGTAGCTAACATTGTTGACCGGGCCACCGCTCCCGCAATAGCTCTTGATGCGAATCGCGATTTGATTGCCGTCCGCGGCCTGCCCACTGAAGTTCACGTTGTTCACGGCGATATTGCTCACGCCGTTGGTCGTGATGCTGCCGACCGAAATGCCGTGGCCGCTCGTCAGGAGCAGATTGCTGAAGGTGAAGTTCTGGGCAGTCGAGCTCCCGCTGACCGCAATTTCATCGTCGCCATCGCCGATGATGGAGTTCAGGATCGAGACGTTGTACGTTCCCGTAGGATCTACGCCGTCCGTATTGTGCGAAGGCCACGGCGCCAGCAGCTTGAGCCCCCACACGGTCACATTGGTCGCCTTGGTCGGGTCCGTACTGCCTTGCCCTTGTATGCGCACATGGAAGTGCGGCGAGTTGAGCAGCGTGATTTTATAAATCACCAGATTGGATGTTTTAGACGTCTGGATGAGGACTGGATTGTCCTCGTTTCCGCCGACTGCAAGGTCATACCAACTGTTCGCGCCCACGGTAAACGTGGTTGGATTTGTCTGGCTGTCCAGCGTGATGAGTTTGTCGGCGCCACGGCCGTTGATGACGCCATAGCCCATGATGCCGGTCGTAGGGGTGCTGGGGCCGTAGGTGGTGGATCCCCCCACTGTACTTTGGCCCATCGTAATGAGCGCCCGGCATCCAGAAAGCTTGTCTGTCGAACCGCACACTGCCGTGGTGCCGCTGATCTGGTAGTCCGTCGCGTTGCGGGAACCGAAGACGGTGACCCCTCCATCCACCAGCAGCGTTACACCGGCTGGAATGGCGATCGGCGCGATCACGAACGCGTTGTTGTTGCCGTTTGCCACCAACTCCACCGCCTGTCCCTGCGCGCAGTTGGTCAAAGCCGATTGAATCGTCGACGTATCGTTCGCCGTATTCAGTTCGCTGGAAGGCTCACCATTGCTGGTGGACTCGGTAGCCTGAAGCTGCGCGCACACCGCCGGAAACGTCGGCTCGGAAACGGTTCCGCGCGCGTCCTGCGCGTGGAGCCCGGGCGCTGCAAAGGAGAAGAAAGCGGCGCTCGCCGCAAGTGCACGCAGGAGATGGCGGTTCATAGGACCCCGTGGAACGTGAATCTGCAAATCTGTCAGACCAGTGGATTGTAATGGCCGACAGGTACGTTTGGCTCGTTTAGGAGCGCGCAATTCACGTCCCCCCTCGGGCGCCCTGCCTGAGCCTTTGGAACAATCGTCTATGTAGGTCTTCGGGTCGCCCAGGACCATACCGGCACACTCCTGCGGGCGTCACATCTGCCCCGCTATAATGAC
>CAXSHQ010000148.1:2727-8995 GCA_964236875.1 uncultured Acidobacteriaceae bacterium | reverse complement strand
GCCCGCGGCCCGAGGTGTACGACCCTCCTGTGGAGCAACCGCCTGCGCCTCCTTCCAGCGAAACCGGTCTGGACATGGAAGCCGCCCTCCCCCGCCTGGACCGAGCCCCCGACCGCCTTCCAGCTCCAGCCACTGTTTCCCTGGCCGGTCATACACCCGTTTCTTCCCTCGACGAACCCTCTGGAGCCTTCGCCTCCCCCGCCCCGCAGCCGCCCGCACCCACCGAGCCCGACCCCCTCTCCGGCGACCCTGCCCTCGACGCGCGCTTCGAGCACGTCCTCTCCGTCGTCCGCGGCAACCGCCCCTCGGATGATCTGGACCTCATCCGCCGCAGCTGGGCCTTCTGCCTCCAGCAGCACAAGGACCAGAAGCGGGCTTCCGGCGAGCCCTACGTCATCCACCCGCTGGAAGTCGCGCAGGTCCTGGCCGAGCTCCGCATGGACGCCACCGCCATCGCCGCCGGCCTCCTCCACGATGCGGTCGAAGATACCGACGTCAGCACCGTCGAGATCGCCCGCCGCTTCGGCGAGCAGGTCGCCCACATTGTGGACGGCGTCACCAAGCTCGACAAGATCAAGTTCGCCAACCGCGAAGACCACCAGGCCGAAAACATCCGCAAGATGCTGCTCGCCATGGTCACGGACGTGCGCGTCGTCATCATCAAGCTTGCCGACCGCCTCCACAACATGCGCACCCTCGAGCACCTCAAGCCCGAAAAGCAGGAGCGCATCGCCCGCGAAACCCTGGACGTCTACGCCCCGCTCGCGCATCGCCTCGGCATGGGCAAGCTGCGCGGCGAGCTCGAAGACCTCGCCTTCCGCTACACCGACCCGCTCACCTACGGCAAGCTCACCGACGAAGTCGACTCCCTGCGCGGCGAAGGCGAAGCCTTCCTGCAGCGCATCGTCTCCACGCTGGAAGGCAAGCTCCGCACCGCCAGCATCAATGCGCGCGTCGAGTCGCGCATCAAGCGCCTCTACTCCATCCAGCAGAAGCTCAACGCGCACAACGTCGCGGTCGATCAGGTCTACGACCTCTTCGCGCTCCGCGTCATCACCCAGACCGAGCTCGAGTGCTACGCCGTTCTCGGCCTGCTCCACGCTACCTGGCGTCCTGTGCCTGGCCGCTTCAAAGACTTCATCGCGATGCCGCGGCCCAACCGCTACCAGTCGCTACACACCACGCTTATTGCCGAAGGCGCGCACCAGTTCGAAGTCCAGATCCGCACCGAGGCCATGCACGAGATCGCCGAAGAAGGCATCGCCGCGCACTGGAAGTACAAGGCCAACGACACCGTTTCTTCCGCCGAAGAGCAGCGCCTAGCCTGGGTGCGCCAGATGCTCGAGTGGCAGCGCGAAATGACCGACCCCAACGAGTTCATGTCCACGCTCAAGATGGACCTGTACCCGGCCGAGGTCTACACCTTCACCCCTAAGGGCAAGGTCATCGTGCTGCCCAAGGAAGGCACCCCGGTCGATTTTGCCTACGCCATCCACACCGACGTGGGCCACACCACCACCGGCGCCAAGGTCAACGGCCGCATCGTGCCCCTGCGCCACAAGTTGCGCAACGGCGATATCGTCGAGATCACCACCCAGGCCGGCCACCATCCTTCGCGCGACTGGCTCAGCTTCACCAAGAGCTCCCGGGCCCGCAACAAGATCAAGCACTGGCTCCACGAGCACCAGCGCGAGCGCGCCATCGACATCGGCAAGAAGCTGCTCGATCGCGAAGCCCGCAAGTTCAAGCTCGCCCTCTCCAGGTACAGCACCGCCGACTTCGACCGCATCGCCAACGAGTATGGCCTGGGCGGCGAGCAGGACCTTCTCGCCGGGATCGGCTTCGGCAAGTACTCCACCCGCCAGGTGCTCAACAAGCTCGAGCCGGGCAGCACCGCCGAGCCCGAACCCACCGCGCAAACCACCTCAAAGCCAAGCGCCGTCGGCAACGCCCTCTCGCAGATGTCGGACGCCGTCAAGCGCGTCTTCTTCGGCCGCGGCTCAGATTCCCTCCAGGTCGAGGGCCAGGACGATCTCCTCGTCTACCGCGCCCGCTGCTGCAACCCCATCCGCGGCGAAGAGATCATCGGCTACGTCACACGCGGCAAGGGCGTCGCCGTTCATGCCCGCTCCTGTTCCAACGTTCAGAACCTCCTTTATGAAGCCGACCGCCGCATCGAGGTCGAGTGGTCCGAAGCCGTCAAGCCCGTGCCGGAAACCAACAGCGCCGGAGTGAAGAGCACTCCCAAGCCGACCACCTACCCGGTCAAGCTCACCATCGTCTGCGACGACCGCTCCGGCCTCCTCAAGGAGTTCACGGCCATCATCTCCGACGACGACACCAACATCCGCTCCGTGGATACCCGCAAAAGCGAGGACGGCACCATCAACGTCGACTTCGTCATCGAAACCGTAGACGTCCGCCACCTCACCCGGCTCACCCAAAACCTTCGCAAAGTTCCCGGCGTCCGCGACGTCCACCGCGTTCAGAAAATCTAAGGTTTCAGCCAACCTTCTCTACTGCCCAGATTCCTCGCTTCCGATTAGCCGACGCGGCTTGTATCTCTCCTAGTTGAAGAGTTGCGGTCCCTTCTTTTTCGCCTTCTTCCAATCGCGATCAATGTCTTCCTTGGTTCTTCCTGTACAGATACTTTTCGGCGGCCCCACAGGACCGTCGCTATGTATGGAAGCTTCGCCGAAAAGATCGGATTCTTTACGAAGGATCCACGCAGCACGTCGCGCGCTCCCGGCGACGTCCGTCCTGGTGAGCGTAAAGATGCCTTGCAGCCTTTCACCTCGTAGTGCGAAGCGCAGGAAACCTCTCTCCAGGCTGGTCAGCATGTGTTCAGGCTTTATGAGTGGTTCCCAGGTTCCACGATCCCAAACCATGATGGTACCGGTCTCGTGCACGCCCTCAAACAGCAGGTTCGCTCTGTTGTGATCTTCCATCTCGATGGCCGCGCGTGTCTCTCCTGCACGATGCGGCGCTCCCTCGGGCAGCGCCCAACTTAGCGACACGCCCAACCACGCCAACCTGAGGTCATCGTGGTAGCGCGTAGCCCAGTGTTTCTTCATGACGTAGGGAAGCTCGCCGAACGCAGGACAATATGACTTTTCCATAAGTATCTCTCCAATGCACCGCATATCAGACTCCTTTAAGCAAACAACAACTGCTGCATACCAGCCATCCGCACACTTCGTGGCCGCATGCGCGGCGCACTCATGTCGCTCGGCCCAAGTTTGTACACGCCCTGCCCATAACGTTCCGTCAGCGAAGGCTCCATGGGCTCCTCCACGCCCGCATCCCGTGTCAGCAGCGCATCCGTCGACCGTTCCGCCAGCCCAAACTCCGCGCACACCTTCTTCACCCTTGCCGCCAGCGTGCGGCGATACTCCGGCTCCACAAAGTCCGCCCGTGCAAACCGCGACTCGTAGCTCTTCAACAACTGCGGGAAGTGCTCCCGTACGAAGTTCAGGTAGGTAGGCCGCGAGCACGACTTCAGGAACAGCGGATGCGCTCCCAGGAAGCTTGCATCGATCTCCTTCGCCCGCCGTGCCACCTCCCGAATCCACGCCTCGCTGTCGTTGATCCACGGCAGCAGCGGCGATTGCAGCACTCCAGCCACAATGCCCGCCTCCCGCAGCTTCCGCACCGCCGCAAACCGCAGGTCGGGCCGAGGCGCGCGCGGCTCCAGCTTGCGCGCCAGCACTGCGTCCGTGGTCGTGATGGTCACATGAACTACCAGCCGGTTGCGCTCGCCAATCTGCTTCAGCAGGTCCGCATCCCGCGTCACCAGCGTTGATTTTGTAACCAGCCCGATCCGCAGCCCTTCCCGCTTGGCCAGCACCTCCAGGATGCTGCGCGTCACACCCATACGGCGCTCGATCGGCTGATACGGGTCAGTCGCCGTGCCGATGGCGATCTCCCGGCTTGGATCGATCTTCGCCAACTCCTGCTCCATCAGCCAGGCCGCGTTCTCCTTGACATAGATCTCTTGTTCGAAAGCCTTGGCCCATGGCTGCTCCGGCTCGTCGTATGCGCCCTTGGAAACCTCCGAAACCGGTCCCGGCTGCAAAAACTGATGCGTGTACCGCGCATAGCAGTACTTGCACCCGAACTCGCACCCACGGTACGGGTTCACGCCATACGCCGTCCACCCCATCCGCTTCGAAGTCGTGCTGTTCAGAATGGACCGCGCCTGCATAGCCTTGAACTCGATCTGGTGCCCGTCATCCGCATGGGTCGACTCGGCCGCCAGGCGCGCCATTCCAACGGGCGTACTCGGCAGAATGCTGAAGAGTTGGGGAGCCGCAGCTTGTTTCGCCATTTCTTCGCCTCTGAAAATGAGATTATCCCCGAGGAGTCAGGGTGTCAACTGCAGATTGACGATTTCCCGGAACCCTCACCCAAGTCGCCGTCTCGCGGCAAACATCCAAGCACTTACGTGCTCGCCTTCATCCGTCCAAGACTCTACGACCCGCTGCTGCAGCTCCTGCGCGTAGGCGCCACACCGGAGAAGCTGGCCTGGTCCATCGCCCTGGGTGTAGTCATCGGCATCAACCCGCTGCTCGGGTCCACCACACTACTCGCCCTCGCAGCCGCTTCCGCTCTTCGGCTGAACCTCGTCGCGTCCCAGCTTGGCAATCACCTGGTCTACCCGCTCGAGCTTCTGCTCTTCCCCGTTTTCATACGGTTCGGCAATACGCTGTTCCGCACACCGGGTATGCCGCTCAGCCTTCGCGCCATGTCAGACGGCATCAAGCGCCACCCATGGGACACCACCCGGCAGCTCTGGCGTTGGGAGTGGCACGCCCTGGTTGTCTGGGCACTCTTCGCGGCTCTTGCCGCCCCTCTCTTTCAGATGCTTCTACGCCCCGCACTGGAGCGCATGCTCGCCCGCCTACACAACCAGCCGGTCGTCGAGGAATAATGGAGAAGTAGTGGAAGAAGTAAAAGCCTACTGCGGCCCGCGATACTCCTCGACGGGGTCGGCCGAGTGCACCCACGCCGAATAAATCAGGTCCCGCAGCTCAATCGCCCCCGAAGCCAGCCGTTCCTGTGTAAATGCCTTTGCCTCGGGCGTGCCCGCATCCGTAAACCCGCCCGCCTTCTCTAACTCGTACGTCCGCTCCACCAGCGAGCTCGAGCGATGAATGTAATCGAGGTACTGCGTCCACTCATCGTCGATCTGCTTCGGCTTGGTGGCCGCCACAAGGGTGGCCACGTCTTCACGCTTGATGTTCGCCGTCACATACGTGGTTTCAAACTGCGAATGGATCTTGTGCTCCGCCGTGTAGCTGTGCGGGTTGGCAATGCCCGGCTGCCACCCGTTGTACTGGATCGTGATGTGCAGCGGCTGCGACCCATCCCCTACATAGTGCCCCAGCCATCCGGCGTCGAACAGGATCGCCACCTGCAGCGGCGCCGTGTCCGCGTTGGCTTCGAGCGCCTTGCGATACTCCCGCATGTCGGTCTTCAGTCGCTGCCACACTTCCTCCACCTGCCACGGCTGCATGCCTACCTTGTCCGGCTCCAGCTGCGCCGCCAGTTCCGGGTGCTTGGCCTTTGCGACGGCGAGCGCCCGGATGAAGTCATAACGCTTCTTCGGCAGCATCATCCCCGTCGCGCTGCACCCCGGCGTGCCGGTCTTGCATGGACTCCCCGCCAAGTCCGCCCACTCCTCATCCAGGAAGTGGTCCGGAGACTGCGTGGCACTCAGCTCCGCTTCTTCCTTGCCCTTCCATCGGTCCGGTTCCGGCCCCATCCACTCCATGACGTCGCGGCCGTTCGGGTTGCGCAGAAATGCCGGCACGTCGCTCGGCAGATACTGCGCAGCCAGCGCATTGATCATCAAGTGCCCGTCGCGTCCCCACGCCCACGCGGGCTCCCCGGCAAGCGTACCGATCAGCAGCACGACAAGAGCAGCACGAAGTGCAAGACGGCAAGGAAATCGCATGCCGCAAGTATACGAGCGGCTCATGAGCGCACTGTAACTCGATTGATCCACCCCATGCGCAATGGCTCTGCCCGCAAGCGCCTGGGCCTCACGTACAACGTGGAACGTACAACGTCCCACGCCTGACCGCGTAAGATGAACAAAGGCGCGCTTTCGGCCGCGTCGTACCTGCTGAAAAGAAGTTGAGCCTCTGATGTCCCTCCCGAAAACCATGCGTGCTCTGGTCAAGGCGTCCGCCGCGCCCGGCATGGAGATGCGCGAAGTTCCGGTCCCCACCATCGCTCCCACCGATGTGCTCGTCGCCGTCGAAAC
>CAXSHQ010000148.1:0-2717 GCA_964236875.1 uncultured Acidobacteriaceae bacterium | reverse complement strand
TCTGCGGCACCGACCTCCACATCTTCCATTGGGACGAGTGGGCGCAGAACCGCATCAAGCCCCCCTATATTCCCGGCCACGAGTTCTGCGGCACTGTCGCCGCTATCGGCGAGGCAGTCCGCGACGTCGAGGTCGGCGACTTCGTGTCCGCCGAGATGCACGTGGCCTGCGGCCGTTGTTTGCAGTGCCGCAGCGGTCAGGCCCACGTCTGCCAGTTCGTGAAGATTCTGGGCGTCGACGCCGACGGCGCCTTCGCCGACTTCGTCCGCATTCCCGCCTCCAATATCTGGCGGCTGGACCCCTCCATCCCGCGCGACTTCGGCTCCCTCTACGATCCCTTTGGCAACGCCGTCCACACCGCGCTCTCCGGCCCTGTCGCCGCACAGACGGTGGTGGTCACGGGCTGCGGTCCTATCGGCCTCTTCGCCATCGCTGTGGCCAAAGCCTGCGGCGCAGCGAAGATCTTCGCCATCGAGCCCAACGCGGCCCGCCGTGAGCTCGCCCGCCGCATGGGCGCCGATCTCCTGCTCGATCCCGTCCACGACAACGTAGAGGCACGCATCCAGGAACAAACTGCCGGCGATGGCTCCGACGTCCTGCTCGAAATGTCCGGCCATCCGTCGGCCATTCAGCAGGGCTTCCGCGTCCTGCGCATGGGCGGCCGCGCTTCCCTGCTTGGCATCCCTTCGCACGCTGTAGAGCTCGACCTGGCCAACGCCATCATCTTCAAAGGCGCCACGGTCCACGGCATCAACGGGCGCCGCATGTACGAAACCTGGCTGCAGGCCGAATCCCTCCTACGCGACCGCAAGCTCGACCTTTCCCCCGTCATTACCCACCGCCTTCCGCTGTCGGAGTTCGATAAGGCAATGCATCTGCTCGAGTCCGGTGAGGCCAGCAAGATTCTTCTGACCGTCAAGCGGTAACTCCTCGCCTCAGGGACTGTTAACTGAGAAGTGGCCCGCCAGCCAGCGGGCCACTTCTCATGTCTTCATGGACAACTCACAACGCAGAACGTACAGCGTTATGGATTTTGCACCACCAACTGGTCCGCGAGCCGGAAGCGCACAATCGACTCAGCCGGCAGAATGATGTCCCGGTTCCCTGTCGTGCCGGCGAGCAGCGTGCCGGAACCTGCACCGGCCGCTGCGCCGATGGCCAGCCCAACGCCTCCCGTGGCGATACCGCCGATGAGCATGCCCGCCCCGGTCAGCCCGCCGATGAACGCCGATGAACGTTTGCCCTTGCCCTTCTTCGTGCGAACGGTGTCATGCGTATCCAACGGGTACTCGCTGCCGTTGAGCGTCATCGCGGTAAGCCGCAGCTCAAGAATGGACCTCCCCTTGAAGTGTCCACGCCGGTGCGCTGCATCCACCCGGCCAGACACGCGCGTGCCTCGCGGAATCACCGTAACGCCGTCCCGCACAACTGCCTCGGCAACCTCGCCCGTGAAGCGGTTCCCCACGACTTCGTGCTTCACGTTGATCGTCCGGTTCAGACGGATCGCCAGGCTGGTCCCCGCAGGGACAGTCAGGCTCACGGGTGCCGGCGGTGTGGCCGGCTGTGCTGCCGTCGGTGCCGAAGCAAGCCCGGCTGCCGGCACAGCGCCTGCACTGCCATCTGAACTCAATGGGCCACCAGAGGGTGGCACGGCATTCGTCGCGGCAGGCATGGCCGCTGGGGTGCCGGCGCCCACAGCGGTCACCACCGGCTTGGTCGCGTGCGGCTTGGGCCCGGGAGCCGGCGGAGCCGTGGTCGTGCTGATCTGCTGAGCCTGCCCGGCCGCGGGCGGCTGCACAACCGTGGTCACCGTGTCGCCATTCCCGTCCACATACTGGATCTGCTGCGCGGTGCTGGAAGACGCGGCCTGCGTCTTCGCCTGTTCCAGCGCCTTGTCGGCATCGCTCTTGCACCCGGTTAACAGCGCCGCGCCCAACAAGGCAGAACCGGCAATCCACTTCAAACTCTCACGGTAGGTCATCGGTTCTCCTCGCGGCTCATACAAAAAGCGCGCGCAAACAGGAATGTGCAACGGGTCCGGCTACTGTTTTCAGCTAAGCACGTGTGATGCCATCACAACGAGCCTCCGCTGCCCGTCCCGCCGCCAAAGATTTACCATCGTGACAATCATGAACACTGCCGCACCTGCATCCCCACGTCCGCAACTCGCCCATCTCACCGCGCAGCTCGACGACCTGCGTGCCCGCGGCACCTACTTCCGCCTCCGGGAACTCGAAAGCGAACAGGGCCCGGTCTGCCGCTATGACGGCCGCGAGGTCATCAACCTCGCTTCCAACAACTACCTTGGCCTGTGCAACGATCCCAGGCTGCGCGAAGCCGCCATCGCCGCCACCGAGAAGTACGGCGTGGGCTCCGGCGCGGTCCGCACCATCGCCGGCACCATGCGCATCCACATGGAGCTCGAAGAGAAGATCGCCGCCTTCAAGGGCGTGGAAGCCTGCGTCGTCTTCCAGTCCGGCTTCACCGCCAATGCCGGCACCGTTTCCAGCATCCTCGGCAAGGAAGACTTCATCCTCTCCGACGAGCTCAACCACGCCAGCATCATCGATGGCGCCCGCCTCTCGCGCGCGAAGATCAAGGTCTTCCGTCACAAGGACGTCGCCCACTGCGAAGAGCTGCTCAAGGAGATCGAAAACGAGCCCGGCCGCAAGCTCGTCATCACCGATGGCGTCTTCTCCATGGACGGCGACATCGGT
>CAXSHQ010000147.1:6209-10646 GCA_964236875.1 uncultured Acidobacteriaceae bacterium | reverse complement strand
ATCTTCCTCGCCTGGCTCATGCTCCAGTTCGGCGGCCTTTTCCGCCCCGGCCTGCTCGACGATGTCGACTCCGTATACATCCAGATTGCCCGCGAGATGCTCGGCCGCCACGACTTCGTCACGCCGACCATCGACGGCATCCGTTTCTTCGATAAGCCGCCCCTCATGTACTGGCTCGCCGCCAGCTCCATGCATCTCTTCGGCGTACACGACTGGGCCGCCCGCCTTCCGCTCGCCCTTGGCGTCCTCGCCCTGTTCCTCGCGGTCTATGCTCTTGGTCTTCGCCTCTATGCCAAGGCCTCACCTGGCACCCATCCAGACCGCGCCGCCCTTTACGCGGCTCTGGCCACCGCAACCTCCCTGGGCCCATACGTTTACACGCGCTTCTTCATCCCCGACATCCTGATCGCCCTCTGGATGACGCTCTTGGTCCATCTCTTCCTTTCAGCCCGCGACGGTGCCCGCGCCTGGCACGACGTCAGGCACGCAGGCCTCATCCAGGCAGCCGGCGCCAGTCAGCGCGTATCTGTCCGCTACTCGGTTTCCATGCCCTTGCGCTGGGCCGGCCTCTTCCCCGCAATCGGCTTCGGCGCCGTCATGGCCCTCGACGTCCTCACCAAAGGTTTCATCGGCCTTGTCTTCCCACTCGCCTTCGTCCTGCTGTTCCTTGCGATCCGCAGCGAGCTAGGGCTGCTTCGCCGGCTGCACATCGTGCCCGCGACTGTCGTCTTCCTCCTACTCGCTGCGCCGTGGCACATCGTCGCCGCGCTCCGCAATCCAGCCATCCCCATTCCCCTGGGAGCCGGTCTCCCCGCCCGCGCCGGCTGGGCCTGGTTCTATCTCTACAACGAGCACATCGCCCGCTTCCTAGGCCGCCGCATCCCCCACGACTACGGCCAGGTTCCGATCCCGCTCTTCTGGCTCTTGCTCTTCCTCTGGCTCCTCCCCTGGGCCGCCTTTCTGCCTTCCGCCCTGCGCAACGCTTTTCGTGTCTTGAGGAGCGTTGCGCAAACCAGCGACGCCGCCCTGGCCACCCTCCTCTGGGCCGGCATCATCCTAGGCTTCTTCACTCTCTCTTCGCGCCAGGAGTACTACCACCTGCCCGCACTCCCCGCACTCGCCCTTCTCGTCGGCGCTCTGCTCGCCGCCGCCGACCACTCCGGGAACACCGCCGAACCCAAGATCCGCCGCCAGGTCCTCAACGCCTCCGCCTGGCTCCTCGTCCCACTCGGCTCTGCCCTTTTCCTCCTCTGCGGCTACTTCGCGCTGACCGCACACGCTCCGCCACCCGGCGCAGACCTTTACACGGTCCTCAACAACGATCCCGCCCACTACAACCTCTCGCTCGGCCACCTTTTCGACCTCACCGGCGCGGCCATGAGTTTCTTCCGCGGCCCGCTTCTCGCCGTCGCTCTAGGGATGCTGGTCCTCGGTCCCGTTCAGCACATCCTGCGCAGCCGCACACGCACTTTCGCCGCCAACCTCGCCATCGCCGCCGGAATGACCGCAGTCCTGCTCGCCGCCCACGAAGGCCTCGCCCGCTTTTACCCAATCCTTGGCTCGAAGGACCTGGCGTTAGCCATCAGGGCGGATGGCCTCGACGCTCCAGTCCTTATCGACGGAGAGCTGACATCAGGATCGTCTCTGCTGTTCTACCTGGATAACCCCGTTTTGCTCGTGAACGGTCGAGTGAACGGCCCCTGGTTCGGCAGCTTCTGGCCGGATGCACCGGCGATCTTTCTGACCGACGCAGACCTGTTGCGCGAATGGCACACACGGTACAGCCTGTACCTTCTGACCTACCATCCGGAGCAGCGCATCCCGGAGCTTTGCAAGGTGGGGCCCGTCATCCGGATCGCCAGCGGCGGGGGCAAGACAGTCCTCCGCAACACGCTAGCGACTGCCACGGAGCCCGCCACGATCCCTGGCAAAGACCTGTGCCATGGAACCACGCACTGACAGGTTACTCCGGGCTCTCCACCCGCCCACCGTCTTTAAGCTTGTAAACCTTCCCGCGGTAGTAGAAGTTCTCCCCGCCATAGCTGGCCACCCAAAGCATGCTGCCCAGCAGATCGCGCAAGGGATAGATCAGCGCGGGTACCAGCCACGGCTTCTCGCTCATGACCAACAGGATCGCCCCCGCCTGCAACCAGCGGTTCACCACCGTCGCCAGCAGCCACAGCAGTCCGAGGAGAACGTGACCGCTCAGCACCCCCCACAGCAGTCCCACCACCCCGAATGGCACGGCAAACGTCAGCCCGCTGCCCAGGTGTCCCCACGGCCTTGAACGCCGCGTACTTTGCATCCAGCGCAACTGGTTCCGAAAGCTCAGCGCAAACGGCGAATCCTGCACCATCAGCCGGATCACGTGCGTAGCCAGCAGCACTCCCGTGCCCTGGTTTGCCAGCCGGTTCCCCAACACAAAATCGTCCGCGTAGAACTGCCCCAGCTCGCCGAACCCGCCGACATCCTGGAAGCTCTTGCGCCGCACCGCCATGGTCGCGCCCAGCGCGAACTTCGTGCCCTCCAGCATATCGGCCACCAGCACGCCGCTGGTCATCTCCACACTTTTGCCAACGGCATCCAGCCGCGACGCGAACCCGGCACCTTGATGCGCCGTGCCCAGATACACGCACGAAGCCAGGCCCACATGCGGGTCGCTCAGGTTCTGCACCATGCGCCGCAGGTAGTCCGGCGTCACCCGCACGTCCGCATCGCTGGTGATGTAGTCGTTGTACACCGCCTGCGAGTCCAGCTTCTCCAGCGAGTACACCTTCGCATTGTGGAACTTCGGGATCGGCTCGCCGCAGGTAAAGAACCGCGCCCTCACCCCCGGGAACCGCTCCGCCACGCGCCGCGCCAGTTGCAGGCCTTCATCGCCTTCATGCCGGGCACAGAACAGCAGCTCGAACTCCGGATAATCCTGCTCGAAGAAGGTTTCGAGATTGCGCTCCATGCCCTGCTCGGTCCCATGCAGAGGCTTCAGCACGCTCAAAGGCGGCAGAAACGTCAGCGGCTGCCGCACCTCGCGCCGGCGCCGCAGCCCAAACCGCACGGCCGCCACCAGCACCATGCCGCAATAGATCGTGGAAGTGACGCTGCCCAGCAGCGCAAACCCGACCAGAATTCGTAAGAAAATGTGCATCAGCAAGAACAAGGCGCCGTCGTTGGAAACATCCCACGCGCCTCGTTCCAGTGTAGAGTACGGACGGCGCTGCTAAGGAGCTTCTGGAGGGAGTGGCGCGAGCGGTAGGTCACGGCTTCCGCAGTGGCGGGAAAGCTGTCCCGCAATCGACGCACTTCAGCCATTGATGACATTGCCCATCGAGCAGAGAGTTTCTAACTCTTCTTGCGCCCGCCCTGTGGCCCCGCAGACCCGCGGCTCGGCATGACGATCGGTTGCCGCCGCAGCGGCACCAGGCCCGCCTGCTGCGTCTGCCCGGCGGTTTGCATGCGTTGCAGCATCTCTGTCCGCACATAATCAACAAACCCCTGCATCTGCCGGTTCATCTCTTCCATGCGCTCGCGCATCTGCAGCACCACCGCGATCCCCGCGATGTTCACACCAAGATCCCGCGCCAGGTTCAGGATGAACTCCAGCCTTTGCAGGTCCTCATCCGTGTAGAGCCGCGTGTTGCCCTCCGACCGCGAAGGCCGCAACAACCCCTCGCGCTCATACAGCCGCAGCGTTTGCGGATGGATGTTGTACATCTCGGCCACCACCGAGATCATGTACGCGCCCTTCGTCTTCCGCCTCGTAGCCATCGGCTTCCTGGGAGAACCTCGAAGGACTTCAGCGTGGACTCCAGATTCCCCGCCCGTCGGGAGCAGGATACAGGACTCGCTCCGTCTCTGTGCGCGACGCACCGGCGCAGGCGCATCCAAACGAGTTATGAGCTTCTCCGTTGCCAAGCTTGCGCGTGCCTCGTTCGACTCTGCCTTTAGCCTCGCCAGGCCGCTCCTCCGCAACTCCGCTCGTGCCGCCGCTGTCACCGGAGCCGCCGGTGTGGGCGCGGCTGCCGTTACAGCCACACTGGGCGTCGTCGCGCTTCGGGCTCTCGCGTCGCGGCCCCTGCCCAACGGCGCGGTCGTCCTCGTCACCGGCGGCTCTCGCGGGCTCGGCTTGGCCATTGCATCCCGCTTCGCCCAACGCCCTGTGCGCCTCGTCCTCGCCGCCCGCAACCGCGAAGAGCTCGAGGCCGCCGAGCAAACCCTCCTCGCTCGCCACCCACAGCTCCGCCCCGAACACTTCTACCTGGTCGCCGCAGACCTCTCCCATCCAGCCGAATGTCGCCGCCTAGTTGACGAAGCCTTCCGCCGCTTCGGCCGCATCGACGTCCTGGTCAACAACGCCGGCATTATCGAAGTCGGCCCCGTCGAAGCGCAGACCGAAGAAGCCTTCGAGCGCGCCATGCGCGTCAACTTCTTCGCCGCGCT
>CAXSHQ010000147.1:0-6100 GCA_964236875.1 uncultured Acidobacteriaceae bacterium | reverse complement strand
GCGTCCATTGGCGGCAAGCTCGCCGTCCCGCACATGCTCCCGTACTCCGCCGCCAAGTTCGCCTTGGTCGGCTTCTCTGAAGGCCTTCACGCCGAGCTGCGCGGCAAGGGCATACGCGTCACCACCGTCTGCCCAGGGCTCATGCGCACCGGCGGCGAGAGCCACGCAGAGTTCGTCGGCAACGTGGAAGCCGAAAGGAAGTGGTTCGACGTGGCCGCCAAGACCCCAGGCATCGCCACCACCGCCGAGCACGCCGCAAAACACATCTACAGCGCCGTCGCCGAAGGCCGCGCTGAAATTACTATCACGCCACAAGCCTGGCTGGGTGCCCGCTTCGCCGGCGTAGCCCCGGAAACTCTCCAACGGCTCAATGCACTTGCCAACGATCACATCCTGCCAAAGCCTTGAGGCGCAGAGACTACGCCTCGCCCAGCATCTCCGCTCGCGGGTCCTCTGGATTCAGTCGCTGCAGCTCCCTCAAAATCTCTTTCGACCGCTCATCCTGGACCTTAGGCACCACGATCCGGACCTCCACGATCTGGTCCCCGCGCTGCCCTTCCCTAGCCGCGATCGGCGCGCCCTTCTCACGCATCCGCAGCTTCTGGCCGGTCTGCGTCCCCGGCGGAATCTTCAACTGCGCCCGACCGGCCTGACTTCCCTCACCATCCAGCGTCGGCACGTCGATCTTCGCGCCCAGCGCCGCTTCTACAGCGGTCACCGGCACCGTCACGTACACATCGTCACCCTGCCGGCGGAAGAGCTTGTGCATCCCCACCTTGATGATCAGGAAGAGGTCGCCGCCGCCGCGCCTTCCGTACCCGCATTACCCCTGCCCGCCAGCCGGATGCGTTGACCGTCCCGCGTTCCTGGCTTGATCCGGAACTCCAGGGGCTCCCGGCGCGTCAGCACCCCCGCACCATTGCACGTCGGGCATGGGCTCTGCAACTTGCCAGAGCCGCCGCACCGCGGGCACTGCACATTGAATTTCATGCGCCCGCCCATCTGCGTCACCTGGCCTGAGCCGTGGCACTCGGGGCACTCGCTGCTGCCGCCGCGCGTGCCTTTGCCGCGGCAAGTCGCACATTGGTCCTGGCGTTGAATCTCCAGCCGGGTCACACCGCCGCGGATCGCCGTCCAGAAGTCGATCTCTACTTGGTACTCCAGGTCCGTACCCGGTTGCGGCCCTCGTGGAGCCCGCGCCCCGCTGCCGCCACCCGAAAACATGTTTGAGAACACGTCGCGAAAGCTCCCACCGAAGCCCGCGCCTTCCCCCGCCTGCGCCCGCCCGCCGCCGCCCTGGAAGCCCGAAAAGTCGAACCCGCCAAAGTCGAACGGCACGCCCTGCCCGCGCGCTCCACTGCCGCCAAACCCACCCGCACCGCCGCCGCGTGCATACGCCTCCGCAGCTGCCGGATCGATGTTGTCGGAGTAGAAGCCAAGTTGGTCAAAGACCTTCCGCTTCTTCTCGTCGCTCAACACATCGTTTGCTTCAGAAATCTCCTTGAACTTCTCTTCCGCCTTCTTGTCGCCCGGGTTGACATCTGGGTGATACTTGCGCGCGAGCTTCCGAAACGCCTTGCGGATTTCCTCCGCGGTGGCTGTTTTCTTCACGCCGAGTGCGCCGTAATAGTCTTTCTGCTGTGTTGGTGCCATCGTTCCCTGGCTCTCTCTTCGGCTAAAGCCGCTATGCTCGCGCTGCAGGTCTGCCCACAGCCAAACGCTTTCCCCACTGCAGGGATGGCTCTTCGATCCATTTGCAGAATGCCTGCGATGCCGCGAAGGTCGCAACTATATAGATGAGCGCCAGCGCGAGGGTCGGCACTTTCCCGTACAGCAGATTCAATAACACAAACAGCACAGTTCCATGCACAAGGTACATGCTGTAGGACACACGCCCGAGATACTCGGGAACCTTACTCCGGAGCAGAACTCCGAACTGCCCCGCTCCGATGGCGCTCAGGATCAGGATCGAAGCCCCGGTCGCCACGAGCAGGTCGTCGAACTTCGGGCATTGCAGTCGAATCGCGATCTTCTCTCCCCAAAAATACAAGACGACGCCGGTCAAAATCAGAGCCGCTTGCACCCCACCGAGGGACAGAAGCCACATGCGCCTCCATGCGTCTCTGCGGCTGGCAAGAGCAGCTCCAATGAGGAACAGGCTGCCGAAGCGAAGCGTCTCCTGGTAATAGTGAAAGTCCGGGCGCGTGGCCTGTAAGTACAGGCTAACGCAGTATGCAAAGAAGCCGGACGCCAGTGAACCCCACAAACCGATCTTCCGGAGTGCTAGAAGGAGGAACGGAAAAACGATGGAAAGTTGTACCTCATACCGTAGCGACCAGAAGGCCGTGTTCAGTCTCGAATCGGGCCGAAGCAGCAGCTCGGATATCAGGAACCTTGGAGTCAAAGGTGTTTGCCATGTCAGATAGAACCACCATCCCAGGGGAAGCCGGGAAAAGAGAAAGAAGCGCGCTCCGATAACGGCTATCGCGAGCGCTGCTGCAAACGGCACATAGATCCTGAAGAAGCGCCGAACCAGATACCGCGGATACGAGGTGTTCGTGCCTTGCTCCAGAACGGCAGGCTCAACACGAAGCCGCTGAGTACAAAGAACAACAAAACTGCCTGGTGTCCAGCGACGAGGGGTATCAAAAACCACCTCGGCCACATGATCGAGTAAGCGTTCGCGAAGTGACAAATTACCACCGATAACGCTGCCAGTCCTCGCAGCGAGTCCAGCTCCAGGTAACGGGCGTAGGCCGTTCTTTCACGCAGCGCGGAACCTGGGTCATGGGACGATGCCGGGGGCGCTCCGTGCTCGGCTGGCATTGCAGCTAGGATACGCTGGGCTTGTTCAAGCTACGCAGCCGTTCAGAGGTTCCTTTGGGGGAGTATTCGTTCCCTACAACACAAGAGCCCGCACCAGGCGGGCTCTTGATAGGAACTGTGCGGGTCTAAACAAAGCCCAGGTTGTTCACGCTGAAGTTCACGATGTTCGGGAAGACAGTCGAAAGCTGGCTCGCAGGCAAGCCGAACCACTGCGCCAGGGTGGACGCGTACTGCACGCTGCCCGTGGACGGAACCCAGCGTCCGTTCGACCCAGAATCGTCTGGACCGGCGAGCGCCAGCGTCGGGAACGTGCCATACATCTGTCCGCCTTTGACCGCGCCGCCGATGACGAAGTGGTGCGAGCCCCAGGCGTGGTCCGTGCCCGTGTTCGAGTTCGGCTGGAAGGTGCGCGCGAAGTCCGACATCGTGAATGTCGTCACCTGGCTCGCGATTCCCATCTCCTGTGTGGCCGCATAGAAGGCCGAGAGCGAGGGGCTAAGCTGCGAAAGCAGGCTGGCCTGCAAGGCGAGCTGGTTGGAGTGCGTGTCAAAGTTGCCGACACCCACAAAGAAGATCTGCCGCTTCACGTTGAACGCCGCACGCGCCTGGATAATCTGCGCCACCTGCGCCAGTTGCGAGCCGAATCCGTTCGTCGGGAACGTGGTCTTCAACGCGGTCAGCGACTTCGTGGCTGCCGTCAGCGTCGCCGAATAGTTATACGCATTGTTCGTGATGGTGTTGTCCGCCGTAACCAGCGACACACCCGAGCTCAGCGAGATCAGCGACTGCGCCGCGGTTTGCCTCGCGCTGCAGGCGGTGCCCTCCGAGCAGGTTCCCGTCCCGAGGTTCCCGGCCGAGATCGAGACCGGCGTCGTGGTCACGCCGTTGCAGAACAGCGTGTCTCCCGCCACCGTGGTGATCATCGGAATCGTGCCGCTTGGATTGAAAGTTCCGCTCATCGCATCCGACATGCGGCCGGCCCAGCCTGTGGCCACCGAGCCGCTCTGCGATGCGTTCTGCCATTCTTCCTGCTGGTCGGGGTGCGAGAACAGGTTGGAAGGCACCGTGCTGCCCTTGAGGTATAGCGCGCGGGTCATCGGCTGCGTCAGGGTACCGACGTTGGCCACCATCGCTGCCGCGCCGCTGTTCACCAGCGCCTGAATCTCCGGCAGGCTGCCATGCAGCGCGAAGTTCGGCAGCTGGTTCAGGGTTAGC
This sequence comes from uncultured Acidobacteriaceae bacterium, assembly GCA_964236875.1. GTDB lineage: Bacteria > Acidobacteriota > Terriglobia > Terriglobales > Acidobacteriaceae > Granulicella. Next base: position 2,059 of record CAXSHQ010000147.1, on the reverse strand, counting down.
AGCGAGCTCTGCGGTAGCGCCAGGCCGGCGCGGATACTCGAGTAGCTTGCATACCCGCTCGTGTCGTACGGCACGATCATGTTGTTGGCATCGTTGCCGCCATACAGGAACACGCATACCAGCGCCTTGTAATCCGTGCCCGTCTGGGCCAGCGAGTTCAACGCGCCGAACGGACGCAGGCCGGCGATATTGCCTGCGGCGGCAAGGGAGGCGTACTTGATAAAGCTGCGGCGGCGAAGTTCCATGGATGGTGCCCCTGTCGTGAGGTAAGTGCTGGATCAATCAGGATCAATGCTGCTGTACTGCGACCGCGCTTTAATGGATGACCTTGTACTGCGACGACGTGATGATCAGGTACAGCGCGACACGCACGCGCTGCGCATTGGACGTGAGCGGCGTAATCGCGTTGACGATGACCGTGCGCATGTTGCTCGGCATCTGCGAGTGCATCAACAGAGCCGCCAGCGTGTCGACCAGGTTGCCGGGATTCGCCGCCGTGAGACCGAGCGGGCTCGTGTTGGACAGGTCCACCGTGAACCCGGAGATCTTGTTGTTCGCGATGGAGTCCGCCAGCGTAAGCCGCAGCACAGCCGTGGCGGTGTTCTCGATGTCGAACTCCGGCGCGTTCAGCGAGGTCTGCGGAATTACATACTCCGGCGGGAAGAAGTTGAACACCGAATTCGCCCGATAGGGCTCTTCGCTCAGCTTGGCAGACTGGCTGGACAGCGAGAAGTACGAGCCGTTCGCGTCCGTGTTGGTGAAGCCCAAGGCCCGCATCATCGCCGTTAGGAAGAGGATAGGCTCGCGCAAATGTCCGGCGTCGTAATCCGCGTTCGTGTCGCCTGCACGCGCTTCCGTGTCGGTCAGGATCGCGGTGATCACCGACTTCATATCCCCACGCACGCCCGTATCGTTCTTCGCGAAGACGGCTGCCACACGCGAGACGTAGGCAGGACTGGGTGTGCTCGTCACCAGGTGCTGGATAAGCTGCTTGCAGACGAACGGCCCAACGTTGGAGTTGTTGAAGATGTTGGTCAGCGCGTCCGTCAGGTCCTTGGCGGCCGTCTGGCTGACCGGCAGCGTCGTCCCATCCAGCAGCACCTTGCTGGTCACATCGTGGTATTTGTCCACTGCGACCATCGGGTCGTTGTAGTCGCCGGAGCTGTTGGGGAACTTGGTCACCATGGAGCCATCCGTGTTGGCGAGCGTCCACCCTGTGTAGGCCCGGGCGAAGGCTTCAACCTGCGCTTCGGTATACGCGGGAACCGATTTGCCGGTACCGTCAAGCTGCTCAGTGCCATCCTGGTTCAACTGGTAAAGGCCCATGGTGAAGAGCTGCATGTTCTCGCGGGCGTAGTTCTCATTGACGATCTGCCCCGTCGCAGGCTTGGCGCTGTTCAGCATGTTCAGGTAAGCGCCCATCGCGGGAGCCAGCGTCACATCCTTCATCACGGTGCCGAAGTTTCCGAACGCATCGTTCGCCAGCGCATTGTGGAACTGGGGAATCGCCTGCCCCGGAACCATTTGGCTGGAAACCACGAACATCTCCGACATGGCAAACGCGACACGCTGGCGCAGTTGGTCAGGCCCGGTAATCGCGGTCTGCCACCACTCAGACTCGGCGCAGGGGTAGGCACTGTTGTTTGCCAAGCAGAGGTTCGGCAGCGGGCTGGTGGGAATCGACGCCAGCAGCGTCGTCGGCTGGGCGAACTGCTCCTGCAGATACTTCGATATGCCTACGGTCTGCACATGCTGAATGGTGTCCGTTGTTGGACCGAAGCTGGTTTGATCCAGCAGGCGAGCCGCGGCCGTCACGGTCGTCGCATAGTACGTGACCGTCAGCTTCAGTGCGGTCGAATTGCTTGCTCCGGGATCGGGATTGTCGACAGCCACGGAAAGGCTGGTTGTTCCAGACGCAACCGCTACGGTCGCCTGCACCTCCGTGGAAGACACCAGCGTGGTGCCCTGCGCCTTGCCGCCCGCCATGATAACCGAGCTCGGAACGAAGCCGGTTCCGACGATGTCCACAAGGTAGTTCAGGCTGCTGCCCACCTGCGTC
>CAXSHQ010000146.1:8108-10653 GCA_964236875.1 uncultured Acidobacteriaceae bacterium | reverse complement strand
GCTTGTCGTTGTCGCCGAAGACGCGCTCGCGTGGGATGGACTCTACCGGCCGGTCCAGCTCGACGGTTGACACGGTGTCGTTCTCATTGACGATGGGGATGACACCGAGGCGCAGCAGGGAATCGAGCGCGGCGCGCAGGTTGGTGTGGCGTTGCGGATCGACAAAATCGTCTTCGGTGAGGAGTACCTGCGCGATGCGGCAGCCCATGCGGTCGAACGCGTCATCGTAAAGCGCCATGAGCCGCGATTGGCCGACGGCCGCGCAGGCCTGGACCAGCGGCACCGCGGACGGGCGTTCGGGCAGGCCAAGGCGCTCCACGCCGAGGCCTACCGCGCCGGAGCTGACCAGCAGCACTTCCACGCCCTGCGCGCGCAGCGAGGCCACACCCTCCACGAGCCCGCAAAGGAGGCCAAGCGCGAGCTTGCCGTCGGCGCGCATGATTACGTTGGTGCCGAGCTTGACGACAATTCGATGAAGCGTGCGTTGCATGTTCAGGTGTTCTCCTCAGCTGGGTTCTCAGTTGGGTTTTCAGCGGGGTTCTCGGCTGGGATGCGGAGACCGGCGAGCAGCAGCCGCTCCAATCCGGAGTGGTCTCCTCGAGTATGCGACAGGATGGAGGCGGCCGTGTTCTCTTCCTGCTGCAAATCCGCCCAGGAGAGCTTGTGCCCTGCATGCTTTGTGAGCTGCCGGAGGAACTCGCGCTGGGTGCGGCCATTGCCCTCGCGGAACGGATGTATGGCGTTCAACTCGCCCCAATAGTAGGCGCCACGTCGGGCGAAGGCTTCGCGACTAGAAGCGACCAGCAGCTTTTCAGCTTTTAGTTCGGCGAGGAGATTCTCGAGTGCAGGCGCGATGAACTGCGGATTCGCAAACGGAGCGCCACCAACCTTAGCCAGGCCGACCACGCGCAACTCACCGGCCCAGGGGAAGACGTCCTGGAACAGATACCAATGAATCTTTCGCAGGTGGGCGGTGTCGAACTTGCCCAACGCAGGCCCCATACGAAGCTCGAAGGCACGCGAACCCGAGAGAGGAGCTTCCCGCTGTTGCAGTTCTGAGTAGTTTGTGAGGCCGAAGAAATTACGCGGGCACGGCTGTCCGTCCTGGGAGTGGGGATCGTTCTCAAAGCCACCCGGCATTTCAGGCGGCGCTTACCAAAGTCTGCTGGTTCGTGCCAAGACTGTTTGCATAGGTTCGCATGGCTGCAGAAAGCTGCGTCAGGCTCAGCTCACCATTCGCATACCTATCGATAAGCTCCCGTGTGGGTTCGTCGAAAGTGATGCCCTCAGCGCGATGCGTGCCGATGACATCGGCCACTGCCTCCAGCCGCTCCTGCCGTTCCGCCACGCTGATCATGAGCTTCTCCTGCACACGATTTTACGCCCGCAGGCTTAGCCGCGGAGGGCTTCGCTTTGGCAAGCCGGCGAGCGCGTAGGTACACTTGTTGCACTTTCCTCGAAGGCCTTTCTCATGTCCCCTAGCCGACTCCTGCCCCTCGTCCTCGTTCTCTCCTGTGTTGCCGGAATTGCCCAGTCTGCGCCGAACGCCGCCACGATTCGCGACGGTATCGCCAAGCTGCGCAGCCTGACGGACGCCGAGCGCGGGCCGCGCACCGGCGAGCTAGCTCGTCAGATCGCGGCGCTGCCTGCCGGCAAGGACAAAAACGATCTCGCCATGGCGCTCGCGCACCTATCCACGGAGGGCGACCCGGGCCGCGACAAACTCCAGGCCGTGACGACCACTCTCGCGCAGGCGCTGCTCGAGACACCTGTGCCGGTGAAAGGGGATCTCGGCGCCAGCCCGTATACCGAGCTCGCGGAGCTGGTGCGCTATGAAGAGATGAAAGTGCCGGACGCCATGAAGGAGAACGCCGACTTCAAAGCCGCCACCGCAGCCCTGGCCGCACAGGACGACGAGATCAGCAAGGCGGACTTTACGCTAAAGGACACCAAGGGCAAGAAGTGGACCAAGAGCGAGCTGAAGGGCAAGGTCGTCGTGGTCAACTTCTGGGCGACGTGGTGCCCGCCTTGCCGGCAGGAGCTGCCGACCCTCGATGCCTATGCGCAGGGCTATGCCTCGCAGATTGTGGTGCTTGCCGTTACCGATGAGGACTCCACCAAGATCAACCAGCTCTTCAAGGGGCACGACACGCACTTTGTGGTGCTGCTTGACGACGGCCATAAGCTTGGGAAGCAGTTTCACGTCAACGGCATTCCACGTACGTTCGTCTTCGATCGCGAAGGCAAGCTGGTGACCGAATCCATCGATATGCGCACGCAGCGGCAGTTCGGCCACATGCTCATGCAGGCGGGCGTCAAGCCGGAAGCGAAACCACAGGCCCCCGCGGCGCAGTAGGCAAGCTCACCGGAGCGATCAAAGCAGAAGGGCCGCACAGGATGCGGCCCTTCTGCTTGCGCTCTGTGCTCCCTAAGCGCTCACCGGCAGGCTGGCCGGGACGGCGATATTGCGATCCACTACAGGCGCGAGCTGGCGCAGCTTCGCGACCAAGGCGTCGAGCTGGTCGGGGAAGAGGGACTGGGCGCC
>CAXSHQ010000146.1:0-8098 GCA_964236875.1 uncultured Acidobacteriaceae bacterium | reverse complement strand
AGCAGTAGGCCATCGGCGCCCGCAGCCACGGAAGCCAAGGCCAATGGGGGAACCAGGTCGCGCTTGCCGACGCCGTGCGAAGGGTCGCCGAGGATGGGCAGGTGCGTGAGCTTCTTGAGCACCGGGATCGCGGAGATGTCCATGGTGTTGCGCGTGTAGGTTTCAAACGTGCGGATGCCGCGCTCGCAGAGCATGAGGTCGTAGTTGCCGCCGGAGAGGATGTACTCGGCGCTGAGCAGCACTTCTTCGAGCGTGGCCGAGATGCCGCGCTTCAGCAGAACCGGCTTGCGGACATGACCGAGCTCGCGCAGCAGGTTGAAGTTCTGCATGTTGCGTGCGCCCACCTGGAAGCAGTCGATGTAGGGCAGCATGGGCTCGATCTGCGAGATCTCCATGACCTCGGTGATGACCAGCAGGCCGTATTCGTCGGCGGCTTCGCGCATGATCTTGAGGCCTTCGACGCCCATGCCCTGAAAGCTGTACGGTGAAGAACGCGGCTTGAACGCGCCGCCACGCAGGAATTGCGCGCCGGCTGTGGCGACCTGCTGCGCGCTCAGGCGAATCTGGTCTCGGCTTTCCACCGAGCACGGGCCGGCCATGATGACGACGTCCTCGCCGCCGACCACGACGCCGTTGGGGAAGTGGACGCGCGTGCCTTCGGGCCGGAAGCCGCGCCCGGCGAGCTTGTAGGGCGAGCTGATGCGGTAGGCCTGCTGCACGCCGCTGAGTACCTGGAATTCGGTGACCTCGAAGTGCGACGGTGTGCCCACGCCGGCCAGGATCGTTTGTGTCTCGCCTGTTGTCCGGTGCACGTTGAACCCGAGGTCCACCATGCGCTCGATCACTGCTTCAATCTGCTCGTCAGTTGCCTTGTCCTGCATTGCAACGATCATCATCTTGTCCTCGTAGTCCTAAACCTTGCTGTCCGACTGCTTCTGCTTGTTGCGCATCACGTCCATGACGCGCTCGAAAATGTCCTGCACTTCGCCCGCGGTGAGCGGCCCATGGTTCACGTGGCGCACATGCTCGTGTACCTGCTGTTCGCGCTTGGGCTCATAGATGGGCGCGGTGTTTTCGCGCTTGAGCTTGCCGATCTCCACGGCAGCGGCTGCGCGCTGGTTGAGCAGCGCGACAAGCTGCTCGTCCAGTTCGTCGATCCTTGTGCGCCAGTCGGCGATGTCCATCGTGCTGCGTCTCCGTGTGAAGTGTGTGCTCCATGATGATAGTGCGCGGGTGTCATGAATAGACTCCCTCCGCTGGCTTACCGCGAACCCACTCGATATGAAGCTGCTTGGCTGCAAGCTTTCCACTCAAACCGTGCGACGGATCGAATGTTAGAACGAACTGATCTTCAACTTTTGTAAGGGCAAGTGCCCAGAGAGCATTTTGATCGTTGAAGTCAGCAACCTCCACCGCTTGAAGACCAGACAGAAGGAAGGTCACCAACGCATGCTTGTCCAGCACGTAGAATCCGTTTGCGTCGATTTCTTTAGTCATCTCAAATGTATGCACTACGACTCGCGATGCCGCCGCTCGCTGAAGTTCACAGCTGACTACTTCGGCATCGTGAAACATGGGCCAGTAGCCGAACCAATCGATGAAGGATGCCGAGCCTGGAACCGAGCTACGCAATTCGTCTTCTGTCACGCAGCACCTCCACGTAGCAAGCGCACAAACTCACCTACCGCCTTCGGCGCCTCGGCCGCAGGCGTCTTTTCGATTAGCGCGACGATGGCACTGCCGATCACCGCAGCATCGGCGAAGCCGCCGACCGTGCGCACGTGCTCGGGTGTGCTGACGCCAAAGCCCAGCGCAATCGGGAGATTGGTGAACTTCCGCAGGCGTGCTACAAGGTCTCCTGCGTCGGTAGCGAGCTCGGTTTGCGTGCCGGTGATGCCGAGGCGCGAGATGGCGTAGACGAAGCCTTGCGAGTGCTCGGCGATGGCTTTCAGGCGTTCGTCGGGCGAGGTGGGCGCGGCCAGGAAGACTGGTGCGAGGCCGTTCTCGCGCATGGCGTCGAGGTACTCGCCCGCCTCTTCGACGATCATGTCCGTGAGCAGGCAGCCATCGGCGCCCGCTTCTTTTGCGGCGCGCGCGAACTCGCGCAGGCCCAACCGCACGACAGGGTTCAGGTAGCTGAAGAGGATGAGGCCGGCTCCGGGGCGCGCCTCGCGAATCTGCTTGCAGACTTCGAGCACGTCGCTGAGCCGTGTGCCGCGCGCTACTGCGCGCTCGCTGGCCCGCTGAATGACAGGGCCGTCGGCGAGTGGGTCGCTGAAGGGCACGCCGAGCTCGATTACATCGGCGCCGGCATCGATGGCGGCGATGGCCATCTCGCGCGTGGTGGCGAGGTCGGGGTCGCCCGCGGTCAGGTAGATGACGAGACCGGGTTTGTTGGGGAAACTAATTGGCATTCGACATCTCCCGCACCGGCAGACCGGTGTACTTCTCGCGAAGCGACAAAGTCAGCAGCAGAAATGTCAGCAGCAGAGGGAGTAGGAGCAGACAATAAAACCACCAATTCTCCCGTCTGAATGCATCACCGCTGAAAAGGTAAACAGCCCCGCCCGCCAGCAACAAAGCAGAGAAAAACTTTGCCGATAGTTGCGGCATCAGGAATCCAATGCCATCAATCAACAGGAGTGCTCCGAACGTACTCCCCGCTCTGAGGCCACCAGCGCCGTGCCTGCCATGGGGCTCTATGAAAGCCAGGAGAAAAGAAAATGCACTGCTCATCAGTAAGCAAACGCCAAATCCCCACAGCACGCAGAGAGGGACGTACAGTCTGAGTAGCTTTGCAGAAGCGCCGTTCGTCATGGCTGTGCACCTCCGCTCGAATCCATCGCGCACGTAACGATCTCGCATGTGACGATCTCGATATCCCTGGCCCAGCGTCCGCTCATGTTCACCATCAGCACCTTAATCCTTGTCCATCTCCGGCGCATGCTGTTTGTTGCTCAATGAGGAAGCTGCTCCACAACTGCGCACCGAAGCGGTTGATGCGGGCGTTGATGTTCTCCGGCCGCAAACCTTCGCTTAGGAGGTTGCGTGATTCCGGAAAGACGAAGTACAGCACCGGCGGGTCGATGCTCACGTCGATGAATCGCATGCAGTGCCCGTCCGCATCGCGGGCCTCGCAGCGCAGGTGGCCGAACAGCGAATGGAGAGCCATGGAGCCCTCCCCGAGATGCGTGCGCGGCCCCAGGTCGCCGACGATGGCGAAGTGCACCTGCCCGTCCTTGATCACCGCCGCGAGGTCGCCCAGTGCGACTCCCGTCGCCTGGCGGAAATTGCCCAGCGGCATGACGATGTAGGGCACGGCCTCGGCATCCAGGCTGGTGTCGGTGGTGGGGTAGCGCAGCGCCGTTTCCGGCTGGTTGGGCCGTTCGGCGAGCTTCGACACGGTGGACCCATCCGCGTCGATGGCCATCTTCGCGTCAAAGAACACCGGTCCGGGCACCAGCAGAGTGCCATCGCTTGCGGTGGCGTCCGGAAACTTCAGCAGCACCGTGTTGCGGGCCGGATCGCCCGCGCAGCCGCCGCGTGTTTCCTGCCGATCACAGAACTGGTAGATCTGCGTGAGGTCTTGACCAACGATCTGGGCTCGAGAAAAATCGATGGCGCGCAACGCCTGCTTATCCACCGCGCGAGCGAGGTATGCGGGTCGAGATGCAGGCACGTCCGACTGCGGATGTGGTGCCGCGCACACGAGACGCCCAGCGAATCCACACAGCAAAGCAAAACGTAAGGACCGCTTCATGCACTCACCGCCGTGGGTCCGCCGAGGTCCATCTCGCGGGTGAGGATGCCGATATCCTTGTCGCCGCGGCCGCTGACGTTCACCATGAGGATTTTGTCCTTGCCCATCTTCGGGGCGAGTTTCATAACTTCGGCCACAGCGTGTGCGGACTCCAGCGCGGGAATGATGCCTTCGGTGCGGCTGAGCACCTTGGTGGCTTCGAGGGCTTCGGCATCGGTGGCGCTGGTGTAACGCGCGCGGCCAGAGTCGTGCAGCATGGCGTGCTCGGGGCCGACGCTGGCGTAGTCCAGGCCAGCGCTGACGGAGTGTGTGCTGGCGACCTGGCCGGCGTCGTTCTGGAGAACGTAGGAATAGGTGCCCTGCAGCACGCCGGGCAGGCCGCCCTGGAAGCGCGCGGCGTGCTCGCCCAGCGCGGTGCCGCGGCCGCCGGCTTCCACGCCGATGAGCTCCACGTTGCGGTCAGGGATGTACTCGTAGAAAGCTCCGATGGCGTTGGACCCGCCGCCGACGCAGGCGACGATGGCGTCGGGCAGGCGGCCTTCGTGCTCCAGAATCTGGCGCTTCGATTCCTTGCTGATGACGCGATGGAAGTCGCGCACCATCGTGGGGTACGGATGAGAACCTAATGCCGAGCCGAGGATGTAGAAGGTGCTGCGCACGTTGGTGACCCAGTCGCGCATCGCTTCGTTGATCGCATCCTTGAGCGTGGCCGAGCCGGAGCTGACGCCGCGCACCTCCGCGCCCAGCAGGCGCATGCGGAAGACGTTCAGCTCCTGGCGGCGCATGTCTTCCTCGCCCATGTAGACGACGCATTCGAGCCCGAAGAGCGCGCAGACGGTGGCGGTGGCGACGCCGTGCTGACCGGCGCCGGTTTCGGCGATGATGCGCTGCTTGCCCATGCGACGGGCGAGCAGGGCCTGGCCGAGCGCGTTGTTGATCTTGTGCGCGCCGGTGTGGAGCAGGTCTTCGCGCTTGAGGTAGATCTTTGCGCCGCCCAGCGTCTCGGTCATGCGTTTGGCGAAGTAGAGCGGCGTGGGACGGCCGACGTAGTCCTTGAGCAGCGCGGCGAGCTCGGCCTGGAATGCCTCGTCGGCCTGGGCCTGCGCGTAAGCGTGATCGAGCTCCAGCAGCGCGGCCATCAGGGTTTCCGGAACGTAGCGGCCACCATAGACGCCGAAGCGCCCCGGAACGGAAGCGTTCGCCAGCGGGGCGGGGCTGAGCTGGGCCAAACTTATGCGGGGCGCGATTGTGGTGCTCATGCAACTCCTTCGGTGCTTGGGCTACTGCTGGACTGCTGAACGGCTTACAGACGACAAAGCCGCGACTCGGAGGAGGGTCGCGGCTGGGGAGATTTGAGGTTCCTGCTGAGGGAGTGTCAGCGAAGAATCAGACCGCCGTGGCCGCTACTGTGCGCCAGTAGCGGTACGGAAACGAAAACGGGCTGAAGGAAAACTTCGCTGCGCGCATCGTGTTCGAGTGTATGCCGGGTTACGTTACCGCGCAAGAGTTGCCAGAGCAAAAACTTTCCTCGCTGGCATCCAAGAAAGGAAAGCAGCGCATCGCATGTCGTGTACGGGGCACGAGTTAGCTCCGCCAGCAGAAGCAAGTGACACACAGTCGTAAAGGAAGAAACCGATGAACACACGAACGATTGTGAAGAGCCTGACAGCCACCGCAGCGATGGGCGCTTTTCTGCTTGCCGCGCCGTTGAGCGTGAGAGCGCAGGAAAGCCATGAGGACGCCAAGGCGCAGGTGCATGCGCATAATCACCACCATCACAACAAGGCGAAATTCATCGGTGGCGGTGCTGCCGGCGGCGCGGCGGTTGGCGTGCTGGCTGGTGGACCGGTCGGTGCGGTAGTCGGTGGCGGCATCGGCGCAGGCGGCGGCGCGATCGCCCACAAGATTCATCGCCACAAGCAGATCAAGCATGCTGAGAAGTACGGTACGCCCGGAACTCCGCAGTAAGCATGCTGATGCTTCAGTAGCTCCAAGACATCAGCGCAGCAAGAAGTTGCACAGGAACGGAACAGAAGGAGAACGTTATGACTTTCCAAAATCTGAAGAAGATCGCATCCGGCACACTGCTGCTGGCGGTGGTTGCAGTCCCGGCACTGTCGGGAGCGCAGACTGTCCATCAGCGCGCCAAGTACGCACAGCATCGTAGTGACGCCCACCATCACACCAAGGCCAAGATCGTCGGTGGGTCTGCTGTGGGCGGCGCGGTCATCGGCGGCCTGCTGGGTGGCGGCAAAGGCGCAGCAATCGGTGCTGGAGTGGGTGCTGGTGGCGGCCTGCTGGCCAACCATGAGCGCGAGAAGCGCGACGTGCGGCGCCGCGAGGAAGACGGGCGCTACCCGCATCGCTAAACCAGTTTGCAGTCGGGCCAGAAACGCGGCGCCTCCGGGCGCCGCTTTCTTATGGGATCGCCGCAGAGCTTGAGCGAGCGGCTTGCAGGAAGGCTCGGAGCTTCTCGGGAGACTTCCGCCCCGGCTCCGCTTCCACGCCGCTGGCTACGTCCACGCCGTCAGGCTTCAGCGTGGCGATGGCTTCCAACACATTGCCCGCGTGTAGCCCGCCGGCCAGGATCAGTTTCGGCACGAGCGTCTCCTCAACGGCAGCGGCTCGCGTGGCCCTTGCACGCGCCGATTCGAGGCGCGGGGCGAAGGCGCTCCAGGAGAACGGAACCCCCAGTCCACCAGAGGCTCCGCCTTTGGCGGCATCCAGTAACACGGCTGCAAGGGCGGGATCGCACCAGGCGCTTTCCAGCTCATTCGCCTGCTCTTCGGCGGTGCTTTCCACCGGCACGCTGACGACCTGAATCAAGCACACGTGACCTTCGAAGGCGGCATTCAGCGCACTTACGAACTCCGCGTTGTAGGACGAGTGCAGTTGAACCGCCGTGAGGCCGCAGCCGCGCACCGCGTGCACGATCTCGGCTGCGCTCTGTGTGTGGAAGACGCCGATCTTTTCGACCGAGTCCGGCAGCTCCGGCGTGATGGCGGTAACCTGCTCCACGCTGACCTGGCGCTTGCTGGGCGCGAAGACAAAGCCGACGGCATGGGCTCCGAGCTCGGCGGCAAGCTGCGCATCGGCGAGGTTGGTGTTGGCGCAGATCTTTACCCACATGGCAGGGTCACTCCCCGAGCAGCGCGGCGAGAGCCTGGCCGGGCTGCGGCTGCCGCATGACCGACTCACCGATAAGGAACGCGCCGTAGCCCGCCGCCTGCATGCGCGCAATGTCCTCGCGGGCATGCAGGCCGCTTTCGGCCACGCGCACCGCTGTGGGCAGCAGTGTCTGCAGGGCGAGGCCCAACTCCGCGGCGCGGCCCAGAGACACTTCAAACGTGCGCAGGTCGCGGCTGTTCACGCCGACGCACTCGCATTCGAGCGGCAGCGCGCGCTCGAGCTCCGCGCGGTCGTGGACCTCGCAAAGGACATCGAGTTCGCAGCGGCGAGCTTCTTCGCGCAGGGTGCCCAGCTCGGAGTCGCTCAGCGCGGCGACGATGAGCAGGATGGCGTCGGCGCGGTTGGCGCGCGCTTCCAGCATCTGGAAGGGATCGACCATGAAGTCCTTGCGCAGGCAGGGCAGCGAGACCGCTGCGGACGCGCGCCGCAGGTTCTCGAGCGAGCCCTGGAAGAAGCGCTCCTCGGTCAGGACACTTAGCGCTGTGGCGCCGGCGCGCTCCAGCTCGGGAGCCAGCTCCGCCACGTCGAAGCGTTCGCGGATGAGGCCCCTGGAAGGCGACGCCTTCTTGAGCTCCGCGATGACGGCGGTCTGCCCGGCGGCAGCTTTGGCGCGCAGAGCCCGCGCGAAGCCTCGCGGCGTGTGTTCCGCGGCGGCACGCTCCAGGGCCCGCAGATCGGCCGCGCTGCGCCGCTCCTCGACCACGCCGCGCACGTGGTCGAGGATTTCAGGCAGGTACATCACGCGCTCGGCGGCAGAGGGGCTCACACAACTATGCTACGGCAGCGACATGGCTACGGCAGCATCGTGTTACGGCAGCACCGGGGCAGTTCCCTGCGCTGCGAGGAGGGCATCGGTCACGGCGACGGCTTCGCGGGTGAGCTGGACATCGTGCACGCGGAGGATGTGCGCGCCGGCAAGCACCGCCGCGACGTTGGCCGCGAGCGTCGCAGCTCGGCGCGCTTCGGCAGTCGGCGCGCCGTGCGCGGGCAGGCCGGCCACGGCATCGCCTAGGAAACCCTTGCGCGAAATCCCGATCAGCAGGGGGAGTTTCAACTCATGCAAAACAGGAAGCCCGGCGAGCAGGTCAAAGTTCTCCTGCCCGAGCTTGCCGAACCCGAACCCCGGGTCCAACACAACTGCCTCATCGG
>CAXSHQ010000145.1:8389-10770 GCA_964236875.1 uncultured Acidobacteriaceae bacterium | reverse complement strand
CTATCTCGGAAAAGGCCTGGACCAGGAGGTCGCAGCCTTTCTTAGGATGGATGCGGCCGAGGAAGAGCAGGAAGCGGCGGGCTTGAAGGCCAGAATGTTGCTGGAGAAAGGTGAGACGGGCTTCAGGCAGGGGGATGGGTGGGGGTTCTGTGCCGATGGGTGTGACCATGGGCCGCCAACTCCAGAGGGGGAAGCTTTGCTGGGCGAGATCGCGCTCGGCGGCAGTGGTGAAGAGGACGCGGTGGGAGCGGCGGAGGAGCCAGTATTCGTTGAGCAGCCAGAAAAGCCACTTATTCAGGTGCTTGGCAGGAAAGGCGCGCTTGAACCAGGGGTCGAGCATGCCGTGCGGGAAGACCATGGAGGGGCGGTGCCCGGCTATGGCGTGGAGCGTGGCTAGGCTGCCGAAAGTCCAGAGGCCGTGGAGCAGGACTCCATCGAAGTGGGCACGGTTGGCGCGCAGCCAGGGCAGAAGGCGCGGCGAGTACCAGCCGCCGCCGGGCTGACCGAGGGGGTAGATAGGAAGTGTGGAATCGCGAAGGAAGGCGGCTTCAGGGGCGTCGAGCGTGACGATCTCATTTGAAACGCCTTGCGGGCTGCAGGCGACGAGCAGGCGCACGACTTCCTGCGGGCCGCCGCCGCTCGGGTCCATGGTGCCGATGATGTGGAGGATACGCATGGATGGTGCCCACGTGGGCTGACGGCAGAACGCTTAGCGTGCCCCCTGTGAAGGCATTGGCGCGGTCCAGAGATGCAGATTCCTCCGCTCCACTGCGGAATGACAGCAAATCTGCGGAATGACAACAAAAGGGAGTTGGCTGTTACACACCTTGGTGAGCGTTGCTCAGCGGGTGATGGCTATCGAAGTAATGGCGAGGTTGGCGAGGGTGAGCAGGGCGTTGATGCCGCCGGACTGGATGGCCTGCTTGAGCGTGCTGGAGGGCAGGAAGATGACGTCGCCGGCCTGAAGGATGGGGTCGGGGCTCTTACCGTAAAGAACGTTCTTGATGTCGAGCTTGACGACGGTACGCTTCTGGCCGTTGGTGCGGATGAGGCGCAGGTCGTCGTACTTGGCGGTGTAGACGGGGCCGCCGCTGAGGGCGGTGGCCTGCATGAGGGTGAGCGGTGCGCCGCTGACGAGCGGGATGGCGCCCTGGGTTTTGAACTCGCCGACGATGTAGACGACGCCGAGGTGGGCGACGATGACGGTGTCGCCGGGGAAGACCGGGACGTTGGCCATTTCGCTGGCTTGCGGGTCGTTGCCGAGGTCGACGACGAGCGGCTGCTGGCCGGGGCGCTGGACGGTGATGACGTGGCTGGCGGTGGCGGGGAGGCCGCCCGAAGCGGCAAGGACATCGAGCAGGCGGCGCGGGCCGGTAACGGGAATGATGCCGTGGGCTTCGCCGATGACGGTGACGAAGGCGCTGGGACCTTCGAGGAGCTGCACGGTGATCTGCGGGGCCTTGAACATGCCGGCGTCGCGGAGGCGCTTCGCGATGAGCTCTTCAGCGGCGGTGATGGAGAGGCCCTGGAGGTTGACGATGCCGATGAGAGGAAGCAGAACCTGCCCGTCAGTTCCAATGCGGACGGTGGGGGCGTAGTCGGACTCGCCGTAAAGGCGGATGGAGATGAGGTCGCCGTAGCTGAGGGCGAAGTCGCGGCCTGTTGGGAAGAGCAAGGCGCGATCGGTGGTGAGGACTGGGTTCAACGGCGCCTGGATGCCGGAGGGGCCGGTGCCTACGTTGTTGCCGGAAGAGAATGGATTGTTGCCGAGTTGATTGCCGGTGGTGACGTTGGATTGAGGCGTGTTGGGTTGCGCACCGGACTGTGCTCCCATAGGCTGCGTCCCGGTTTGCGCGCCGCCGCCGATGGGGGTGCCGGTTTGCTGCGCGCCAGCGGCCAGGAGCCCCGAGCAGACGAGCAGGGTGGCGAGGGTGAGCCGATGAGTTTTCGAGAAGCGCATCATGCCTGGTCTCCTCCGGTGTTGCTGGGGCGCTTGCCTTTGCCGGGTGAGGACTTGGAAGCGGAGGCGCGCTCGGCATCGCTGTCGGACTCCCAGCCGGCGGCATCTACGCCTGAGCTGCCGTAGCCGGAGTAGCCGTAATACCCGTAATAGCCGTAGTACTCGGGCGAATTAAGATCAACAGCGTTAAGGGCGATGCCGGTGATGGGAGCGCCGGCGCGGATGAGGAGGTCGCGGGCGCGGCGCAGCGCGGGCTTGTTGGATTTGCCGTGGCGGACGATGAGGACCACGGCGTCGGCATCGCGCGCCAGGACGACGCCATCGGTGACGGAGAGAAGCGGCGGGGAATCGATAACAACGTGGGTGTAGATGCCGCGGCAGGTTTGGAGCAGCTGGGCCATGACGGCGCAGCTGCTCCAAA
>CAXSHQ010000145.1:7388-8379 GCA_964236875.1 uncultured Acidobacteriaceae bacterium | reverse complement strand
CGGAGGCACGGGGCCGCTGACGAGGATGTCGAGCGTGGGCAGCTCGGGAAGCCGCTGGACGGCGCTTTCGAGCGTGGCTGAGCCGGTGAGCACGGAGGTGAGTCCGACCTTGCCGTTGAGGCCGAAGCGATGGTGAACGGTGGGACGGCGGAGGTCGGCGTCAATGAGGAGAACGCGAACGTCGCGCTGGGCAAGCACGCAGGCGAGGTTGACCGAGACAGTGGTCTTGCCTTCGGAGGGCGTGGCGCTTGTGAGGAGGATGACTTCGGGCAGCTTGCCGGCGGTGGAAAGCAGAAGCGAGGTGCGGAGGGCACGGAAGGACTCGGCGAACTGCGACTTGGGGCTGGAAAGCGTGGCTATGTTGCGCTCGGCGATGCTGAGCTGGGAGAGGTCCACGCCGGTGCGGCGGGCGCGCGGGATCAGGGCAAGGGAGGGCAGGCCGGAGACCTGCTCGATTTCCTGTACGCTGCGCAGACCGGTGTCGAGGCTTTCCAGGACGAAGGCCACGATGATGCCGAGAATGGTGGCGATCAGCGTGTCGATGAGGAGAATGGTGGACCGGCGGCGGACCGAGGGCGAAGCCGGCGGACGGGCAGGATCGATGACGTCAATCTCGGTGGATTCGAGGCCGGCCTGGAGCCCGGCACTGCGCAGGCGCTCACTCAGGTTTTCGTAGAGCTTGCGGTTGGACTCGAACTCGCGCTGGTAGATGTTGTATTGCACCAGGTCGTCGCGAAGCTTGTAGGCCTCTGTCCGAGCCGCTTCGAGAGCGCCGCGGGTCTGGTCTTCGTTGGCCTTGGCGGCGATGTAGGTTTGGCGAGCCTGGGCGAGAACGCGCTTCTGCTCGTCATCGACGGCCTTGGAGAGCTCCGCTATCTGCTCGCGAAGCGCCTTGACGCGAGGCAGGTTGGGACCATCGTTGGCGTTCAGGCCGGCGTATTGCGCACGCACGGTTTCCAACTGGCCGCGCAGTTGCGCAAGCTGCGAGCCG
>CAXSHQ010000145.1:0-7378 GCA_964236875.1 uncultured Acidobacteriaceae bacterium | reverse complement strand
CTCTCGACCGGCCACGACCCCCATCACGGCGTCGCGGCGGGGCCGATGGCGGCGATGGACTGGTCGAGCGAGCCGGGGTCCATGGTGCTGAGGACGCGGTAGCGGGACTCCGCCGTGATGCGAGCGATCTGCGCTTCGCCGGCGGCCTTGGTGAGGCTTTCCAGGCTGGAGGTGATCTGGTTGTGCTGCGGGTCGAGGATGAGGATGCCCAGGCGCTTGCCGAGGTCGATCATCTTTTGCTGCGAGGACTCCACGTCGTGCTGCAGGCTGTCGAGCTGCTTGGTGAGCAGGTTGGTGACGCGGGAGGTGGAGGTGACGCGCGAGTTGAAGCTGCGGCCGATGTACTCGTCGATGAGCTTGTTGACGATCTCGGCGGAAAGAGAAGGGTTGTAGCTCCGGCAACTGATGAGGACGATGTCGGTTTTGGTTATGCCGGTAACGGTGATCGCGCCCTGCATCTGGCCGAGAAGCATCTGACGCGAGCTCGGGTCATTCAGATCGACGCGCGCCGCGGGCTTTTGGCCGGCGAAGTCCTTGTTGTTGGCGAGGTCGAGGTCTTCCGCGACGGCGAGCAGCAGGCTATCGCTCTTGAGGATGAGAGCTTCAGAGGAAAGGCGGACGGTGCTCGAGCTTTCGAGCTGGGTGGCTCCGAGGCGGTATTGGTTGGAAGATCCGCTGCGGATCTCGATGCGGCTGTAGGCCTCGTAGAGGCGCGGCTGCGTGAAGCCCTGATACAGGCCGAAGAGGATGCCCAGCAGGATGGCAGCGACGAGTATCCACTTACGCTTGCGCAGCGTGGTCAGCACATCGGACAACGAGACGTGCGAGGGTTCCGCGTCCGTGGCTGCCGTGGCGAAGCGCTGCTCCGAAGCCACGGGAGTGGTTTCGGTCGTGAAGGAGCTCATCGGCTTCAGTTTACGCGAAGGAGGATAGGGAAACCGCGCCCGCAGCGGTGATGGAGGACACTGCCTAGGTGCGCGCGACTCTCGGCTACGAGGCTCTACAATGAAGCTGCCTCCAAATTTCTTGTCGAGCAGTGTGTTGCGAATGAGTGAAAGCATCCAGATAGCCGTTGTAGGCTCGGGATATGTGGGACTGGTGGCGGCCGCCTGCTTCGCCGAGATAGGCCACCGCGTGGTGTGCGTGGATAACGACGACGCCAAGGTAAAGGCGCTGGCGGGCGGCGAAACGCCGATCCACGAGAACCACCTGCCGGAGCTGCTGGAGCGCTACCGGAACAACCAGATACGGTTTACGACCGACCTGGCTGAAGCCACGGCAACCTGCCAGGCGATCTTTATCGCGGTGGGCACGCCGCAGTCGGACACGGGCGACGCCGATCTTTCCTATGTGGAAGCGGTGGCGAGCGAGATTGCGCGACACATTACGCGGTACACGGTGATCGTGGAAAAGAGCACGGTGCCGGTGTACACGAACGAATGGATTCGCCGGGTGATCGAACGCAACGGGGTAGAACGGCGGCTGTTCGACGTAGTGTCCAACCCGGAGTTCCTTCGCGAAGGGACGGCGGTGGCAGACTTCCTGCATCCAGACCGCATTGTTGTGGGAGCGGACAGCGATAGTGCGGCCAAGCTGCTGCAGGGAATCTATGCGCCGTTGACGAGCGGCAGCTACTACGAGCGCGAGGATGGGATTGCAGGGTGCTGCTCGGTGGCCACACCGCCACCGCTGCTGAACACATCCACCAAGAGCGCGGAGATCATCAAGCATGCGTCGAATGCGTTCCTGGCGTTGAAGATCTCGTTCATCAATGCGGTCTCGAACCTGTGCGAAGCCGCCGACGCCAACGTGGAGCAGGTGGCGCGCGGCATTGGGCTGGATTCACGTATCGGGCCGAAGTTCCTGCGGCCGGGCATCGGGTATGGCGGGTCGTGCTTTCCCAAGGATGTGGCGGCGTTTCGGTCGGTGGCCGCGCAGATGGGCGTGGACTTCAAGCTGTTGACGGAAGTGGAGCGCATCAACGCGGCGCAGAAGGCGCGGTTCCTGGGCAAGGTGCGGTCGGCGCTGTGGACGCTGCGCGGCAAGCGGCTGGCGGTGCTGGGGCTGGCGTTCAAGGGCGAGACGGACGACATTCGCGAATCACCGGCGATCGACCTGGTGGAGCTGCTGCTGGGGGAGGGATGCAGTATTTGTGCGTACGACCCGGCTGCGGCCAAGCGTGCGCAGGTCGAGCTTCCGCCTTCCAAGTCGTTGAGCTACGCGGGCAGTGCGCTGGAAGCGGCGAAAAACGCGGATGCGCTGCTGGTGCTGACGGACTGGGCGGAGTTCTGCGATGTGGATCTGCGTGAGCTGCAGCGGGTGATGCGGTATCCGATCGTGATCGATGGGCGCAATCTGTTCGACCCGGCGGAGATGGCGGAAGCGGGTTTCACATATCTGAGCATCGGCAGGCCGGCGGTGACGCCGGTGCGGGAAGCTTCCGCGGCTGCGGTGTAGCAGCGAACGCGGATTGCGCGGATTTGCTCGCAGATTGCGCGAAAGGATTCAGAATGGCAGGCAAGACCATGCTGGTGACGGGGGCGGCCGGGTTTCTGGGGTCGCATCTTTGCGATGCGCTGCTGGCGCAGGGACACCGGGTGCTGGGAGTGGATAACTTCTCGACCGGGAACCAGGCGAACCTGCGGCACCTGCGCGGTGAGACGCGGTTTGCCTTTGAGGAGCTGGATATCTGCCGGCCGTTCGACCTCGGACGCGTGGATGGGGTGTATAACCTGGCGTCCCCGGCAAGCCCTGTGGATTACATGCGGCTGGGCGTGGAGACGCTGCAGGTGGGTTCGCTGGGGACGCAGAACACGCTGGAGATCGCGAAGAAGTATGGCGCGTGCTACCTGCATGCCTCGACGTCGGAGTGCTATGGCGACCCGCAGGTGCATCCTCAGGTGGAAAGCTATTGGGGCAATGTGAACCCGGTGGGACCGCGCTCGGTGTACGACGAGGCGAAGCGATTCTCCGAGGCGCTGGTGACGGCGTATGGGCGCTACTACGGGGTGAATACGCATCTGGTGCGGATCTTCAACACCTATGGACCGCGCCTGCAGGCGAACGATGGCCGCGTGATTTCCAACCTGATGATGCAGGCGCTGCGTGGCGATCCGCTGACGGTGTATGGCGACGGCTTGCAGACGCGCAGCTTCTGCTATGTATCCGACCTGATCGCCGGAATCGTGCTGCTGGCAGAAGCAGACGAGCATGGGCCGGTGAACATCGGGAACCCTACGGAGTGGACGATTTTGGAGTGTGCGCGCGAGGTGCAGGAGCTGGTAGGATCGCGGTGCGAGATCGTCTTCCAGGCGCTGCCGCAGGATGATCCGAAGCAGCGGCGGCCGGATATCTCCAAGGCGAGAGCGTTGCTGGGGTGGGAGCCGACGGTGGCGCTGCGGGACGGGCTGGGGAAGTCGCTCCAGTACTTTCAGGAGTGCGTGGAAGCGGAGCGGACGGCGGTGTAGACACGAGGGGCGATGCCCCTCGCTGGTATGGGAACGCGCCTTTGGAGCTTCTAGCGAGCGTTGGGGCTGTGCACGCCGTTAGCGCTGTGGAGCTTGGGGTACCAGGTGAGCTGGACCGTGCCGATGAAGTTGCTTTGGCTGCCCGGAAGGTAAACCGGTGCTTTCCAGGATTCGTATTGCAGCCAGGCGTCGGCCTCCAGGTTATGGCCGAAGTGCTTGAGCATCTCGAGCTTGACCTGGGTCTGCGTGACGCCGTTAACGATGAAGTCCTTGGCGGTCTTCTTGTGCAGGTATTCGAGTTGGATGAAATCTTCCGGGCCGAGATGGTAGGTGAGCCATGCCTGGCCTCCCTTGCCTTCGCGGCCTACCCAGTCACCAAAGATGAAGCCCTTATTGGTATAGCCCTGAGACTGGACGCCTTCGAAGTACGCGCCCTGACCAGACATGCTGCGCTTGGTGACGTAGTCGGTGTAAGTCGCTTCGGCGCGGAAGTCGAACTTCGGCGCGAACGGCACGTGCGAGAAGTAGATACCGGGACGCCAGCCAGCACGTCGCGGAGCGCTGACGGGAAGGTCGTCATCGTGCGTCGTTGAATCGGTGTACAGCGTTACATCGCGCCGGAGGAAGGGAAGCCGCCAGGAAAAAGTGGCAGAGGAGAAACGCGCCCCGGGATCGTTGCGCGAATACTTCTCATCGCCCGTTACATCACCGATATCGAAGAGGCTCTTGAGGAACGTGTGCAGGGTGATGGGTTCGTTGCAAGGATAGATCCCGGTAGGGGAAGCGCAGCCATGGCCGTGACCTCCCCATATGGCAGTCTTCTGGATAGAGAACGTGAAATCCTTGTAGGGCTGGATGGCGACCATAACTTGGTTGACCCAGGGGCCGTTGGGAGCGGAGTGGCCCTGGAGCGCGCCGACCATGAAGTCATAACGGATGGGGCCGATGATCCGCTGCAGATAGGGGATGTGCATCGGCTCGACGCGATTGATGCGGAAGGAGTAGATATCTTCGGCGTTATTGCTCCACGCCATGGAGCCACCAACGCCGGGGCCAAACCAGGCGTCGGATTTGCCAATGGAAGCTTCATGGCCGAGCAGATGGTAGGAGAACGTGGCTTCCTGCAGGCGGAAGGGGTTCACGGCAGCAATGGGGCCGGAGGGGATGGTGTCCTGGTGGCGCTGGTACCCGCTGGGGTCGTTGAAATTGATGAAATCAAGCGCAGATAGGTAGGTGGAGAGCGCGGGGTTGTAGCCGGTTGCGGAGGGCGCGTGCTGGTACTCGCCACGGACGTAGAGCGAGAAGCGGCCCCACTCATTGACGCTGGTGAAGCCGGTGACGTTG
The DNA here is from genome assembly GCA_964236875.1 of uncultured Acidobacteriaceae bacterium. Taxonomy (GTDB): domain Bacteria; phylum Acidobacteriota; class Terriglobia; order Terriglobales; family Acidobacteriaceae; genus Granulicella. The sequence continues at coordinate 2,567 of CAXSHQ010000145.1, read as the reverse complement.
TTGAAGCCGGGCTCGTAGGGCCGGCCGTAGTCGTTGATGAGGGTCTGGCCGATGTGGTAGCTATCGCGCAGCGTGGTGCCGCCGATGCCCATCAGGCGGGTGTAGACGGACTCGAGGCCGCCGATGCGGCCACGGTCTCGGCCCATCGTCTGCCCCATAGCTTGGCCCGGGGGAGGCTCTTCGGCCTGGAGGAGCGTCTGCAGGCGAGCCAGAATGGCCGTCGCTTCGTCGCCGCCGTCCGTGGTGATGTCGAACGAGCTTTCATCCATCGCGTGGAGCAGGCTGCGGCGCGTCCATGGGCGCATGCTGATGAAGAGACGGTCGAGATACCCGAGCGAGTACAGGCGAAGCGCCATGGGGTAAATGGGGCTGTCGAGAGGAATGTAGGTGGAGCCGAGGGCATCGGTATGGAGACGGCCCTCTTCGGCGGGATCGAACGCGGGTAGCGACGAGACTGCGGAAACGGAAGCCACGGTCGCCGGAGCGGGCATGGCGACCTGGACGGGCGAGGCAGGCTGCAGGACAGAAGGCGAAGTGGACGCGGGCATGCTGCCCGGAGCGGGCGTCTGGGGAGAGGGCGCGGTCGCAGTGGGCGGGGCTACGAAGATGGGCTGGGTCAAGGGATCCCGGTAGACCGACGGGTTTGCGTTCGGAGCGGCGGGCGTTGCGGGTGCCTGGCCGGCGGGGCTGGCGGCAGGCATCGAAGGCAGGACCGATGGGTTGCCGGAGGTAGCAGGGGGCAGGGAAGGAACACTGCCGGGCGGGACGGGAGCGGGGGGTGCCGCAGGGGTTTGCGCGGCGAGTACGGCCCCGGAACCGAGTAACGAAGCGAAGAGAACGGGGCAAGCCAAGCGCCGCGAAATGGAAAAACGCATGCTCCCAGTGTAGTCGCTGCGGGAGTTTGGGCGGCGCACCGAGAGCTATAAGTGCGTTTCCCGCTAGGGGAGGCCTAGGCACGGATTTTAATAGCCACTCTCGCTCAGGTGTAGTCACCTTCTCCCTGATGCGTCCGTTCCGCTGCGGGCGAACTACGGGATTCATTCACTTCGTTCAGGGCAGGCTTTCCTGTGTCTCAAACGAAGTGCACCAGGCTGCTAAGGTCTTGTTGCCATGGAACTTGCGTTACGGACATCTTTGCCTGGAAGAGCGGTTTACGATTGCCCGGCTTCATGAAGCCAGGCAATCGTGCCGGCAAAAATCATTCAGGCCGCGCGCATGGCGGCGCCGGAACGCGCTCAACGCCAGTTGCCCACCCGCGCCCCGGTCGCCTGGTAGCGTAGCGGCAGGCCCTTCACCAGCCGACGCTCCAGCTGCCGCGCGCCCGTGATCCCGGTCGCGAATCCTTAGAGCCATCCGCTTAACATCAGCTCCGGTGCGTACAGCGAGCCGCCCTCGGCTCCATTCGACTGCTCGACGCGCTCAGGTCCAGGCGCTCCACCACACGCTGCAGGAAGAAGCACAGATGGTCCCTGCTCAACTCATCTTGCACGCTCGGGGGCAATATCAGGGCTATATGGCTTGAGCTCGAGATACTCTCTTGTCGCCCAAACCCACTCTGCAAATCAAGACCCAACTTCAGTTCTCACGCACACACTGAGGCCGCTAAGGGAATGTTTGTGGACTCGATCAGACCTTCTCTAAAACGGCCAAAGCTTCTTCTTGGACTTCTTCTTATCTTTGTCTTTGGAATCGTCCGCAGGCTTGGCGTCCTTCTTCGCTTCGGGCGGTGGCGGCGGCGGAGCCACCGCTTTTGCATCAAGCAGGCCGATGCGTCCCTTCGGCCCTACGGCAAACGGCAGCGAGAGCGCATTCCAGTTCTTGTCAGCATCCGCGGCGTCGCTCTTCCCGGGCTTCAGCGGCTTCCAATTCTGCCCATCGTCAGTGGAAGTATCCGTGCCGTTCGGTCCCACAGTGATCCACGTCTTCGCCTTGCTGTCGTAGGCTACGGCACTGCGCAACCCGTGCCGCAGGGTATCCGCTGCCTGCCACCTGCCGCCAGTCCGGTCAGCAGCCGTTCCGGCCGTCACATCGGGCTTCCCGTAGTCACCGCCGACGATGAGGTAAATATTGTCCGCACGCGCAGGGCTCTTGCCTTGCCGGTAGCCCACCGAGAACGCACCGGAGGATTCACTCGACGCCCCCAGAGGAACCTCCGTACGTTCCCACTTGCTCTTGCTCCCGTCCCGGTTCGCGTCCGCTTCCGGGCAGGGACCCGTAACCGCGCAGGCCACCGTCTCCCGCTCCTCAAGCAGGAAAGCCCCGCCCTTGCCACCCGTCACCATCATCACAGCCCCTGAGCCTTCCACCATGGAAGAGTTGCTCGCCGCGAACGCGCCTGCTTGCTTCGCGTCCGCCTGGAAGGCGCCGTTCCGCTGCCGTGTCCAGCTCGTTCCTCCATCTGTCGTCCGCGCCAGATAGAAGCTCCCGTCAACTGGGTCGCCGAGCAGGGCGCCCACCTGGCGGTTCTCAAACTGCACCGCATCCCAGAACCCCTCGGTATCCGTGTTCATGGCGATCATGGTCCATGTCTGGCCGCCATCCGTGGTCTTGTAGGCCCGCGACTTGTC
>CAXSHQ010000144.1:3482-10772 GCA_964236875.1 uncultured Acidobacteriaceae bacterium | reverse complement strand
CACCGCATCGCAGCACATCGAAAAAATTCTCGACCATGCCCCTGACGCGCAGGGCCGTCGTCAGAAGCTCTTCGATTGCGCCCTGATCAACACCGCGCCTATCCTGCCGGCCACCTTGGAGCAGTACGCCCGCGAAGGCCAGACGCCCATCGAAGCAGACCTCGACCGCATCCGCAGCCTGGGCGTCGAGCCCATCGTCGGCAACTTCCTGCACGAAGGCGAAGTTCTCCGGCACGGCTACGACGCCGTCGCCGAAATGGTTCTGAGCCTCGCGCAACAGAACCGGGCTGCTTCGGAAGTCCTTCTCACCTGAGGCGTCCTCTTCCCTCTTCTTCCCGCAATCGGTATTGGCAAACTCCTGCACGTCGTGCGTGCACCGTACAACTTCCAACGTACGGCTTGCCGCAGGGAACTTGCCACGCTTGCGATAGTCTCTGTCCTATGGAGACTCCCGTCCTCGAAGGCCGCTGCGTTCGCCTCGAACCTCTCTCACTTGAGCACCTGCCCGCCCTGGAAGCAATCGCTTTTGACCCCTCCATCTGGCGCTACATGGTCTTCTGGATCAAAACCCCAGGAGAGCTCCGTGAGTGGGTAGAGCGCGCTCTTTCCGAACGGGACACCCTCGCCTGGGTCACGGTCCAGCGCGCGCACAACGACCTGCCGGACCGCCTCGTCGGCGCCACTCGCTTCCTTGATCTGAACCTCACGCACAAATCCGTCGAGATCGGCAACACCTGGCTCACGGAACCTATCCGAGGCACACGCGTCAACACAGAAGCCAAACTCCTTCAGCTCACCTACGCCTTCGAAACACTGGGGCTGAATCGCGTCTCCTTCAAGACGCACATCGCCAACCGCCGCTCCCAGGCCGCGCTCAAAGCGATCGGCGCCCGCCACGAAGGCGTCTTCCGCAATCACTTCATCATGCCCGATGGCTCGCTCCGCGACAGCACCTGGTTCTCCATCATTCGCAGCGAATGGCCCGGAGTGAAAGAACTCCTCCAGCACCGCCTCAACGCCCCAGTTTAGAAGCAGTTGTCCTGGGGTGTGGATGCCCCCTTCTCGATGGTGTCATTCTGAGCGGAGCGAAGAATCCCCGCATTCACTCGTGGTGCCACTACATCATCAGGAGAAAGCCTCCGGTGCACCTTCGCACCGATTCCTCATTCAGCGAAACAGCAGAGCAGCTTAAAGGCACCGCAGTCGTTCAGTCTTCGCCGTTGAGTATCTCGGGCCTGCTCATCAGCAGAAAGCACGCTCGGCCCGCGCAAGCAAGCATGGCATACCCGATGATTACAACTTCGCCCCCGTCGCCACTGAACTTTGTCGTTGCCATGTCCCAGATGAAAAGGCCGGCGAACACAACAGCAAGCAACAGGACAACCCACGAGCCAGCCCATGCACCGCGTGCTCTGCGCGTAACGCACACGGCGACCCAGCCGGCGACGCAAGCCGTCAGAAGGAGCGCAACGCCGAGCATGTGCTCCTTCCACCCATCCGCGATAACGCATAAACCGCCCACAACTCCACTAAGGCAAGCGAATACCACATCGCACCCAATTAGGTAGATCGCATCTCGAGTCGAGAGGCTTCCGCGGCGGTGCGGTAGCGAGCCGTATCTCGTCCATGGCTAAATCGCCGCCGCCCCAATCTCCACCAACTGCGGCTTCTCTTCCGCGACCGTCCGTTTCAACTGCCCGCAAGCCGCATAGATGTCCCGCCCACGCGGTCGCCGGATGTACGTCGGCATACCGCCATCGATCAGCAACCGTTGAAAGCGCGACACGTCCTCTGGCTTGGGCTGCACATAGTCGATCCCCGGCCCCGGGTTCCACACGATCAGGTTCACCTTCGCGCGCATGCCTTCCAGCAGCACAAGCACCTCACGCGCATGCTCCGGCCGGTCGTTCACGCCGCCCAGCATCACGTACTCGAACGTGACCCACTCGCGCGTCCGCAGCGGTATTTGCTTGCAAGCCTCCAGCAATTGTTCGATCTTCCACTTGCGCGTGATCGGCATCACCGCTTCGCGCACATCGTTGTTGCTCGCGTTGAGGCTCAACGCCAGCTTGGGCCTCACTGCCTCCGTTGCAAACCGCTCCATGCCCGGCAGGATCCCGCTCGTCGACACCGTCATCCGCGACTCCGGGATGCCGACACCTTCCACCAGCAGCCGCACCGATTTCATGAACTCGTCATAGTTCAGGAACGGCTCGCCCATGCCCATGAACACAAGGTTGATCCGGTCCTTGCCGATCTGGATCTTCTGCCGGTTCAGCACCGCGGCTACCTGCCCCGCGATCTCTCCCGCGGTGAGGTTACGCCGAATCCCCAGCTTCGCCGTCAGGCAGAACTGGCAGTTGACCGCGCAGCCCACCTGGCTCGAGATGCAAATGGTCGCCCGCCGAAACCCATTTTCCGCCAGCGTCCCAAACACCGCCTTGTCACGCCCATCACCCCGGCGCTTCCAAAACCCGCCTGCGACTGCGACGCTGTTCTTGCTGCTGTTGCCGTTGTCCTTGTCGTTGCCTTTCTTGTTGTCATCCCCGAAGGGGATCTGCTTCTCGCTGGGCGCACCCACAGCCTCCCCAGCCGCCACCACTTCCCCAGCCTCTTCTTCCGCCGCCTCGCTTCCGTCACCGCGCTCGCCGCCATCACCATCCGGCATCCACACGGTCTCCACGGTCTCACCATCCGCCATCCGCACCAGGTAGCGCTCGGTGCCATCCACGCTGACCGCAGTCTGCACGATCTCCGGCAGCCCCATGCTCCAACCTGCGTCCTGCAGCCGCGAGCGCAGCTCCTGCGAGAGCGTCGTTACATCTTCCACCGAAACCGCCCGCTGCTTATACAGCGCCGCAAAAAGCTGCTTGGCCCGATACGGCTTCTCCCGGTATCGGCTCAGCAGCTCCGTTAGCTCGTCCAGCGTTTGTCCAAAGAGCGCACTGTTCTCCACGCTTCTACGATACCGCTCCGCACCAACGGAGAACGTGTCAAGAGCCGGACGTGGCATCCCGCAGAAAACAAAGGCACATCGCGCTGCAGCTCAATTTGCGCAACTCACTACAATGGAGGTAGAGGGGATCACGCTCGTCTCGAACGGACGCGCCATTTCTCTTTCGAGTCAATACTTTGCGCGGAAGTCTTTTCGGATGAAGACTTTGCGTCGGCAATAAATACGCTGGCTAACCCACAGGCGGAGTGGTGGCCGCTTCTGGAATCCCCAAGTCTTTCTTGAGGCGTGGCCTAATGATATCCGACCAGATAATTCCATTGAATTTCCAAAAAAAGCCGAATATGGCGCCAAGGACAATTACCATCGCGGAAACCCAGATTGTTATTGTTGTCCTAAGTTCCTTCAAACTTTCGATGTCTTTCCGGTCAGGGTCGGCCCGTAGCTTTTCGAGAGTGGCTATCCGTACCTTGACCGATGAAATTGCTTCGCCTTGACCGCCAATATCACGCTCCATTTGAGCATGCGTTAATGCAGTGTCATTCAGCTCCAGTGAAGGAGTTGTGTTTGTTCCCCCGGCACTAATTTGCGGCGCTTTGGGCGGCTGCGTTTGTTGTGGGGGAGGCGGTAGGGTGGCTGGGGCGCGAGGCATCGTTATCTGCGGCACCACTTGGAGAACTAACGCCAATAGCATCACATGCATGTTTCTCTCACTTCACAGGGGCCGGAGACTTCGGCGCGGCCACCTGATAGAGGTGTGTGTCTCTTGCTTGGTTGATAACGTGCTCTATCTTCACTGGATTTACGCCTGCTGCGGATAGCAGATCAAGTTCTCCCTGTTGGAGTTTCAGCATGTCGATTCCGTTCACGACCAACTCATCAGACTGGATGTGATGTGCCAGAAATAGATAGGCCCCCATGCTCCCGGTGGAAAGTCCGGGGGTCATTTGCTCGGGGCCATTTGCGCTTGAGGGTGCGGGTACTGCGGGCTGCTGCTCTACGGTACGGGCTTGTACCTTCACCTCAAAGTGAGGAGCGACAATGACACCGATAGCGATTCCCGCACCCAAAATGGCGAGGTTTATGAAAGAGACTGCTGCGTATCTCATGGTCAAGGAAGATACACGATCAGCACTGAGGGGTTGATTTGCATTTGAACGCACTCCATGTAATGATCTGAGTGCGTTGCAGACCGATAGCCCTCGATTCCCGTCGAGGGTTTTTACTTTTGCGGTAATCTTACCGCATGGCAGACTCGCAAGAACAAACGCCGCATGAGAAGTTCACGGCAGCTTTGGCTTCCGTCCTCTCCGTCCGTCCAGACGAAATCCGGGATAGTCTCGCTCAAGCCAAGGCCGAAAAGCCTTCGCCTCATACGAGATACACTTACGACCCCGCAGGGGACCGGCCTTAGGCTGCTTTGGGTTGCCCTTTGCCGGTGAGTTCAACCCAAGTCAGACGCTTGCCGCCAACCTGAGCGAGAGCCTTCTGAAAGCGCGTCCCGTCGTTATGGCCGATGCGATTGTTGAACCGGAACATTTGCTCGTCAAGGTACCGCTCCATGTGGAATGGCTCCACGGCCACGTAGGTGCCGCTCAGGGTCCGCTTGAGGCATGACCAAAAGTTCTCGATTGCTTGAGTGCTGACCTCACCCCGCACATACTCTTCCATGTGATTCACGGTTTCGTGGATGTACTGCTTTGCGGTGAGCCCGTCGTATCCCGGCCAGCCATCCGTATAGACGGTGGAGCCGAAGCCGACCTGCTCAAGAATCTTCTTCTGTAGAGTCTCGCGCTTGACGTTCGGAATGACGGTAGCCCGCACCTGCCAAGAGCCGCGCTCCAGCATGCCGAAGATGGCCGTCTTCTCTGCGTAGCCATTCATGCCCAAGCGCTGCTTGAGACGACGGGCGCGGTGCATGTTCTTCGGCTTGCCACCTACAAAGCATTCGTCCATCTCTACCGGAGTACCCGTCGCTCCCATCAGGACAGGCCGCGTGTCTTTCAGCACCAGCCGGAGCCGCTGGAGAACGAACCATGCACTCTTCTGAGCGATGCCGGTAGCGCGGGCGATCTCATAGCTGCTGACACCGTTCCGGCAGTTGCAAAGCATCCACAGGGCGATTAGCCACACGTCCAAGGCCAGCGGTGAATCCTCGAATACAGAGAACTGCTTGCGGCAGGAGTAGCACTTCCAACGCTTCTGAGCGGCCAGCCAGTAGTGCTTACGGTCACCCTCTGCGACGTGGCACTTCGGGCATACCGGCTTGCCACCGGCCCAGCGGAGAGCAGCAACCGCGTCGATGCAAACCTGCTCGCTGGAGTAGTAACGAATGGCTTCTGTGAGGGTGCGTGGCTGCTGTGCTGTGACTTCCATACCTCAAATACTATGCTTGAGCGGTCAGGAAGTCAATGCGGATTGCCAACCGGCTGGTATTTTGTTTGCGGATTGCCTGAATTATGGTACAGTAATCCAAACGGAGGACAGCAATCATGTCAGCAGAGCCGATGCACGAGGTGAGGGAGCCCGTAGCAGCCAAGGCTGAGCGGGGTCGCTCTACCATCGAGTGGCCGTACTTCAGCTTGGATGAAGTAATCAAACTGGCGCGAGGCATCTTTGAGTTGGGCGGAAGCTGCCAGATAGATCAGCTTGCCGGTCATCTCAACCAGGCTGCGGCAGGGGGTGCGTTCCGGCTAAAGGTACAGGCCGCAAGGACGTTCGGGCTGATAAAGAGTTCGCAGGGAAACGTGTCACTTTCTGAGCTGGGCGCGCGAAGCATGGAACCCGAGACAGAGCGGGAAGCGCGCGCGGAAGCGTTTCTCACTGTCCCCCTCTACAACGCTTTGTATGAGGCGAACAAGAACAAGACGCTCCCGCCCTCTTCTGGGCTAGAAGGCGCGATGGTCAACCTAGGAGTGGCCGTCAAGCAGAAGGAAAAGGCAAGGCAGGCCTTTCAGCGTTCGGCACGTGACGCAGGTTTCTTCACTTACGGCTCTACAAAGCTGGTCTATCCTGTGCTCTCCCAAGATAAGGCAGCAAGGCCGCAACAGGCCACCGTCGCTCCCGAACCGGTAACGGCCAAAGGAACGGAGCATACTCCGCATGCGCCCACCACGCCCAAGGGTGGCGGCAAGGGCGGTGGTGGTGATGATCTCCACCCATTCATCCAGGGTTTACTTCAGACTCTCCCTGCAACTGACGGCGATTGGCCTCTAGAGGGTCGGCGCAAGTGGCTACAGTCCGCCGTCAGCATCTTCGACCTCATCTATCAACGCGCTGACAGCGCGGACAGCCTCACGGTGAAGCTGGAGAAGATTTCTGCAAATTGAGAGAGCCGCCCGATGCAGACCGGGCGGCTCAGAAAGGAGAATGCTCTATGCCCACCGTCGAAGTACGCGTAGAGGCCCGACGAGTGACTGTTACTGTAACCACCAGTGACGGCACCGTTGTGGTTGTCATCCCCAAACCTAGGCTAGCTTAGCCTCCCTCGTAGAGACCTCGACCCGATCAGCCGGGGTCTCCAACTTGATACCCTTTGCCTTCGCCCAGCGCAGTTTAGCGGCTCGCTGGGCGATTTCACTGCGCCTCTCCGCGCTCATGCTGGCGGCTCTCGCATCGCCACCCTTCAAACCGCCTAAACGCCCGAGTGCAACCGCAGCCGGGTTCTTAGGCTTATTCGAGGTGATGCTGACGACTTTGACAGCCTTTGCCACACGTCTATTATGCTTGAGCGGTTAGGCTTTGGCAAGGGCTCTAAGGCATACTACGGGAATGAGCATTCAAGACCGCGTGCTCGCATGTATCAAAGCCCACCGGGGAGTGCCGTACTGCGCTCACTGCATCGCGGCAGAACTTGGCATCATCCGCATACGGGCGATTTATGAGGCCATGGCGTTCTTGAGCTGGCAATCGCGCTTGCCTATCTTCGGAGTCGTCAGAGAGCGGGGCGTGTGCAAGCCATGTGGAAACACTCGCCTCATCGCGCGGGCGGTTGTGGGTTAGCCAGCGTATTTATTGCCTTTGCGTCCACGTCGGTGAACAACCCACGCACCATCAAGACTTTAGCCCAAAGGAGGGGGAGGGGTATGCAGGCCACACAATCCGAGCTCGACGGCATCCTTCACGGCGCAGCCATTGCTCCCCTGAGTGAACCTGGCTACGAAGCCTTCGCGCGTGCCTTTCTCCGCATCACCGGCTCCGACGCCACACGCTGGCTCAACGGCATGGTCACCAACTCCGTCCAGGCCCTCGCCCCCGGCGAAGGCAACTACAACTTCCTCCTCAACGCGCAAGGCCGCATCCAGGCCGATTGTCACATCTACCGCGAGCCCGACGGC
>CAXSHQ010000144.1:991-3472 GCA_964236875.1 uncultured Acidobacteriaceae bacterium | reverse complement strand
TCATCATCATGGATGACGTCGAGCTAAGCCGCATGGAGCACTGGCATGAAACCCTGCTCCTTCTCGGTCCCGGAGCACCGGAAGTCCTCCGCAAGATGCAGCATGGGACGGTAGACGACCTGCACGCCGATCTTGTGCCCCTGCAGCTCGCGTATGACCCCCTGACTGCGGCGCAGATCGCCACGCCGTCGCCAGCCTCGGTGCCCCGCTTCCAGATCAGCACCATCGGCTGGAACAAGCAGCTGACCGGAGAGGCGCTAGAAGCTGGCGCTGTCGCAGTCTCCCCCGCAGCCCTCGAAGCCTTCCGCATCTTCTCCGGCACACCTCGCTTCGGCCAGGATATTCGCAACTCGGAAACAGCCCGCGACCTCCCGCAGGAAACGGACCAGACCCACGCCCTGCACTTCAGCAAAGGCTGCTACCTCGGCCAGGAGATCGTCGAGCGCATCCGCTCCCGCGGCCAGGTCCATCGCCTCTTCACCCGCTTCCGCCTACACGGCGAGCTACCCACCACGTTCCCCGCCAAGCTCGAAGCCGACGGCAAACCCGCCGGCGAGCTCACCAGCGCCGCGCTCGTCCCGCTGCCCGAAGGCCCACAGCTCTTCGCCCTCGGCTACGCCCGCCGCGAGTTCCTCGATGCTCGCAAGGGCCTCACCTACACCGGCGGCACCGCCATCCCGTCGCCCGCATCAAACGCTACGATGAAAGAGCTCTGAGCCGGAAACCTCGTAGCTCTCAGCTCATTCCCACTCCTCCAACCCGAGCCAACACCGAGAAACCGAGTTCCTCATGCCCGAAAAGCCCTTCGTCATCAATGACCGCCGCAAGTTCACTTCCGAGGGCGAGCTCCGCCACGACGCGCAGCCCTCCTCCGCGGAAGCGGTCCCTCCCGCCGATGAGCCCGGCCGCTCGACCGACGAACCCGCAGCTGAACCCCTAAGCGAATTCCCAGCCGAGCTCTCAGCCGAGCCCGACAAGCCTCACCGGGAGCCCCTCGCCTTCCCCGCCGCCTCGCCCAAAACGTCCATCCCCGAGCCCGGCCGCTCCGAAGACGAACCCGACCCCGATGACGAAGACCGCCCCGCTGCCCGCAGCCACGAGACGATCGCCTTCCCATCTTCGCCGGCAGCTCAGGCGAGCGCCTCCCCGGCACAGGACCCGAACGGGGAACCCGCCGAAGACGATGGCCGCCTGCCGCCCCTTACCACCGAGCAGATCGAGCAAGCGAGGCGCGCCTACGCCGCCACCGTCGACCGCCTGGACACCGCTCTCCGCGCCAACAATCTAGGCGCCGAGCCGTTGCCAGAGGTCTCTTTCGAAAGCCTCGTGCAGTCGTTATACATGCAGGCCCTTCTCCAGCTCGGCGGCGCCGCCGAGCCCGGCCAGCCGCCGCGCGTCGATCTCCTCGGCTCCCGGCAAACCATCGACATGCTCGCCATCATTGCGGACAAAGCCGCCGGAAACCTCTCCGAAGGCGAAGACAATTTCATCCAGTCTGCTCTGTTCGAGCTCCGCATGGGCTTCCTGGAAATGACGCAGGCTCTCGCCCGGCAAGCCGCTACGCGCCAGCCCGGCGCCCCAGCGCCCGCGGGTGCCAAAGGTCCCGGCATAGTCCGATAGCTCGCTAGTCCGATAGCTCGCTAGCCCGCTGAAAGGTCATCCACTGGACGCCACCCTCACCTTCTTCGGCACCGGCACCTCCATGGGCGTGCCCACGCTGGGCTGCACGTGCGCCGTCTGCACCGACGCCCACCGGCCGGGCTCGCCCAACCGCCGCACCCGACCCTCGATCCTCATCAGCTACCCCGAAGCCGAGGCCGATGTGGGCACCACCCGTCGTGTCCTCATCGACACCGGCCCCGACTTCCACGCCCAGGCCGTGCGCGAGCGTCTTCCCGGCCTGGACGCCGTTCTTTACACTCACGGCCACGCCGACCACGTCCTCGGCATGGATGACCTCCGCCCCCTGAGCTTCGGCCGCCCCGGCGGCCTGGCACTGTACGCGGACGAAAGCACCGCCGCGGTGCTGGAGCGCATCTTCGAGTACACCTTCCGCAAGGTAGATCGCTACCCCACCAGCGCGCGCGTCACCATCCACCGCCTGCCCGACGACTCCTCTGCCGCGCCGGCTACCTCAGTCCCTCTATTCGGCGCCAAATTCGTTCGCGTGCCCATCCAGCATGGACGTACCTCCATCGCCGGCTACCGCTTCGGCTCCGCGGCCTATCTCACCGACTTGAGCGACATTCCTGAAGGGAGCCTGCCGCTCCTGCGCGATCTCGACATCCTCATCCTTGACGCTCTTCGCCACGAGCCGCATCCCACCCACTCGCACCTGGCGAACTCTGTAGAACTCGTCGAAAAACTCGCCCCCAAGCGCGCCTTCTTCACCCACATCAGCCACGATCTCGATCATGAGACCACCAATGCCGCCCTGCCGTCGCACATCCGCCTCGCGCATGATGGCCTGAAACTTCACTT
>CAXSHQ010000144.1:0-981 GCA_964236875.1 uncultured Acidobacteriaceae bacterium | reverse complement strand
TTCGACCTGAGCGACGCCATCGATGCAGTGGAGAACGCCTGATGCGCGTCGCCTGTCATGTCCTCTGCGCGTTGCTGTGCTGTGTTCCGAGCGCGGTTGCGCAGCAGTCCGTTCTGCCGTTGCCGGAGACGGGCGCGTCGGTGTCGATCACACTCGCTGCCCGGGATCAGACCATTGGAGGCTTTCGTCAACTCACCATTGTGAGCCATGCTCGTAGCTTTCACTTCGCCCCGCGTCGATCGATCAAGTGCATTCCTACGCTAGAGGAAGCCCGTCTCGAATCCGGCATGTGGGATAGGGTCGATGGCTTTCACCTCGACAAGTCGCGTTGCTTCTTCGATGGGAAGTATGGCAATGCTCCGCATCTGCACACCCTCCTGGCGTTTGTTGGAGAGCCAGGTATCGGTGCTGCACCGCTGTTTCTTGTGGGCTTTACGCCTGACGGCACTCCCTACAAAGTTCTTGAACGCGATGAGCTTGACCTGACTTCTCTTCAGACGATCAACGTAGACTCCGCGCGCCTGGCCGGTAAAGCGACGCTATCCCAGGTCATGGGCGGCGAGGGAGGAAACGGCTCCACAAAGCCGTACGCCACCACCTACGATCCCACTGCCGTGTACGTGTTGCATGCAGGCTCTACGGCAAAGTACTCGCTTGAGGAGACGCGCATTTATAACCGGCAACATTACGTCTGGGCAGGGCCGCGCACGCGTGAAGACTACGCAGTTGTGTACAACCTGCCTGGGCATCGTGGACCCCTCGGTGTTCCAGCCGCTCAGCTCGATCGCGTGCTCAAGCCCATCTCCAACCGGTCCAGCCGATGAAGATCCTTCACACTCTCTCCGAGCTCGCCGGCGACACCACGCCCTCCATCGTCACCATCGGCAACTTCGATGGCGTGCACTGCGGTCACCGCGAGGTCATCGCCTCGGTGATGGCGAGCGCACGCCAGCGCAACGCCCGCGCCGTCATCGTGACCTC
>CAXSHQ010000143.1:572-10910 GCA_964236875.1 uncultured Acidobacteriaceae bacterium | reverse complement strand
CAGAAGTGGACTACGTTGCCGACAAGCTCATCGACGTCGTATCCAAGCTCCGCGAGCTTTCGCCGCTTTACGAGATGGTGAAGGAAGGCATCGACCTCAGCAAGATCGAGTGGGCCGCTCACTAAGCGATCTCACGGCTAGCAGGGCAACGGCGCGGCTTCGGCTGCGCCGTTTTCTTTTCGACAGGCGGCCCACGGAACGCGCACAATACGGTGCATGTTCGAGCGCTACACCGAAATGGCACGCCGCGTTGTTTTCTTCGCTCGTTATGAAGCCAGCCAGTTCGGGTCACACTACATCAAAACTGAGCACCTTCTGCTCGGATTGCTACGCGAAGACAAGCATCTGTCCCAACGCGTCTTCCCGCCGTCGCACGCATTTGAACAAAGCGTGCGACGAGTCGTAACCGAGCGCACTCCGGTGAGCGAGAAGGTTTCGACTTCGGTGGACATGCCTCTTTCCATGGAGAGCAGGCGTGTGCTCACCTATGCCGCGGAAGAAGCGGAGCAGTTAAAGTATGCGTTCATCAGCCCGGATCACATTTTGCTTGGCCTGCTGCGGGAACAGCAAGGCTTGGCTGCAGAGATACTCGCGCCACTGCATCTGGACATTCAGGCCATTCGCGAGCAGATCACGGACCCAGCCTCAAGTCCTCTGGAGGCACTGCGCAATCCTGCCGCTGCCCAGAAGCACTACGGGAAGTTCCGAGGTGTGGTGGTCGCTAACATGGACCCTCAGCAACTCGGGCGCCTGCTGGCCAGGGTGCCCGCCATGGGAAGCGGCGAGCTCAACTGGGCAACTCCCTGCATACCGTTCCCGGCAGCAGGTATACCGACGCTCGCTGTCCCGGCGATCGGCACCTCCGTGTGGATCGAGTTTGAAGGCGGCGACCTCGAGTACCCGATCTGGTCAGGGTGTTTCTGGAATGCAGACGAGCGTCCGCTGCTCAGGCTTCCGTAAAACCGAACCGCCTCTCTGTTCCTCCCTGGACAGGATGCCCCACAGGAAGTGCGGAGGAACAGCGCGCCACCAGCCGCGCACTCTTCTTTTGCATTCGCGCGCAGTCTTCAGTTCGTTCCTATAAATAGCGCAGCCTTCACGATTTTTTTGGTGAACCTTTCCGAAGCGGCCTGCGTAGTACTGCCTGTGCCTGCCTGCTGCCCATCGTGACAGCGCAGAGATACAAAAAGAGGAAATGACATGACCCGTCGTCTTGCAACATCTGCCCTGTCCCTGGTTCTTGCTTTCTGTGCCGCCGGCGTCCCTAACGTCGCCATGGCCGCTCCCCGCACGACAACCGCCAACACTAAGGTGAAGGTGAAGCTCATCAGCTTCAACCTGCGCAACGACTCCAAGACCCCGCTGCTGCTGCAGATGGGTGAGCAGCAGGTCACGGTCGCCCCCGGTGTGACCACCACGCTCAAGCTTGCCACCGGCCAGCAGATCGTGACGGTGAACGCCACCGAACGCGCTGCCGCCGGCAGTGTGCTAGGTACGGTGGGCAATGAGTTGCAGGGAAACACGCTCGTCGTGAACTAGCCCTCGCAGCACGCAAGCGGCAGGCCTCTCCCCGGGTCTGCCGCTTGAACCTGTTTCTGTGACGACGGGGAACACCGGCCTAAGATACCCTTCTAGGCCATGCTCACCGTAACCGTTTCCTTTGCGCTTCTTCTCGCCGCACCTGTCGTGCTGGCGCAGCGACCGGGGAGCACTCCCGCCCCCCGGCCACAACCGGCAGCGGCATCGCGCTTCCACGAACCCGCCGCGTTTGATTTCAACGAGCACACCGGCTTCACGCAGATCTTTGACGGCCGCACGCTGAACGGCTGGGATGGAGACCCTGCCATCTGGCGCGTCGAAAATGGTGCCATGGTCGGTGAATCCACCGACCCGCGCGTACGCCCGCCCAACACCTACATCAGCTATCACGGCCTTGACGCAGGCAAGACTGACGCGGACAAGACCAAGGAGCTTGCCGTGTCTCACGACTTCGACCTCAAGCTCGAAGTCATGGTGGAGCACGGCGGCGGTACAGGCATCCAGTACCGCGGCACCGTGGGTGGTCCGTGGATCCATGCGCGCCCCAACGAAAAGCTTGCACAGCCCGGCTGGCGCATGTCCGGTCCCCAGGCCGATTTCTGGTTCCCCGTAGACCCGACGCATGAGCAGTACACCGGCCAGTTCTACTCGGAGAATACCGACCTCGGCATCCAGGCATACCGCGGGCAGGTAACGCAATCCTCTGCCGCCGCGCCGCAACGCCTTGTGGGCACGGTCGGCGACCGTCACGCCCTCGGCGGCTATGTACAGGTCAATGGCTGGAACCAGTACGAGATCATCGCGCGCGGGCCCGTCATGATGCACATCCTCAATGGCCAGTTGATGGCCGTGTTCATTGACGACGACCCGAAGTCCTCCAACAACATCTCCGGCCTGATTGGTATCGAACTAGAAGGCACACCTACCAAGATCTCCGTGCGCAACATCTGGCTGCGGAAGATCAACTAAGCCGTTCTTCCTCAGTGAGAGCTTGCTATTTCCAACGTTGTCATCCTGAGCGCAGCGAAGGATCTGCTTTCTGCCGGCATGGGCGCTACACCTGAGGGAAACCGCTATCAATGTGCGCATGGCATCGGAGGCCGGGCGAAAATCTTCTTGCGCACCGCACCGCTTTGCTCCGATAGTGCTCTGAGCGCTCACCATCGTCTTTCAGGACCTCTCCCATGACGCGTATCTCCTGTTGCCTTTTTCTGTGCATGGTGGCGGCGAGTTCTGCCACCGTGCTCCCGGCCCAGACTCCCTCCAACGCGGCTGCGCAGGCCGATGTGCCGGCAGCCGCGCAGGCCGCCTACAAGCAGGGCCTGGACTTCGAGCAGCGCGGGCAGTTCGACTCCGCACTCGATAGCTTCCGCACCGCCGCCAGGCAGGCCGGTTCCTCATTCGCCTGTCTCGAAGCGGCTGCGCGCGTGCAGATGAAGATGGAAAAGTACAAGGACGCAGCCGCCACCGCGGGCTCCATGACCACGGCTGCGCCCGATCCCCAGGCCAAAGCTCACGCCGGCATGCTGGAAGGACAGGCCTTCTACCGCGAGTACTTCGCCTACAACCTGGGCGAAGGCGCGTACGAAAAGAACCCCCGGCGTGCCTCCGAGGCTCTCCGGCAATCTGAAGCCGCGCTGGCCCGCGGAGCCGCAGCCGATCCCGCCAACGAGCCGGTGCGCATGCTGCATGGGCGCGTGCTCGCCGCCCTCAAGCGGGACGAGGAAGCGGGCCGCGAGTTCGCCGCCTGCGCCGCGGCTCCCGGCGCCAGCCCCGCCGAGTGCGCGCGGGCCCTCGTCTCTCCCACAATGTCGCGTCCGCCCGCGAGGAGCCTGCTCCGGCCTTCCAGATCGACACGATGGACGGCAAGTCTGTGTCGCTGGACTCGCTGGCCGGCAAGGTCGTCCTGGTCGACTTCTGGGCGACCTGGTGCACCTACTGCCGCCGCGACTCCGACTACGTGCAGTCCATGCTCGACAGCTTTCCGGACGGACGTTTCGTTCTCCTGGAAGTGGATGTCGACGAGAACCGCGACCAATGGCTGAACTATGTGAAAGGAAACCGCCTGCAAGGCCTGCAGACCCGTGATGCCTCCAAGGACATGCAGTCTGCCTTCCACGTGAAGGGCTTCCCGACCTACGTCATCTTCGACGCCAACGGCACGGTTCGGCTCCGCGCCACCGGCATTGAAGGCGACCTGCGCGGCACCGTGCGCAAGCTGCTTGCGGAGGACACAGGAACCCCGGCGGACGCCACGCGCGAGAAGCTGCCCAAGGCATCGGGTCAGTAGGCGTTGGGGTCAGGATGCCGCGCTGGTACCTCGCGCCAGGCAAACGATGCCTCCCAGATAGGCAGCCGCGCCGATCCAGGCGGGCAGCAGGTGCGATGGGCTGAAGTAGTGCATCGGGTAGTGGATCCCGATAGCGCAGCCGAAGCCAGTCAGCCCCGCGAAAAGCAATGCCTGCCAAAGGGCGCGGTTTACACGCGCCTTCCACACCACGAAGAACACACAAAGCCCGCACGAGGCCAGACCGCCGCCGAACCCCGCCCGGTCGTGCGCAATCAGCGGCACGAGGTGCGGGTTGATCGCGTCCAGCTGCGCGCGTGTGTAGCCGAAGTACGTGATGTCCTGCGGCACAAACACGACCGTGCTCCCCAGCAGCATGATGACGACGCCGGCCAGCAGCATGCTCAGGCTGACGAACAGGAGCAAGCCGCGTCCCGCGCCTTCGCGCGTGTGCCATGGTACGCTCGCGGGCCGGCGCAGCAGTGACCGCCAGCCCTCCCGCGCACCGGAAAGCTGTCTGTGCGTCCGCGCCATGCCCCACACGTAAAGCAGCAGCAGCGCTCCGCTGGCCGTGAGGTGCCAGGTGTCCACATAGTGGTAGATAAAGCAGCAGAAGAAGCTGGCAAAGCCGATGCTCCCGGACACCAGCAGCGTCCACCATGCCCACTCCTCACCGCCTCGTTCCCGCGTGCTCAACGGAAAAGCAAGCAGCCACAGGTACAGCGTGCCGACCGCGATCAGCGTGCCGCCGAACGAAACGCGGTCATGGAACATGAAGTGGACGATGCGCTGGTGGTGCAGCCCGCCCAGCGCCTGCGGGGCCATGCCCAGAAAGGCGATGTCCTGCGGCAGAAACGTGACGGTAGCGGCCAGAAAGAGCGCGAACACACCGGAGACCATCAGCCCGATAGCGGTGAGCGCGAGCAACGGACGGCCGTCCCCTGCCAGCACCTGTAGGAAACCGGGCGAGGTCAGCTCTGGGGCAGCGTTGGAATGGCCGGACTGCATGGGCTAGAGGGTACGGTGAAAGCGCCGGCCTGCAAAGTCCGCGCGTCGCGGTTCGCTCGGCCGTCTGGTATCGTCACGTCGCATGGTGCTGGCCACAACCCTCGCGCGGGTCCGTTCGCTCCTCCGCAAGCGAGGTTGGTTGGGGGCCGTGCAGCGCGTGGCCGCTGTCCTGTACCGGCGCGTGGTTCCGCGGCGTGTGCCCGCCCACCCGTTCGATGTGGAGCATGGCGTCGCCACCGGCGGCCACCTGTTCGCGAAGACGATACGCTCCGGACACCCTAACGATGCGCAAAGCACGGCCTACTTCGGCAGTCAGCCCTCCGTGGTTCGCGCCGGCCTGCATCGCTGGATGGCGGAGCTGCGCGAAACCGGCCAACACCCGCAGGACTTCACCTTCCTCGACATAGGTTGCGGCAAGGGGCGGGTGCTCATGCTGGCTTCGGAGTTTCCCTTCCGGCGAGCCCTCGGCCTCGAGCTCAGCCCCGGGCTCGCTCTCGACGCGGCCGAAAATCTCAAGCGCTGGGCTGGCCGTCCTCATCTCTGCAGCGAGCTTTCCGTGGTGCAGGCTGACGTGCTGGACTTCCCCCTGCCACCGGAGCCGACGCTGCTGTACCTGTACCACCCCTTCGAAGGGGAGCTCTTTCAGCGCTGGGTGGATTTGTTACTGGCAGTTCTCCCCCTCCGAGCCGCGCCTTTGTACCTGCTGTATGTCAATCCCGTTTTCGAGGAGATGCTGCGCGTGCTGCCTCACGCTCACCTGCTTTGGAACGGCTACATCCCGTTCACAGCACAAGAGATAGCTGCTCACCTCTTCGGCGGCACGGCCGAGAGAGTTTCGATGTACCGCCTGACCCCTCGGCCCGCCTGAGGCCGCCGGCGGCGGACGCCGAGAGCCGCTGGGCCTAAACTCCCCGAAAACACGCTTCCGCACCCTCCCGGCACGCGGTATCATCTATAGGAACGAGGACATTCCACCATGGCATACAGTGACAAGGTCGTTGACCACTACGAGAATCCCCGCAATGTGGGCACCCTGGACAAGACTTCCGCCGAGGTCGGCACCGGCCTTGTGGGCGCGCCGGAGTGCGGCGATGTGATGCGCCTGCAGATCAAGGTCAACCCGGAAACCCAGGTGATCGAGGACGCCAAGTTCAAGACGTTCGGCTGCGGCTCGGCCATCGCCTCCAGCTCGCTGGCCACGGAGTGGGTCAAGGGCAAGACCGTTTCCGAGGCGCTGACCATCTCCAACACCGACATCGTCAAGGAGCTCGCGCTCCCGCCAGTCAAGATTCACTGCTCCGTGCTGGCGGAGGACGCCATCCGCGCCGCTATCGGCGACTGGAAAAAGAAGAACAACGTCGCTGAAGAAGCCGGCGTTGCCGTCGCCGCGCACTAAGGCTCAGTAACCAGCTCAAGGGCCGGCGGGGGTCTCGCACTCCGCTGGCCTTCGTCCGTTTTGCCCCACCGGATCATCGAATCTCCATGGCCACCACTCTCCTCCAACCCGGAACTGCTGCTCCTGCGCCGGGAGCCTCAGCGGCGAGCAAATACCCGCTCGCGGGCATGACCCTGCTCGTAGCTGAAGGCCAGCAGCCCCGCGCCAAACAGGCGGTAGAGATCACCAAGAATGCGCTCAAGCGTATCCGCGTCGCCATGGCCAAGGAGGGCATCACGCCTGAAGCAGGCGGCCTGCGCCTGGGTGTGCAGGGTGGCGGCTGCTCCGGGCTGAGCTACAACATCCGCTTCGACACCGAGCCGCGCCAGCGAGACCGCACCTTCATCTTCGGCGCGGGAATCGAAACTCCCAATGACCCTAGCGGCGCCAGGCCGGTGCGCCTCTTCGTTGACCCTAAGTCGTTCCTGTACCTCGCCGGCATGGTGCTCGACTTCGAAGAAACGCTGATGCGTCAGGGCTTCAACTTCATCAACCCGAACTCCACCAAAAGCTGCGGTTGCGGCTCCAGCTTCTCCGCCTAGCCTCTTGGCGACCGCCCTCGGAATGCTGTGGCTTTGTCGGTGCTATGGCTTTCTGTGTTGGGTGCTTGTCATCTCGACCGGAGGCCGCGCTTTTGCGGCCGGAGCGGAGAGACCCCTGTATTTCGGACCAGCGAGGATGCTACATCGGGCGAGAACCGTTCTGAAGCCTACCGAGTCGCCGTAACGATCTCTTTCGACACCTTCAGGTGGTAGAGCTCGCTCATCCTCTGCTCATAAGGTTCGATAGGCGGCAGAAACACCTTGGCCCGCCGGGCATCCAGGCCCGCGGGGTCTTCCACCGCGAACATGGCCATGCGGTCGCCAAGCACTTTGAACTGGGTGCCATAGCGCTGCAGCTTGCCTTCGCTGATGAGCTCCTTGTCCACCAGAGTGGCGACCGGCGAGCCATCAATCTTGCCTGCATCGGCAAGCTGCTCCAGGTCCGGCAGAAGGCTGCGCTGCCAGGTGTGATCAGCGGTGTGGATCAGGATCACCATGGCGGCATTCGAGGCTTCATAGCCGGCCAGTGCGATCGTCGGCCATCCGCTCTTGCCGACGATCTCCTTCAACTGCGCTGTCAGATTCTTGTCCACCTCGCGCAGGTTATCCGCCTGCGTGTAGCGGGCCTTGTCCATCGGCTGGCCGTTCATGATCCCGCGCGCTTCCTGGTCCTGCATCCCCATGGAAAGCAGTTGCGCGCGCAAGCCGGCATCCGTTCCCGGCCCGTTGGCGCGGATGAGCGCGTCGTGCCGCTTCTGCAGGTCGGCTTCCCACGTCTGCTTTGCTTCCGTTGCGGGCGCCGCTGCACTCTGCGCACAGAGGTGCCGTGAGGAAGCAGCTGAGGCGAGCAGCAGGCTAACGAGAGACGCCGAAAGGATCGGGAGACGCATATCTCCAGTCTACGAACGGTTGAGGCCGGGAACGCTCCTGGCGGCGAGCTCCGTACCAAACACAGTACCCTTAGGGAGACATGAGTTCCGCTCCGCTCGCCCCACAGGAAACGCCCACTTACTTTGCCCAGTTCGGTCTTCCACCGCACCTGCACCTGGACCTTGCCGCGCTCGAGAAGTCCTTCTACGCGCAATCCCGCAAGCTGCATCCTGACCGCTTCGCCGCCAGGCCCGCCGCCGAGCAGGAAGCCGCGCTCGCCGCCAGCTCGCGCCTGAACGACGCCTACCGCACCCTGCGCCACCCCATCGCCCGCACCGAGTACCTGCTGGCGCTCGAAGGCATCCAGCTCGAAGAGCAGTCGCGCGCCGCCACGGATGCTGCCAAGGCAACCGGCACGGCCAAGAAGCAGGTTGCTCCGCCCGATCTGCTGGAAGAAGCCTTCGAGCTCAACATGCAGCTGGAAGAAATGCGCATGGCGCGCAAGATGGGCGAGGACGACCCGCAAACCCGCGCCGATCTGGAAGCGGCCAGGGGCAAGTTCACGGCCATGCTGGAGGAGGTCCAGACAGAGCTGGAAATGCTCTGGACAAGATGGGACGCGGCTGTCGATACAGACGATGCAGCCGGCAAGGACGCGGCCAAGCAGGCGATCGTCGCCCTGCTCAACCGCCGCAGCTACGTCCGCAATCTGGTACGCGACGTGAATGAAGCCTTGGAGTAGCGGCTCCGGCCGGTAGTCACTTCCCGGCCTTCCGCGCGCCTGGCCTGGTCGGAGGCGCCGGTTGGGGCGGCGGCAAGGGAATACCCGCCGTCACGGTGATCAGCTCCAGTTGCAGAGGCTTCCCAGCGCTCTGTTCGCCCGCCCGTAGCGTCACGGCCTGCTCGTGCGCGAAGGAAGGCCCGTTCACGCCGACGGCGCTCAGCTTCCATTCGCCGGGCGCGACCTGCAGCCGGAAGTTTCCGTGTGCGTCCGCGGCAGCCTCCACGCGTTGCTCCTTGCCCTCCACCATGCGGCTTGCAGACACGTGCGCACCGGCCGCCGGCTTCCCGTCCGTGCCCAGCACAAGGCCGGAGTACACCGCCTGCGCCACCGGCTTCCTGCCAAGGGTGATCTCGACCCGTTTCGACTGTGCCGAAACGCTCGCGGCCGAGATGCTCACCAGCGCCGTCATGGCCGCGCCTGCCAGTGTGCCGAACCGTGGCAACGAACGCGCTTCTTCCGCCACCAGCATGGAGCCATCCGCAAAGTGTGCCACGCGCAGGCACGGCAGCGCCCCCGCGCCGGACAGCAGCTCTTCAATCTGGCGCGGCGTGAGGGCGGCCGTATTGTGCACATCGCGGTCGCACTCCGCACAGTGCCGCATGCGGGCATCGCCTTGCATCGCTTCCCACGTTGCGCTGCAGGGCTCGGCGATGCGGATGGGTTCCTTGGGCCAATAGCGTGCCATCGAGCAATCCTCTGCTCCCTTGGACACCGCGGCCGCCGGAAAGTATCCGCGAAGCTACCGCTCTAGATTCGCGAAGGAGCGAAAGCATGCACGGTTGGTAGCTACACTCGGAGTGTGCCGCGCCTGAACTACTTGCTGGTCACTCACATTCCGTTCCGCCGCTCGGCGTACGGCGCGGCGATCGCTGGTGCGGCGATCGTGGATGCGCTTTGGGCCGAGGACCTGCGCGGCCTGGCCGCAGCCGTAGGCGGGGTGACAGTGGCCGCTCCGGAACTCCTTCGCTCTGCGGAGGGCTGGGGGACCGGTGAGATCGCGCTCACAGAAGCGGAAGGCATCCGCTTCGCCGGCCTGCCAAGCTTCGCCAACACCCGCGCCGCTCTCCTCGGCAGCCAGAAGCTGCGCCGGGCCCTGGCCCACGAGGTCCGTGCCGCCGACCTCGTTCACTCCTCCAACTTCTTCCCTCCGTACTTCGGCTTGGCTTACGCCCACTGGTTGGCCGCGCGGCTTGGCAAGAAGACGCTCTTCGTCGTCGCCGAAGACTTCGCCGACTTCCTGACCTGGAACCTCGCCCAGAGCAACGTCACGGGTCTGCGCCGCTGGCGCGCGGCGCGCCTCATTGCCCGCCAGGACAGGCTCGCCCGCGAGTGCCTGCGCTCGGCCACCGTGTCGTTCCTGCACACACCTGCCGCGGTCGCCCGCTACCGGCTGGACGCGCCGCGAGCCTTGGCCATTCGCCAGCCAGTGCACGAGGCCGAGGATGTCCTCTCCGAAGCGAGCCTTACCCAGCGGCTCGCGGAAAGCGGTCCGTTGCGGCTGATCGCCGCCTGCCGGCTGGAGCCACTCAAGGGTTTGGACTTCCTCGTCCGCGCTGTCGCGCTGCTCCGCGCTTCGGGCGAGGAAGTCACCCTCGACCTGTACGGCAGGGGCAGCGAGCGCGAGCGGCTTCAGCGCCTCGTTGCGGAATTGCATTTGGAAGCCGAGGTAACCCTGCACGAGCCTCTACCGCCCGGTCCGGCTCTGCGCCAGGCACTCGCCGCGCATGATGCCGCTGTGATGCCGCACCTCACCAACGACTTCGGCCGCGCCTTCTGGGACGCCATGGCAGCCGGCCTGCCGGTTGTCGCCTTCCGCAGCGTGGCCGCCGACGACACCGTGCGGCACCGCGAAGACGGCCTGCTCGCGCCCATG
>CAXSHQ010000143.1:0-562 GCA_964236875.1 uncultured Acidobacteriaceae bacterium | reverse complement strand
CTGGGATCAGGCGGCTTCGCTCAGGCTCGGCGGCGCCGGCCGCCGCCGAAGAACCACAGGGCCATGAAGGCCAGGCCGATGCAGAAGGGAATGGCACCGAAGATGCCGAAGCCCATGGCCGACGTGCAGGGTCTGGCCGATGCTCTGCGCACGCTGGCTCGCGATCCGGAGCTTCGCGCCGCGATGGCGCGGGCTGCCCGCGCGCGCGCGCTGCAGAACACCAAAGCCATTTGGAACAGCATTCGCCTGAACCGCATCTTGGAGGAGTTCCCAAAGCCATGAGGAACGGCACGTCACGTTTCATTGCGTTTTTCTGCTTCTTCCTCTGCGGCATCACGGCAGGCATCGCCCAGGTCGACCCCAAGTGGACGACCTCCATGCCGCCATTCCGCATCGCCGATAACCTGTTCTACGTCGGCGGCGTGGACCTGGCCGGCGGCAAGCTGCTCGCCGCACCGCGGGGCAGCGGGCTCGACGCCTCGGGCGTCGTCGATCAGGTCGGCGAGGGCGTGACCGATGTGCGGCTCGGGGGCAGATCGCTCGGTGCGCAGGACCGCTTCAG
>CAXSHQ010000142.1:0-10953 GCA_964236875.1 uncultured Acidobacteriaceae bacterium | reverse complement strand
GCCGTGATAGTCGCGTTGGCGACAGCGGCGCCCGTGGGATCCAGCACGATGTTCTGGTTGTTGCTGAGCGTGAGCCCGGTGATCGTGCTGTTGCTGGCGACGGTGGTGATGGTGCCCGGGGTTTCCGTGAAGAGCGGCGCGGATCAGGGCCGTCGCTACTATGTTGCCGTTGGAGTCGGTCAGTTCCACCGCGCCATCGCGCTCGCCGGGATAGACGGGCGTGAAGGTGACATTGACGGTGCAGGTGGAGTTCGCGGCGGGCGTTCCGGTGCACGTATTTGTGGACAGCGCAAAGTCCTTGCCGGAGACACCCTGCCGCAGGGCCAGGGGCGTGCCGAAAGCCGTGGAGCCGGTGTTGCTGGTAACCGTGAAATTGACCGCCTGCGTGGAGGAGGTGGAGGCAACCGCCACGGAACCGAAGTCGGTGAGGGCCGTGGTGGTCTTGCTGACCCGGCTCGTGCTGAGGTCCGCAACGATAACGTTTCCGTTGGGGTCCACCGCCATGCCGCGAATGTTCGAATAGCTGGTGGATGTGATGGCCTGCGTAAAGCCGCCGCTGCCGTTGGGGGTGAACTGGACAATGGTGGTGCCGTCGCCGACGTAAACCACACCGCTGCTGGTCACCGCGACGCCGGCGCAGGCGTGCAGGCAGTTATAGAGTGTGGTTTCCGTGTAAGTGGTGGTAGTGGCTACTGAACCAGAGGGTGTGAGTACGGCGACACGCCCCTGACTGTTAGTACCGCCAGCTTGCGCTACCGCGTACACCACTCCGCTGGAGTTGATGGCCATGTTGCGCCCGTTGGTTACGTCGCTGGCGATCGTAGCCTGGGTGTACGTGCCGTTGGACAGGACGTATTTGAATACATGATTGCTGGAATAGTCGTTGGAATAAAGATTGCCGTAGCCATCCACCGCGATGCCTTCAGAGCCGTTCCCGGTCTGCGTGATGATCTTGGTAAACGTGTAGGAAGTGCTGGAGCCGACGGCTTTATAGATTCCGTCGTTGCTGCCTTCGTTGGCGAAGTAGACAGTGCCGCTCGCATCCACCGCCACGCCATAGATGTAGAGTTGCGGGCTGCCGGCCAGCGCCGTGGTGGTGTAGCTTCCGTTGCTGTACGTTGTCTTGTACAGACCGACGGCGGCATTAAAGCCGGCAAAGATGTTTCCCGCCGAATCGATGGCGAGGCCCTCGCCGCCATCGGAGCCCTGGTACACCGTGGTGGTGGTGGTGGCCGGGGTGGCCACGATCTGCGCCTCCGCCTGCGGCGGGAGGCTGAGGGCGAGCAGCCCTGCGGCCACCGTGAGCAACGCGCCCGCGCGGCGTCCCGACCGCGGGGCAAACCACCGGGACCGTGCAACGACTGAGGTGGAGAGAATGATGGAGCCTGAGGAAGGGATGGAACGGGATACAAGTGGGACGGGCGCAACGTAATGCAATCTCCGGGGCCGAGTACGGGGAAGCCCAATGGTTTGTCTGTGAAGGGAAAAGCGCGTTCCCACGGTCTAGAACAACTGAATCCGGGTGAACCTATGGCTGGACCCTAATACTACGAAGGGGAAACGCGGCGGTCAACGGACTCTTTCGTTCGCACTTTCGCCCGCCTTTCGGTTACTTGGCGAACGGGTTCGGGAGGGCTCGCTCCAGCGGAACTTGCGCCACCCTGAGGTTTCTGACTGCCTTCAGGCGGGGCCCACCGTGAGACGAAGCCATCAAAGGGTGAGTACCCGGCCCTAGCCGCATTCGTGAGCACCCAAAGGCAGAAACCTGTAGTGAACTTAGTTTCAGGGGAAAGCGGGAAGTGAGTGTATATTGGCGCTGTTCACGACCGTTCTCCAGCAGGACCTGTTTCCGTCCATGCTGGCTGGAGAAGAGGATGCCTCCCGTCGCGAGAAGTGCAGATCTCGCGACCGATGGTGCTCCGCTGACATTTGATCTGGGTGTGCAGCGGTGTCGGAAACCGTCAACGAGCTTCCAGACTCGAGATGTTTTGCTGTCGCGCAGGTTCAGGAGAGACGTATGCGCATCCACGCTGAACAGGTAAAGGCGTTTGAGCAAGCTGCATGGCTAAGCTTCGAAGCAGAAATGATGGAGCATAGCAAGGAGTTCTCTCCGCTGCTTTGTGACGTTCTCGGAGACGAGCAGGTGCGGGTTGTTGTGCGTACGGCGATACACCGCGCGTGGGAGCACGGCTTCACGAATCGGGGGCCAATCCGCCTCTTTATCGAGTTGACATTTCTCTGTGGGAGCGGTTTCGACAACGATCCGCAGTATGCGTTTGCAGGAGAGGCGCTGCGCGGGAGCGAAGACCAGATGGCACGGGCTGAGAAGCTCCATGCCGGACACAATGTGTACCTGGAGGAGGTTTCCGGACCCGAGGCAATCCACGTGCGCGAGGCGCTCCACGGGCTTGCCGCGCTGGTCCGTGAGCCTCTGCCCTTCGGCCTAAAGGATCTCGACAGCGGTCTGCACTCCGAGCTGCAGCGAATCTTTCCGCGAAAAGCACGATACGTTGGCGACGCTGGAAACACCATGTTGATTGAAGAAGCAAAGACGGTGGCGGCGCATTACGGCCTCACTGAAGCGCGACAAGTGACGCTGATCGTAGTGCTCATGTCTGCATTCGGGCATGCTTGCGCAGAAGATCCGCTGTATCCGTGGATTGCCATCACGCTGCAGGATGGCAAGATCCCCACTCCAAAAGGTCGCGCGGAACGGTTGGAGCGAAAGGCGGTGACATGGCTGACCCATGTTCTTGCCAAGTAATGTCGGAGTTAAAGCGATGGGCTGCTGTGACCGAAAGACGACGCCTCCATCTCCCGGAGGCGGAGGCGCGCCGGCGGGCTCAGCCGTACAGTCCTGCCCGTGCTGCTCACGGTTACAGATCAAAGAGCTTGCATTCAGTGGACATCACCCGGTAGAGAAGGACACTACGGGGCTGTTCGCTGCGCCGGAGTGGCAGGCCGGCCGCGCAGATGCAGACCAGGCACCCGTGGCCTATACGCGGAACCAGAAGATCGCTTTCACGGCGAAGTTCACGGTTACTACGCAGCCTTGCAAGGGCGCAGAGTCGGTACAGATACAAGGTACGGGTGTCTTCGGTTCGGTCACCCTGGAGTGGACCGGCACGACCACGGTCAATCCCGGGGACATAGAGGTCAGCGTGTCGCTGACCAGCAATCAACCGCTTCCGAATGCGGTGGATCTCTTCGAGTCCAGCCCGATCACCTGGAGCATGAACCCTTGCAACTGCGGTTCCAACAGTGCCGGCACCACGAACACTGTCGTGTATGTGACTCTTGGGGACCCTACCAGCACAAACCACTGGACCTTGCTCGATATCTCATGCCGCGGGGCCAAGGGCGAGACTGCTGAGGCGGGCGTCATCGCCAAAGCGTTCGACCCGCTGCGGGGCCTTTCGGTTACGCGGAAGCGCGATAGCCACGGGCTGTTTTACTGGGACGCGAACCCACCCTATGTGTGCACTGTCAGCAGCGTTCTGCAACTTCTGCAGGCCGCGGACGGTACCGGTCAGTGCGGCTCGTGGGCAGACTTTCTCCTGGGCATGTACGGGGTTCACGGCATCACCAGCGGCCATAAAGTGGTGCTCTTGTCCGCCGTCCAGCCTGGCTCAATAGGCTTCCTGGTGAAGCACTGGAAGTTCAAGCATCCTCCTGCCTCGTCGGCGACCTCCTTTACACACAGGTCGCCCGCGCAGTGCGATGTCGATAACAAGGTTCCCGGACAGCGGAACACAAACCCACCACCGCAGTTCATCAACCATTTCATCGTGCTGGCGGATGGAAAGTTCTGGGATCCTTCCTACGGGCACGGTCCCTTCACCACCCAGCACGATTGGGAGCAAGCTTCCATCGACGGCCTCTTCATCGACACCACTCTCGGCCGGGTAACCGGCTTCGACACAACGTTAAACACGGGAACCAATCTTCTTAGCTTCACCGATCTTGCGACCGGGAAGACGCTGTAATCCGGCCGGGACTTATCCTCATCCAGAGGCAAGCTATGCAAAGGCTCCGCAAGATCGCTGTGCTGATCTGTACCGCGCTCGCCGTTCCACAAACCGATAAGGGGGCTCCCTTGCAAGCTCATCCGATACATCTCGAACTCAGCCAAGTGGGCCACGCGTACCCGGGCGCTCAAATGCTGCGAGCCGTTCAGCATAATGGCGAGCGCCTGATCGTGATCTCTCACACAACAGCCGGAGCAGACCAAAGCAGCCACACCACGTTTGCTGCGCTCTCACTACGAACACAGGCTGACTCATGGAGGGAAGTTCAAAGTATTCAGCAGTTGCTGCCCGTCGCTCCGCGGTGGGACGCTGCCTACAACAGCGCCGGGCACCTGCAGATTGTTTACGAAGAAGCCGGCGGGGCGCTCAACCAGCTCTGGCTGCAGGCCGATTCCGGTAGAGCCAAGCTCACCGATGTTTCCTCGCTCCGCAGTTATTCCCTCCCGCGCTTCATCAAGTCTTCCGGCAAGCCGTCGCCGGGTGTGACTACAGTGGCGGACGATCGACTTTGCATGGCCCTGTCGCTTACGGGTGCGCAGACTCATGCCCTGCGAGAGTGCATGGATGGGCTTCTGGTAGCGTCGCCCACGGGATATGTGCTGCTTACGAAGACCTTTGTTCCCGGCCTGCCGCGCGCCGTCAACATCTCACCCGGCCATCTACAGGCCACACTGATGACGCGCGACTTTCAGCCTCTGGGACTGCCGGTGGATGTCGCAGGCGAGACAGTCTTCCAGTTCGACGCCGAGATCGTCGAAGGCAAGCTGGTGTGTGCGGCCACAACGCCGGAAGGTCTCGTGGTGGCCTCTAGCGCGCTTTCGGCCCTGCGATTCAGCCACCAGGGCTCCCTCGCGTCCACAACCCTCACTTATCCGGCTATTCTCTCGTCCATGCCGGGCAAAGTCGACGTATTTGCCCTGGAAAGCGGTGGCTCCGAAAAGGCCCATGCCGAAGTGGCTCACCTGGCTGTTCCGTAAAGCCGTTTGGCTGCAGAGACAGTTACATCTTGAGATGTATTCCGGTGAGCTTCGCCCACCGGAGCAGCAGATCCGTTCGCTGCGCTCAGGATGACAACCAACAGAAAGGGTGCCTGCAAAGCAGGCACCCTCTACAACCTACAGCGAGTTTGTTAGACCAGAGCGGGCTCTTCTTCCGGAGTCTGGACCTGGTTGGTGACGGAGATGGAAGCGTCGAGTGGGAAGTAAGCGTTGGAGACGTACTGGCCTAGCATGCGGTGGGTGTTGAAGAAGGTGCCGTTCATCGCGATGCAGTGTTGACGCATGCGGGACCAGCACTTCTTGTCCGCGAACATGGGCGCGACCTTTTTCTCCAGCTTGTTGTAGAGGAGCTCGGATTCCTTGTCCTCGTTGTCGACGTCTTCGATGGCCCAGCCGGTCAGGTTTTCGGCGCAGCCTTCGATCCACCAGCCGTCGAGCACCGAGAGGGAAGGGACGCCGTTGAGCGCGGCCTTCATGCCGGAAGTGCCGGAGGCTTCGTAGGGGCGGAGCGGCGTGTTAAGCCAGACATCGACGCCGCCGGTGAGCTGCTCGCCGAGATCCCAGTCGTAGTTCTCTAGATAGAGGATTTTGAGCTTGGAGTCATTGAGCCGGCCGGCCGCGTTGAAGACTTCCTTGATGAGCTGCTTGCCGGCGTTGTCGGCGGGGTGGGCCTTGCCAGCGTAGATGATCTGGAGCCCGCCGAGCTTTTCGGCGATCTCATGCAGGCGAGCGGGGTTGTGGAAGAGCAGGCTGGCGCGCTTGTAGGTGGCAACGCGGCGCGCGAAGCCGAGGGTGAGGACGCTGGGGTCGAACTCGACGCCGGTGCGCTGCTTGACCGTGGCGAAGAGGCGGGCCTTGCCTTTGGCGTGGGTGGCGTCGATGACAGCGGGCTCGATGCCATAGACGGAGCGGAAGTACTGGTTATCGTGACGCCACTCGGGGATCTCCTTGTCGAAGAGATCCTTGAACGGCTGCGCGAGCCAGGTGGCGGCGTGAACGCCGTTGGTGATGGAGTGAATGCGGTACTCCGGGAACATCTGCTGCGAGACCTTGCCGTGCTGCATGGCGACGCCGTTGACGTAGCGCGAGAAGCGCAGGGCCAGGTAGGTCATGTTCATGAGTGAGTTGTGCAGGCAGCCGAAGCGCTCAATGGCGCCGGCGCGCTCATGGCCGAGCACGGTGTACATCTGGTCGAGGCCGAACTGGTCGTGGCCGGCGGGAACGGGGGTGTGGGTGGTGAAGACGCAGCGCTCGCGGATGGCGGCGGCATCGGCGTCGGTAGCGTCGCGCAGGGGTACGCCGGCGAGGCGATTTTCCAGCAATCCAATGGTGAGCAGCGCGGCGTGGCCCTCGTTCATGTGGCAGACTTCAGGGCGCATGCCGAGTGCGTGGAGCAGATGGATGCCGCCGAGGCCGAGGACAGCTTCCTGGCAGAGGCGGTAGTAGGTGTCGCCGCCGTAGAGGTGATCGGTGAGGGTGCGATCGAAGGCTTCGTTGCCTTCGATATCGGTATCGAGCAGGTAGACCGGCAGGATGTGGCCGGTCGTGCCGACGACGTCGAAACGCCAGGCGCGAATCATGATGTCGCGGCCCTGGAGGGTGATCACGACCGATTGCTCGACGGCGGGGAGGGTGCTCTCGGGAGACCAGACGACATCGCTTTCGGTCTGCTGGCCGTTGGCGTCAAGATGCTGTTCGAAGTAGCCGCGGCGATGAGCGAGCGAGACCGCGACCATGGGCGCGCCAGTGTCGGCGGCCGAGCGCAGGGTGTCGCCGGCGAGCATGCCGAGACCGCCCGAGTAGGTGGGCAGGGTCTTGGACAGGGCGATCTCCATGGAGAAGTAGGCGATCTGCCGGGCGGAAAAATCGATGGCTGGGGCTTGGCGGGGGGAGGAAGGGCCTTGGGTAGAGCTCATGCGCGGGTGAAGTCCTTTTGCTGGCGGACGCTGCCCGAAAGACAGCGCCGTGCGGGATAGTTCCTCAAGAGGAGCATGCGGGGAACGCTTTGCGAACGCCAGCATGGGTGCATCCGTCAACGAGACTGTCGAGAGTCTTCTGAAACAAGTTTACCAAACTGGCAAAGGTTTGCCTGTCACTTTTCGGTAATCAGCGGTGAGTCGGATGGGGCGGCTCGACGGGCTCTTCAGGGGAGGGGAGAAGGCGCTGCGTGGGGCAGGCTCAGGCGCTGCTCAGGAGTTGGTAAGGGGAACGAAACCGCTGTGAAGCAGCAGGCTGCAGCCAAAGGCGAGCAGGAAGGCGAGCAGCGTGAGCGCGGCCCAGGGGCGCAGACGGCGGAGGGCTTCGAAGATCAGGATAAGAACGAAGAGCGCGGAGGCGAAGACCAGGCCGTTCGCCACGTAGTCCAGCGTGGGCTTGATGTGCCACAGGATGAGGGGGAAGGTGTGCGTCAGCGGCTTGTGCTGCTGGAGCGCGTTCATCTGCTCGATCGGGGTCAGCTTCTGGAGCGCTTTCATCTCGAAGGCGAGACGGATTTCGGCCCACGCGCCGCCGACCTGAAAGAGCGCAGCGAAGGCGGCGAACTGCAGAAGCAAGGCCAAAATGCGGCTGAAGATTTGGGCGGGACGAGCCATGCGGATGAGGGGTCTCTTGGAGTTGGGATCAGAGGCAGTGTAGCAGCGCGGGCCTGCTGGGGTTACGCGAGCCACGGTCACACACGGAGGTAATCACCCGGAAGGTCCGAAGGTCATAACACACTCGTGGCAGAGAAAGGGAGCCGTGTGGGAGGGCGGCGAATGTGCGAGGAACCTAGGCTGATTCCACGGTCCTTCTTTCAGACCGGCACACATATATGCGTAAATCTGCGATCTTCACACTCGGCCTGCTTTCCGCCCTGAGTGTTCTTCTTCAAACCGGCTGCGGAACGACGCCCGCCAACGATGGCGCGGGCACGCTCTCGATCACAACGGCAGCACTGCCTTCGGCGACGGTGGGCGCGGCGTACAGCGCCTCGCTGGCGGCGGGCGGCGGCGTGGCGCCGTACACGTTCAGCATGGGCAGCGGCTCGGTGCCGGCGAGCTTTGCGTTGTCGCCCGCGGGCTTGCTGACGGGGACGCCGAGTGAGGCGGGGACCGCAAGCCTTACGGTGCTGGTGGCGGATGCGGTGGGCGAGAAGCTGAGCAAGAGCTTCAGCCTGAAGGTTGGTGGCGCACTTACCGTTTCAACAGCTACGCTGCCCAACGGCACAGTGGGTGCGGCGTACAGCTCGACAGTGACGGTGAGCGGTGGGACCGCGCCGTATGTATTCACGCTGACAAGCGGCAGCGCGCCTTCAGGGTTGAGCCTGACTGGGGCGGGTGTGCTTTCAGGGATGCCCTCGAGCGCGGGGACTGCCAGCTTCACGGTGGCAGTAGCGGATGCGGCAGGCGCGCAGGCGAAGCAGACCTATAGCGTGACGATCGGCTCGGCAGCGGTGGTGACGGGGCCGACCATCACGACAACGACACTGCCGGCGGGAACCGTGGGCGCGAGCTACAGCGGGAAGATTTCAGCAAGCGGCGGTACTGCACCGTATGTGTTCACGCGTACGAGCGGCAACTTGCCGACGTCCGTCGATCTAACCGGGGCCGGCTCCATCACCGGAACGCCGACGGCGGCGGGCACCTACACGTTCACCGTGACTGTTGCCGATGCGAACGGCTTGACCGCCAACCAGAGCTATAGCGTGACGATCGCCGCGGCGTCTTCAGTGCTGGCGCTGGCAGGAGGCACCCTGTCCACCGGGACGGTAGGGGTTCAGTACAGTGCGCCGATCTCCGCGACCGGCGGGACCGCGCCTTACAGCTACACGATTGCGAGTGGGATGAAGCCGGCGGGTACGGATCTTTCAACCGGCGGCTTGCTGACGGGCACACCGACGACGGCGAACACCTACAGCTTTACGGTGAAGGCGACCGACGCGGCAGGCGCGACGGCAAGCGCGATCTATAGCGTGGAGATCGATGCTTCGGCCAGTGCGGCGCTGACCTTGACGACGAACGTGCTGCCGAATGGAATCGTGAACGCGAACTACAACAACACGCTGAGCGTGAGCAATGGCGTCGCGCCGTATACCTACAAGGTGACGGCGGGCACCCTGACGGGCACGGTTCAGCTTTCCAGCGCGGGCCTGCTTTCTGGAGTACCCTCGGCCGCCGGGAGCTATCCGTTTACGGTGAGCTTTACGGACAGCAATGGACAGAGCAGCAGCGCCAACCTTACGCTGACGGTGACCACAGCGAGCGCCACCGTGGTGGTGGAGACGACAGCGCCGCCGCTGGCGGTTGTGCCGGCCAATTTCTTCGGGCTGCATACGTCGGTCTATGACGCGAACTTGAGCGATACGAGCACGCTGCCGACGCTGCTGGCGAACACGGGCATCACGACGCTGCGGTACCCGGGCGGCGGCTATTCGGACAACTACCACTGGGCGCAGCATTCGATCACACCGTTCTATGCGACGAGCAGCGGCGCGTGCGGCGTAGCGAGCAACGGGGTGCTGGAAGCGACCTCAGACTTTGGGCACTTTGCCAAGCTGCTGCAGGCAGCCAGCGTGAGCGGTTTGATCACGATCAACTACGGCAACAGCGTGGCGGACAGCGCAGCGACCGTGAAATACGGCAAGGATGGAAGGAAGACATGCTCCGAGCCGAACACTGCC
The DNA here is from genome assembly GCA_964236875.1 of uncultured Acidobacteriaceae bacterium. Lineage (GTDB taxonomy): Bacteria > Acidobacteriota > Terriglobia > Terriglobales > Acidobacteriaceae > Granulicella. The sequence continues at coordinate 1,270 of CAXSHQ010000142.1, read as the reverse complement.
GGGCAGCCGCAAGAAGCGGCGGCGTGGGTGGCGTATGCGAACGGGGACCCGAGCAGCACGCAGATGATCGGCAAGGATGCGGCGGGCTTCGACTGGAAGACGGTTGGGTTCTGGGCTTCGCTGCGGGCGGCTTCACCGCTGAGCACGGATGATGGCTACAACATGCTGCGCATCGGGCATGCGGCTTCTCTTGGGGTGAAGTTCTGGGAGATCGGCAACGAGATGTACTACAACGGCTGGGCGACCAACCACAATGCCGAAAGCGACAACCATGCGCCGTATATCTACTCCAATGGCTATGCGAGCGGGACGTTCAACTCACGTGCTTCGCTGGCGGCGCTTTCCCCGACGGCTTATGGGACGAATGCAGTTCAGTTCATCAACGCGATGAAGGCAGTGGATTCGACGATCAAGATCGGTGTGGACTTCAGCTCGCCGATTTCGACCGACCCGATCCCCACGACGTGGAACCCGGACCTGGCGCAGGCGGTGTGCGCGGGCGCGAACATCGATATCGCGATCATGCACTACTACCCCGGCACATGGAAGGCGGTGCAGCCGGGTGAGCTGCTGAGCCTGCCGCAAGCCGACATTCCGACGGTCGCTGCGGGCATCCGCAAGAACCTGGCGGATTACTGCCCTGCGAATGCGAGCAAGATCGAAGTGTGGCTGACGGAGACTTCGCCGAATGGGGCGCTGGCGCAAAACTTCCCGACGCCGGTGATTGGGTTGTTTACGCTGAATGACTTTATGACGGCGCTGACCACGGGCATCCAGAACCTGGACTGGCTGGAGCTGCATGACGGTACGTTCCTGACAGCGAGCAATGTGCCAGGGCCTTCGTACTACGGCCTGCTGCTGGCGCACCAGCTTGCAGGTGTGGGCGATACGGCGGTGAAGACGACGTCGAGCACGAGCACGATCGTGAGCTATGCGACCGTGAAGCAGAACGGGAAGAAGGGCGTGCTGCTGATCAATGTGAACTCGTCCAGCTCGATCACGGTGCAGGTGACGGTGAATGGAGCCACGCTGGGATCGACGGCAACGCAGTACAGCTATGGCGTGAACGCGGCGCAGAGCGGGACGGCGTTGACGAGTACGAGCTTTGCGGTGCCGGGGAACACGTTTGCGGTGACCGTGCCGGCGTATACGGCTGTGGAGTTGATCATTCCGTAGGGTTCACCCGCTCGGCTGCAGGCGTTTGCTGAGGAAGAAGCGCGTGTGCCCGGGTGGGAAGTCTTCAAGCGTTCCAGAGACCGTGTAGCCGAGA
>CAXSHQ010000141.1:0-10998 GCA_964236875.1 uncultured Acidobacteriaceae bacterium | reverse complement strand
TATTGTCCCATTGAGACTTCAGGCGCCCAAGCTTTCCGGGGTGGCGCGGAACAGGTCGATCGCGCCCTGGCTGACCGCGCCGGCGAGGGCGGGGGCTCCGGCGTCTGCATCGGTCTCGGACGACAAGAGCTACATGGAGCATTATCCGAACGGGAAGGTAAAGGCCACCTGGAGCTCCGGCCGCACTTCGGAAGGGAGAGTGGTGCTGGACGGGCCCGAGCGCTTCTTTTTTCCCAGCGGCAAGCTGCAGTGGAGCGTCAGCTTCCGCGCCGGCCAGAAAACCGGCGAAGAGCGCCTGCAACGGGAGGATGGCACCCCGGTCTGGGTAAAGACCTACGCCGCGGACGGCACCTGGACCTGGCAGAACTTCGATTCCGCGGGCACACACCCCGCCGTTTCGCACTGGCGCAACAAGACGCTGCTGGACAGCGACGTCCCGGACGCGCCGGCCGATAAAGTGCCCGGAGCCGACAAACTAGGCCCGCCGCCCGGGGTATAGCGCGTACAAACGCTTGTCTTGCCCTGCTCGCAAACCCTTGTAAATGCAGGAGCGATGCCCGGTCACCAGCGGCGGTAACCTCCGCAGGTACGACAGGTTGCGTCCGTGGCTTGACAGCGGTACTGCCGGTCGACTACTTTCACTGCCGCAAGCTAATTATCCGATTTTGAACATGGAGTTTCGTTTATGAAATTGCGCGCCCTTGCCGCAACCCTGCTTTTCAGCGCAATCTGTGGCATCGCCGCAGCTCAGGAGTTCCGCGCGACCCTCTCGGGCCGCGTCACCGACCATTACGGTGACGAACACTTCGACAGGTGTCAAGGTGGTTACCAAGTCGGATCGGTCTGGCGAGTACACGACGCCGTTCCTCCTCCCCGGACCCTACGAGATTACGGCGACAGCGGAAGGCTTCGAGGGCTACAAGCACACCAACATCGTTCTGCAGACAAGCCAGAAGTTGCAGGAGGACGTTCATCTTCAGGTGGGCTCCGCTTCCGAAAACGTGGTGGTCACGACCGAAACGCCGCTCGTGGACGCTTCGACGGCTTCGGTCGGGCAGGTGCTCACGGCGGAAGAGATCGAAGATTTGCCGGACAACGGCCGTTCGCCCCTGGGGCTGGCAAAAACGGAGTTGGGCGTTGTTCCCAAAGCAAAGAATTCGGTCACGCAGACCCGTCCCTTTGACAATAGTGCGACAAGCGACTTCTCGCTTGGCGGCGGCAACTCGCAGTCCAACGAGTACCTGCTCAACGGCGTTCCCAACAATCAGGACTCCAGCCGCGTTCCGGGCTTCAGTCCAAATCTGGACTCCGTGGACGCCGTCCGCACGGATATCTTCCAGTCCGACGCATCCTTTGGCGACACGTCGGGTGGCACAGTCAACATCACCACCAAGGCAGGCACCAACCGGCTCCATGGAACTGTTTCGGAGTTCAACCAGTTCTCTGCGATCAATGCTCCGTTGCGGTGGTTTGCGGCGGCCAATTACAAGACGCCGGTGACACGCCAGAATCAGTACGGCGCCACACTCGGCGGCCCGGTCATCATCCCGAAGCTCTTCAACGGCCGCGACAAGCTCTTCTTCTTCTACTCCTATGAGCGGTTCAAAGACACGGTGCCGAATGCGATCACGACCACGGTACCGACCGATGCGGAACGCGGCGGAGACTTCTCGGCCCTGCTTGCCCTGGGCTCAACCTACCAGCTCTACGATCCTTACTCCGGCGTGAACACGGGTGGCAAAATCACCCGCACCCCGCTGGCCAACAACAAGATAGATCCGAGCAAGATCAACCCTGTGGCGAAGGCTTACCTCCAATTCTTCCCTGAGCCCAATCTGCCGGGCGCGAATGACGGTGAGAACAACTACTTCTCGAACATCCCGACGGCTGACGACTACAACTCACACCAGGGCCGCCTGGACATCAACATCAACAACAACAACAAGATCTTTTTCGAGACCCACCGCAGCGAGTACTTCCGCATCCAGAGCAATATCTTCAGCAACATCGCTACCGGCACCAGCACCTACAATGTGTACTCAGGCGGCATCCTGGATTACATCCACACGTTCAGTGCCAGCACAACGCTGGATGTTCGCGGCAGTCTGACGCGCGCTTACGGAAACACCACCTTGCCGAGCCAGGGCTTCGACGCTACTACCCTGGGGTTCCCCAACTACATCAACACAAACGCAACCGAGCGAATTCTGCCGCGAATCACCTTCTCTGAAGCGAGCGGAACGACCGCGATAGGGGGGGCGCAGGGCAGCAACAGCGGCGGCCTGAGCACCACCGCCGGTACGGTGTCAGCCTTCGATACATTCCAGATATTTGCCGCACTTACCCATGTGCAGGCACACCACACGCTGAAGATCGGCCCGGATCTGCGGCTGGAGAAGTACGCCAAGCTGACGCCCGGATCTCCCTCGGGTGCGTTCACCTTCAACAGCATTTACGTAAACGGGGGCAGCAGCGGGGTCGCGATTCCTTTCGGCGGGTCGTTTGCTAGCTTCCTATACGGTGTTCCCACCTCTGGTACACAAACCATCGCCACGCCGGCCATGTACAACGCAAAGTACTTTGCGGGCTTCATCCAGGATGATTGGCGCGCCCTCCCGAGTCTTACTCTGAATCTGGGTCTTCGTGTCGAGCATGAAACCCCGATCAACGAGTCGCATAACCTTGCCGTCGCGGGATTCGATCCCACACTGACGAACTCGGTAACTGCGGGAGCCATCGCTGCATACTCGGCGGGTTACAGCGCCACGAAAGAAGGTGAGTTGCCCGTTGCGTCCTTCAATCCAAAGGGTGGTGTCGTCTACGCAACGCCGGATCATCGCAGTGAGTACAACACGGCTTCTGCTTACATAAGCCCGCGCCTGGGCTTCGCCTTCGCGCCCACCAGCCTGCATGGCAAAACGGTTCTTCGGGGCGGTTTCGGTGTCTTCGTAAACCCATTCAACGACTACAACACCCCGCAGTCCTACGGGTACAGTGCAACCACGAGCTTTACGCTTACGACGGCGAACTACACGACACCGCCGCTGACGCTTTCCGATCCTTTCGTCTCCTCGGTAGATCCAATCCTGCAGCCCACAGGGAATGCGCTCGGCATCAACACCAACCTGGGTGCAGGCGTCCAGTTCCGTGGCCCAAATCTCCACGTTCCCTATGCCGAGCGTTATAGCTTGGATGTGCAGCAACAGCTCACCAAAAACCTCGTCATGGATATCGGTTATCTTGGAGCGCACCAGGTTCATTTGTCGTACTCAAATGCCATAAGCTCCACACCGTTGCTTCCGTACCTCAGCCGAAGCCATCGTGCGGATCCTGCAGCATCGTATGTTGCCGCGACGAATCCCTGCGGTGTGACACCTACGCAGAATCTGCAGTGCTCCGTTCCCAATCCCTTCAAGGGCCTGCCCAATGAAACGGGCACGTATGCCACGGCCGCGAACATTACCAAGTACAACCTTCTGCAGGCTTATCCCCAGTACAGTGCTGTCACGCAGGCTTTGGTTCCGGGGTCCTCCGCAACTTTCAATCAGCTCATCGCGCGGTTGCATCTGCGCACGCAGTTCGGCCTCACGTTCAACGCCAACTACGAGTACTCTCGCAACCTCATTGCCTCGCAGCTGAATCCCGGCGAGACAACGCTGAGCTATCAGGAGTCCACATCGGACTACCCGCAGCACTTCTCATTCACCGGCTCCTACAAGCTTCCTTTCGGCCAGAACCAGCGCTTCTTCTCGCATGGACACCTGGTTGACGCGATTATTGGTGGGTTCCAGATCAATAGCATCTACCAGTTCCTTTCGGGTACGCCCATCCAGTGGGGTGGCGTCGGCAACAGTTCCTTTGACTTTGCGACCGGATCGAACGGGTTCAACCAGAACTTCCAGCTGCAGCCCCGCAATATCACCCGCGCTTTCAACGTCGATGCCTTCTATCGGGGTACCGGTACCGGGTACTCCGCTTGCATAACGCCGAAGACAGGAGTTACCTGCGACGCAACCGACACCGGTCAGGCGAGCGGTACTTATAACTACCGGACCGCTCCTCTGTACTTCCTGCGGAGCGACTTCACCAACAATGTGGATGCCTCCATCATCAAGAACTTCCACTTCAGCGAGCGTGTTCGGCTTGAATATCGCTTTGAAGCATTCAACCTTCTGAACCACACGCAGTTCGGAGCACCCAGCGTAGCTTTGACCTCGTCGGCATTCGGAACCATCAACAGCATACAAAGCATCAACCGAACCCTGCAGCAAGGGCTGCGTGTTCAGTTCTAGGACGATCGCTTTGTGAGCCCAGGGAGGAGGTCGTCATGGACCTCCTCCTTTCACATTTGGGGCGTGTGGACAGTCACCCCGAAGGGCTGCGATGCTACGGAGGCACTCTTGCCCCTCGGCTCCTCTCCGACGGGAAGAGCCTCGGGAAGTAGGGAACATGCGGGAAGCCGTAATCGTGAGTGCTGTGCGCACTCCTGTGGGTAAGTTTCAAGGTGCACTAAGCGGTTTCACAGCCGTGGAACTGGGTGCCATGGCCGTGCGTGAGGCAGTGCGCCGCGCCGGTGTCGCGCCCGAAGCTGTGGACGAATGCATCATGGGCTGCGTTCTGCCGGCCGGCCTGGGACAGAACCCTGCGAGGCAGGCTGCGCTGCGAGGCGGCCTCGCTGATCGCGTGGCTGCTTTGACTATCAACATGGTGTGTGGAAGTGGGCTGAAGGCGGTGGGGCTGGCGGCGCAGAGCATCATGACGGGGGCGGCGGAGGTTGTGGTGGCGGGGGGTATGGAGTCCATGAGCAACGCCCCGTACCTGCTGCCGCAGGGACGCAAGGGCTTCCGGATGGGCGACGGTAAGGTGGTCGACTCTATGGTGCACGATGGGCTGTGGTGTGCGTGCGACGACCAGCACATGGGGGCTACGGCCGAGCTGGTGGCCGACAAGCATGGGTTCACGCGCGAGCAGCAGGACGCCTACGCGCTGGAGAGCCACAGAAAGGCCGTGGCCGCACAGGCGGAAGGGCGCTTCGATGCCGAGATCCTGCCGGTGGTGCTGCCGGGGAAGAAGGGCGCCGCGCCTGTCGAGGTGACGAAGGACGAGAGTGCGCGCGCGGACGCCTCGCTGGAAGCGCTGGGCAGGTTGCAGCCGGCCTTCAAGGAAGGCGGAACGGTTACGGCGGGGAACGCGCCTGGAGTCAACGATGCGGCTGCGGCGGTGGTGGTGATGTCCGCGGAGAAGGCGCGCGAGCTGGGGCTTAAGCCGATGGCAGCGATCCGCGCGCAGGCGACCAGCGGCGTGGCACCGAAGTGGGTAATGCTGGCACCGGTGCAGGGCGTTCAGAACGTGCTTCAGCGCGCGGGCTGGTGCATGGAAAATGTGGACCTGTTCGAGTTGAACGAAGCGTTCGCGGTGCAGGCTCTGGGGGTGACGAAGGAGCTGGGGCTGGGGCTGGAAAGAGTGAATGTGAATGGGGGAGCGGTGGCCATTGGCCATCCCATCGGAGCGAGCGGGGCGCGAGTGCTGGTGACGCTGCTGCACGAGATGGTTCGGCGGGACGCGAAGCGAGGAGTGGCTGCGCTTTGCTTGGGAGGCGGCAACTCGGTCGCGATGGCGCTGGAACGCGAGTAGGCGCCCCCCCGTGCCTGTGGCGCAAAGTCTTGAGGTTGGGACTGGACCTTCGGTCGCTTTCCGAGCCGACATGCTCGGAGCGGAGCCCACACGAGACGGTGAGGCCGCGACTATGGGGCACCCTCAGATCAGGTGGGATTTCAGGCGACAGGATTTGTCAGCTGGCCTATGCCATCAATGGTGATGCGGATGGTGTCGCCGGATCGTAAGGTGAAGTCGTCGGGTGGGACGATGCCGGTGCCAGTAAGGAGGAAGGCGCCCGTCGGGAATGCCATCTCGCGGAAGAGGTAATTTTTCAGCTCTTCGGGGTCGCGCTTGAGCTCCGCAAGGGTGGTGTCGCCGGAGAATGCGATTGAAGCTTCGGAGGTTCCGGCTGCGTTGGAGCTCCTGCGGGAAATCTCGATGTGGATGGCGGTGGTGCGGGGGATTGGCTCGCGGCGAAGGAGGATGCAGGGGCCGAGGGCGCAGCTTCCGTCATAGACCTTGGCCTGGGGAAGGTAGAGGGGGTTTTCCCCCTCGATGTCGCGCGAGCTCATGTCGTTGCCGACCGTGTAGCCGACAATCTGGCCGGCGGCGCTGACGACGAGCGTGAGCTCGGGCTCGGGGACCGACCAAGTAGCGTCGCGGCGGATGCGCACAGGCGCGCCGGGGCCGGCGACGCGCGGGCCGGTGGCCTTGAAGAAAAGCTCGGGGCGCTCGGCGGTGTAGACGCGGTCGTAGAAGCTGCCGCCGCCGGCGTCTTTGGACTCCTCCATGCGGGCGTTGCGGCTGCGGAAGTAGGTGACGCCGGAGGCCCAGACCTCCTGAGTACCGACCGGGGCGAGCAGTTCGTGGGGCTCCGGCGGCGCGGTCTCGCTACGCTGACGGGTCTCATCGAGGACGGCGAGCGGATCGGGGTCGCTCAGGAACTCGTCCAGGCCCGTGATGGCGAGCGGGTAGAACTTGCTGTCGGTTTCGCGAAGCCAGCCGCGGGTGGTGTTGTAGATCTTCATGGCACAGGTTTCCTGCGTGTTGTAGATGCAAACGGTGCACACCTAGAAGGTAACCTTGTTGCATACCTGGGGCGAGCGCTCCACGGCAGAGCCATCTGGCCGCGATGAGGCATTGGAGGCGACATCCGAAGCGCTGGGTTCGACTTACTAACCTAGGAGTAATTCTTTAGAATTGGTTTGTTTCTCAGGTCCGGGTTCCCCATGCCGCTTCGTACGTCTGTTGCCGTTCGCCGCCTGCTGTGCCTGCTTGTGCTTCTTTCCGCCCCCTGTGCTTTCGCACAGAAGACGATCCGCGTCCCTGCCGACCAGCCCACCATTCAGGGCGCGATCAATGGAGCTGCTGACGGCGACAGTGTCGTTGTAAGTGCCGGAACGTATTACGAGAATATTGACTACAAGGGCAAGTCCATCAGTGTCGTCAGCGCAAGCGGCGCAGCGGCCACGATCCTGGATGGAGGTTTGGCGGGCCCGGTCGTAACGATCACCGGCATCAACTACCCTTCACAAACCCTGAAAGGCTTTACGATCCGGAACGGTGGCGTGTCTTCCATTGGGCTGGAAGGGGCGATCGTTCTTTCGCAAAACACTCCCGTCATCAGTAACAACATCATCACAGGAGGGTTCTGCGCAGGGATCACTTCATCCAATGCCAGCCCCCAGATCCTGAACAACCAGATTTCCCAGACTCAGATGTCAGGTTGCGCCGCTGGAGAAGGTTTGGGAAGCGCCATTCGCATCACGGGCGCCAGGAACCCCAATACACCGCTGATCGGCGCGGTCACTCCGGTCGCCCAGACCACGCATCTGCAGCTTACGGTCACTTCTTGAGAACGGAGAACCGCAGGGATGCAACAAGGTTGGAAGCGAGCTGTGAGTTCGCGCGCTGGCCTATGCGGCCAGCTGAAGTACGCGGCAGAAGTGGCCGTTATTCCTGATTTGGCGCCACGTGTTTACGTCGCTCTTTAGACTGGCAGCGGGTGATGTGCTTCCGCATACATGGCATTTTCGCGTTCGATCATGAGATCGGCAAGCTCCCCATAGGCGACAGCCCAGGCGTCGATGATCTCCGGTGTGGCCGCGTCACCGAGGACTTGCCTGATGGCCGTCAGCAGATGGTGTCCCACGATGGGATAGTGCTCAGGCTGGACGTGCGTGGAGACGTGCCGCGTGCAAATGCTCGTGACCGCAGGCCCGAGCATCTGCAGCTGATCGATGTTGCCGGCGTAGGCCAGTATCGCCATGGCAAGCCGTTTGGCCTGTGCGCCGCTGTCCTGATCGGTGGTGTTGAACATGGAGCGGAGCTCCGGATGGGCTTCCAACAATTGCTTGTAGAAGAGGCTGGTGATCGCCTCTCCGTGTTCGCGTAGCGCGGGTAACGTGGCCCGCACGATTTGCTTCTGTGACTCGAGCATGAAATCTCCTGCCTTGAAATGCGTATTCAGAGAGGTTTTCTGAAGACGCGTTCGAAGAAATTTCGGCAGGAGTACTGGCCTTGCAGGAACACTGCAGAAGGGCTCGGTCAGGGTAGACGCTAGCTCTTCGGTCTGACGCGAGCAGGGGTGTTGGCAGGGGAGTTCAGGGTCTTGAAGCGGTCGAAGAGCGCCTGGGCGGCGGGAGTGTTTTTGTTCGGCAAGGGTAGAGACGTTCTGCCCTGGCCCGCTTTGGCAGCGGCCATGACGGTCATGTGCTCGGAGATGAGCTCGGTCTGGAAGCGGGCGCAGGTATCGGGGTCGGTGATGACGGACTGGGTGTTGTTCTGCGCCTTGTAGCCGGGGCCGCCGGGGTGGCCTTGCACGACGAAGGTGCCCTCGCCGGCAGCGGACCAGTTGGTTGAGCCTTCGCAGGCGATGCGGCCGTCGGCGACAAAGCCCTTGGTGTGGCTGATCTGGTGCGTAGCTGATTGGCCTATCGCGAAGTGGGTGTTGAACGCGGCGAGATTGTACTTCTCGTCCGCGGCGAGGAGCGCCTTTTCGTGCACGCCGCCGGCCTGGCTTTTGTCGAGCGTGATGAGCATGCAGATGGAGGGGTTGAGGGCCTTCTGCATAAGGATGTTGTTCAGCTCGGAGTCGTCGTAGCCGAACATGTTGAGGAAGAGCGAGACGGTGACGCGCGACAGGATGTACTTGAGGATGTCGTGGACGTCGTCGCGGCCAACGTAGAAGAGATGGACGTCGCGGCTGGCGGTGGAGGAAAGGCACTTCTCCTTGGTGTAGCCGGCGAGGTCGTGCAGGGTGAAGCATTGGAGGTTTCTGGTGGGATCGCCGAGGGCGTTGCTCTCGCTTTGCGTGGCGGGCGCGGCGTAGGCCTGCTGTACGTCGGTGAGCGTGGCGGGCGGCGGCGTGGCGGTGACGTCGGCGGGAACGGCGTGGGCGTCAGGAAAGATGCGCGAGGGGATGTGGGGCGCGAAGGGGAGCTCGGTGATTGGGGCGGGCTTTTGCCGGGCGGCGGGGCGCTTGGAGGCGGGCATGATGGGAACTCCGGGATGGGCTTTTGTTCAGCTACGAGCTTTGGGGAATGGTGCAGCAACGAGGGGTTTCGTTGCGGCCGCGTTTAGCTGGGCGAGGATGGCGTCGGCGTCGTAGACGCAGCCGCCCCAGACGCCTCCGCTGGCGTGGACGAGCGCGGCCCAAAGGCGGGTGTCGTCGGGTAGCTCGGAGTGGGGGGCGAGGTCGGGGCGCGGAGGCCGGGCGGCGAGGCGGCGCGCAGCTTCTTCGGGGGTGAGGCGGGTGGCTGGCTGGCCGGCTTCGGCGACGAGGTTCACGGCGCCGTGGAGGACTTCGCGGTCGATGACAATTTCGAGGATGTCGCCGTCGCGGACCTTGCCGATGGGGCCGCCGGCGAGGGCTTCCGGGGAGATGTGGCCGACGCACGCGCCTGTAGAGACGCCGCTGAAACGGGCATCGGTGAGCACGGCTACGTGCTTGCAATAGGGCAGCGCTTTAAGCGCGGAGGTGACCTGGTAAATCTCCTGCATACCCGCGCCGGCGGGGCCGCCGCAGATAAGAACGAGAGTGTCGCCATGGCCGATGCGGCCGGACTTGATGGCGGCGATGGCGGCTTCTTCGGTGGTGAAGACGCGGGCGGGGCCGGTGTGGAGGTAGCGGTTTTGGTCGTCGATGAGGGACGGGTCGAGTGAGGTGCTCTTGATGACCGAGCCTTCGGGCGCGAGATTGCCGGAGGGAAAGCAGACCGTGGCTGTCAGGCCGCGGGTACGGGCGCGGTCGGGCGAGAGGATGACGTCGGCGGCATCGATGCCGTCGAGCTCGCGGAGGCGCTGCTGCAGGGCAGAGCGGCGGGCGGATTGCTCCCACCAGTCGAGGTTCGCCCCGAGGGTTTCGCCGGTGACGGTGAGGACGGAGGTGTCGAGCAAGCCGGCAGCGCGGAGGTGGAGCATGACTTCGGGGACGGCGCCGGCGAGGAAGACCTGCACGGTAGCAAAGTTGTTGGGCCCGTTGGGGAGGGCGTCGACGAGGCGCGGAGTGGCGCGGTTGACGACTTCCCAGTCTTCCTTTGTGGGGCGGCGCAGCCCTGCGGCGTGGGCGATGGCGGGGACGTGGAGCAGGAGGTTGGTGGAGCCCCCGAAAGCGGCGTGGAGGACCATGGCATTGCGGATGGCGGCGTCGGTGAGGATGTCGCTCGTGCCGAGGCCAAGCTGGGCTAGGCGAAGCAGCGCGCGGGCGGAGCGGGTGGCGGCGTCAAGCCAGACCGGCTGGCCGGAGGGCGCGAGGGCGGTGTGGGGGAGCGAGAGGCCGAGGGCTTCGGCGACGACCTGCGCGGTGGCCGCAGTGCCGAGAAACTGGCAGCCGCCGCCGGGAGTGGCGCAGGCGCGGCAGCCCATCTCGGCGGCGTACTCGAGGGTGATCTGGTCCTGTGCGAAGCGGGCCCCGATGGTCTGGACCTTGCCCGCGTCTTCCCCCTGCTCGGGAAGCAGGGTGACGCCGCCGGGGACGAGGATGCTGGGGTACTGCTGCGACGAGGCCAGCGCCATGAGCATGGCGGGAAGGCCTTTGTCACAGGTGGCGATGCCCATGACGCCTCGGCGCTGCGGGAGCGAGCGCATAAGGCGGCGGAGAACCATCGCCGCATCGTTGCGGTAGGGGAGCGAATCGAGCATCCCCGGTGTTCCTTGAGTCCGGCCGTCGCAGGGGTCCGTCACGGCGCCGGCGAAGGGCAGGGCACGGAGGTTGCGCAACTCGCGGGCGGCTTCGGCGACAAGGAGGCCGACCTCCCAGTGACCGGTGTGGAAGCCGAGCGCGATGGGTGTCCCATCCGCCGCGCGGAGGCCGCCGTGGGTGCTGAGGATGAGGAACTCGGGGTCGAGGAGGCGGTCGGGTTGCCAGCCCATGCCGGCGTTCTGGGTGAGGCCGAAGAG
>CAXSHQ010000140.1:0-11026 GCA_964236875.1 uncultured Acidobacteriaceae bacterium | reverse complement strand
CAAGAGCGCATCCGCCACACGGAGAATGTCAGCAACCGTATGCTGCCCGTCGGCGTCCGCCATCACCACGCCTTCGATAGCGGGGTACTCCGTCAGCACGCAGTCGAAGCCCGTCTTCAGCGCGCGCCCCTTGCCCAGATTCACCGCATGCCGAAGCACCCTCACCTCGAACCGCGCCAGCTCCGCCAGCACCGGTTGCCGGTCCGCACTGCTGCCGTCATCCACCACAAGCAGCAGTCCAAACCTCGCCCCGGCAAGCGCCGCCACCAGCTCCACCAGCACCGGCTCCGGCTGCCAGGCGGGAATCAGCACAGCGAGACTTTGCCGCCCCGGAGGGCTGGTGAACGGTCGATCCGGCATGAGCTTTCCTTGCAAGCCTACAGCCCGCGTCAGGGAACCGCCGGCAGACCCTCCGCGCTCACCAACCGGCTGAAGCGCGGGTCGCGGTGCAACGGCAGCAACAGCGGATTCATTGCAAGATCCACCGGCCGCTGCCCCTCTTTCAACGCCCGGGCAAGCGTCTCCAGCGCGGCGTCATTCTCCCCCAGGGCCGCGTGGGCTTCGGCCATCGTTTCCAGCGAGACCGGCTCCCGCTCACCGCGCGCAAGGATCCACCGCCACATCGCCTTCTCCCCGCCTCGTCGGTACGCCTCTTGCGCCGCGGTTTGAAACCGGACCGTCTCCTCCGAGTGCGACAGCGCGGCCAGTTGCAGCTCCTCCCGCAGATGGAGCTCCACGTCCCGCGGCTGCACCAGCGAAAGAACAGCCAGGCTGAATCGCACGCTGGCGATCGGGTCATCCTCTCCCGCCTGCTGGAGCAGGTGCACCGCTTCGTCCCTGTGCCCGCTCAGGCCCAGCGCCAGCGCCCGGTTTGCCAGGATCGCCGTCGACGAAGGCTGCAGCCGCTGCGCCTCGGTCAACTGTTCCAGCGCTTCCGGAAACCGCCCCTCGTAGGTCAGCACCGTCCCATACCAGTTCCGCGCCAGCGCGCAGCCGGGGTTCACCTCCAGCGCGCGCCGAAACTCCGGCTCGGCGTTTCTGATGTCGCCGTCCCAGAAAAAATCAGCGAAACCCATCACCGCGTGCGGCTCCGCCAGCCCGGAGTCCAGCTGCAGCGCCCGCCCCGCCGCCGCCTGCGCTTCCGCCGTGCCGTGTGGGTCCGCTCCCACCCCATACGCCGCCATCAACGTCAGCGTCTGCGCCAGGCCGGACCACGCCGGTGCATGCTGCGGGTCGCGTGCCGTCACTTCCAGCAGCACGCGCTTCGCTTCCATGAGCGAGCTCGGCGTCCGCTTCTCAAATAGGTACATGCCCTGCAGGTACTGCGCATCCAGCCCACTCACCGGAGAAACGTAATGCCGCGGAGCCCCTGCCAAAGCCGGAGCCGCAGCCGCTTCTCCCTGGTGCCGCCGAAGCAGGACGGTCCCAACAACCACCAGCCCCACCAGCAGGACAACCACGCCTACGCCCACCGGCCAGAACCGCCGGCCAGGCCGCTCCTCGATCCCGCTCTCAGCTTCTGTGGCAGGCGGTATGGACACCTCCGCAGCCGCAACGGCGGCCACCGGAGACTCAATCTCGTCTTCAATCGGGTCTGCATCCGCAGCTGCCGGAGAGGGGCTCCCGTTCGCCGGGTGCAGCCACTCGTCCACTTCCGAGGTCAGGGCATACACATTACCCCGTTCCCCGCCCGGCAAACGCCGCACCGGAAATCCTCGCCGCGCTTCCCACCGCTGCACTGTCCGGACATCGCGCCCCACATGGGTCGCAATCTCCTTCCAGCCCCTTAGAGTCTTCGGCCCGCTCGCCATGCTTCGAACCCGATCCACCCTCACGGCAGGGATGCAGCTGAATCTCAGCTTACCCTGCGCTCGCATACCCATACAAGAAGGCGCTCCGGCAAGGAAATGAACAGCTTAGCCACGGCGTCTTCTATACATACTGCGTGAGCCGGACCGCAATCCCCTCACAGTGGCAAGGCTCCTTGGAAAACGATGTCGCGACAAGCTCATTCCGTAGGCAGGGACATCTGCCGCACATTGCCGCCTTCTGCCGCTTTCAGAACAGCTTCTTCACTAGATCGGAGACTCCGCTTTTGCCTCCGAAGCTCCATTTGACCAAAGGAAGCTCTCTGCCACTCCAAAACTTGTTATCTTAAACGAAGCAAACAAAGAGGGCCGCTCTTGGTCACCCTCCGAAGGGTGTCATCTCGAAAGAAGCGCGAAGTGGAGAGACCCCTGTACTACTCCGGGCAAGCCGCGCAGCGGCGAGCCCGAACACATGAACACCATCACGCTCAGAAAAGCATCGTCATCAGAACTTCTCCAGCGAAGCCTTGACAGTCCCAGGCTTCTGCCCATCCAGCAGCGCCGTGTACGCGCTCTCCGACTGCAGCCCATCCACGCGTTGTTTGCCGACGAACATCACCGGCGCGCCCGCAATCCCGCGCTGCCGCGCTTCTTCCGCATCCATCGCCAGGTTCTCTGCCGCTTCGTCCAGCTTTGCCGCGAACTGGTTCGGCTCCAGCCGCAGCCCCGCGGCGATTTGCAACACCGCTCCGCGCGTCAGCACATCCCGTCGACCAGCGAGCGCCTCATACATATCCCAGAACTTGCCCAGCTCATACGCCGCCAGCAGCGCCTGGCTGCCCAGCCGCGCGTCCGGGTGCGCATCGACCGGCACTGCCTTGAACATCACCTGCAGCTGGTTCCCGTATCGCGCCTCCAGCCCGCGCAGCAGTTGCGCTTGGCGCCCTGCCAGCGAGCTCCGCACATCGGTAAACCACGTCAGCCTCAGGGGCGTGTCCGCTTTCGGCCCCAGCACCACCCGCTGAACCACCTCGCCCGGCGTTACGGCATAGGCCACCCTCCGCCCGGGCTCCGCCTTATGCAGCGCCAGCATCTGTTCCAGCTCCGGCAGCGACCGCGCCCCGCTCATCATCCGCCCGTCCACCAGGAACGTCGGCGTGCCCTCCACCCCGGCGCGCTCCGCCAGCGCGCGGTCCGCCGCCACCTGCCCGCTGAACTGGCGGGTCCGTAGTGCATTCCCGAAAGCCGCCACATCCAGGTGAAGCTCCGTCGCATACTCAAGGAGGTCTGCCTCCTTCAGCGCGTTCTGGTGAGCAAACATCAGGTCATGCATCTCCCAAAACCTGCCCTGCGCGCCCGCCGCCAGCGCGGCCTCCGCGGCCAACTGCGCGTTCTGGTGAAAGTCCAGCGGAAACGCGCGATACACCCAGCGCACATCGCTGCCATGCAGCGCCATGAACTGCTCCATCGGCTCCACCGCCGTACGGCAGAAAGGGCACTGGAAATCGGTGAACTCCACAATCGTCAGCGGCGCGCCCGCCGCGCCCTTCTGTGCCGCCGGCGCGGTCATCATCTCTGAAAACAGGGCTTCGCCGACCCCGGCCCGCCCCGCGCTCGCCGCGCTCGTGCGCGTCAGCGACGCCACCGGTGTCATAGCCCGGTCCACCAGCGCCGCAAGCGTCGCCTCCGTCTGCGTCCCCTGCAGCGGCTTGCCATTCAGGAACAGCGTCGGCGTCTGTTCGATTCCCAGCGCCTGTGCCTCCTCCAAGTCGTTCTCCAGCGTGCTCTCCACGCGCTCGGAATGCATGTCGCGGTCGAAGCGCTCCACGTCCAGCCCAAGCTGTCGCGCATACGCATGGAGCGCCGCCGCATCCTGGTGCTGCTGGTTCGCATACAGCAGCTCCGCCATGGCTGTGAACTTCCCTTGCAGCCCCGCCGCCAGCGCCGCGCGGTGCGCTTCCGGCGCATCCGGGTGGATCGGCAGCGGCGACTGCTTCACCAGCACTCGCAGCGATCCGGCATACCGCTGCCGGAGCCGCTCTATCGTGAAGAACGTGTCCGCCGAGTACGGACAGGCAAAATCCCCAAACACCACCACCGTAACCGGCGCCTTGACCGGCCCCGTTGCCCCCGTCCACGAGAAAGCGTTCGCCACCGGCGTCGCTGCGCCCGTGGGCTTGCCCTGCGCGGAAGCCCCACCCGCGCCAACAACAGCCGCCATCCACAAGCCGCCGAGCACCAGAGCCCGGCAGCGCGAAGCACACGCGAGCCTGTTCGCCTGTTTCATCACACCAGTATGCGCGTTGCGCTCAGCCACAAGAAACCCTCATTCAGGAAAGCGCAGAACGGCCCGGAAACCCCTCACCGGGACGCTCCTCAAGCCGGCTTCATGGCTTCGTGCCCGCGCCTCGCTTCACATCCATCTGGTACGGATTCCTGATCCGCAGCACGCGCATTGCCGTCAGCGCCGCCTTCTTCATCAGCCCCTGCCGCGCCCGCAGCCGCTTCTCCGCCCCTAGCATCTTTCCCTGCCGCTTGCGAAACTGCGCCTCCGTCGGGGGTCCGTGCCGAAGGCTGCGCGCGCACAGGTCAATCACCCGGTCGAACTCCACGTCTTCCGCGAAGTTCTCAAGATACGCCTGCCGCGCCAGCCTCCCGCGCTCCGCCGCCGAGGCGAGCTCCGGCTCCAGAATCTTCTCCAGCCTGGACACATCGCGCTCCTTCACCCGGATCAGGAAGCTGTCCCAGTCCACCCCCGGCGGCCGCACGTACGCATCCGCGATCAGCACCGGCGCAACCCCCGACTTCATCACTTCGAACAGCCTCAGGCTGCTCGGCCCCGACCCTCGCGGGCACAGCACAAAGTGCGAAGCGCTGATCGTCTCACCGTACCGCTGCTGCCGCTCTTCTTGATCGGCCGCCGGCACCTTGCTCCAGTGCCCATACTCACTCGTGTTCTCGATCAGTACGTCCGGACGTCGAAATCGCACCCGGTATAAACGCTTCCGCACCAGCGAAGTCGACCCACCCTGAAACGATACGAAGTACTTCTTCTCTGTCTCCGGCCGGTACTGCACACTCGGGTTCGAAAACACTCCATTCCGCGTGATATGCGCATAGGAAAAGATGCGCCCAATCCTGCTCGATTCGCAGTGGTGCGCATTGCAGTACACCCCCGGGAGCAGCGGCAGGCAGTGGTCGTTCTCGTCATACGTGGCGCACTTGTCCGTGTACTTCCGGTAGAGCGGGTTGTCCAGCAGGATGTGCGGCCTCGACCGGAAGTGACCGGTCAGCACAATCATCTCCGCCGCTGCCGGATCGTCCACCACCTCGTGCTCGCGGCTGAACCGCGCGCGTTCGATCAGCAGACCGCAGGTCTCAATCTTCTCAAGCTTGGCGACGTGCACCTTCATGCATCTTCAGTGTCTCGCGCAGCCTTCAAGCTTGTCGAACCTCCACGCTCACCGCCGTCGCAGCACCAGCAGCACCACAACGATGAGCAGGATCACCCCCAGGCTTGGAAACAGAAAGAAGTGCCCGCCGCTCGTCACACCGGCCATCAGGCATCCGGAAAGCCCCGTCATCACCGGCAAAGCAAGGACAAGCAAAGCCGCACACTGCAAAACGCTTAAGCGTTTACGTCCATTCGAGATCATTTCCTCTAGGATGCATACTGCTGCAATCTGAGATATCGCTGGGGCCCCGTTATTGGCTGCGTCCGAACAGCCTCGCATCCCAGCGCACCGCCTCCGGCTCGCCAGCCCGAATCAGCGAGAACTGTTTGTGCCTGGGATTGAGGAGAATGTTGCTTTCGCGTCCTTCTGTCACCACGCTAGGCACGCGGAGCACTGCCGTCCGAAGCTCTCTCAGCCAACGGTCCCCAAACGCCTGGGTGACCGTCACATCCTCCGCGTCCCACCCGGCCAACGCCGCGGGAGAGATCGTTTCGACCTCAACCCTGTCGGGTATCGCGATGCGAACAACGCGCTGATTCCTGGGAGGGCTCGAAAGGTTTGCATGGACCAGGATTTCAAGCATGGCGCCGGCATAGCTTTCGGCCGCATAGATGGCCGGGTGACCGACCGAGTTCCAGCGGCCTCCGCGAAGCATGGCGCCCGTTCCCTCGAAGATCGGATGTCGCGCGTCCGCGATGCGGTAGGCAATCACGGCTAAACCGGCAGCCCATAGAAAAGCTTATCGAGCAACTCCTCCACGCGGCGGCCTCCGAGCTCCGTTCGCGCTGCCTCTAGCGGTGCAGCGTTGCCGAGCTCACGATGAGGCTTGCCCATCCATTCTCGCGCCTGTGCGCGTTCATCCCACACGTACTCCGCATGCGCAAGAACCCGGGCCAACCGCTCAGTCCGCTCGCTCTCGTCCACTGACAACTTCTTCGTCCGTCGCTTCCACGTTGCCTGCGGCACCACCTTGAACTTATAGGCGCTAGCTACGCGGCGGTCCTGGTGCAGCCGGGCAGACAGGCGTTCCAGAGATCGCTTCGGCAGGCCGGCTGCGACCACCGCATCGAGATCGTGCAGCGTTCGCACGGAGTTCCCAAGTCCAAGAATTTCAGCGATCGATTCCGCAGCCACCATGGCGATTCACCTCCAGCTCAGTGTAGCTCATTCCTTGGCTCATTTGAGCCCGCGCGCTGAATCGGCAGGATCGAAATCACGTGCGCGCTGCGGTACGCAGTAAACTGCCGCCATGCGCTCCCGGCTCGCCGCTCTCGCTCTCCTTCCCCTGCTTGCTTTCTCCGCCCCCGCCCAGCGCACCTCCGCCGATGGCGCCGCCCAGACCCTCAACTTCCTCGCCGACCAGTACTTCGACCAGGTCTACTTCCACTTCCAGCCCACCGCCGGCACCTCCGCCGGTCTCCACCAGTACGACGCGCAGCTCGAGGATTACTCCGCCGCGAATGTCGCAAAGGAAACCGCCGCCCTCCACGACTGGGAGAGGAAGATCGCCGCCATCGAGCCCTCCGCTCTCGACGCCGAGCAAGCCGCCGACCGCGCCATCCTGCTCAACAGCATCCGCCTTAACCTCCTGCACCTCGAGGTCATCCGCGACTGGGAAAAGAACCCCGACGGCTACTCCTCCGGCATCACCGGCTCCGTCTTCACTCTCATGGAGCGCCCCTACGCACCCGTGAACACCCGTCTGCGCGCCGCCATCGCAGATGCCGCAGGTCTTCGTCGAAGCCCGCAAAAATCTCAGGCACCCGCCGCGTATCTACACCGAAATTGCGCTGGAGCAGATCGACGGCCTGGTCAGCTTCTTCCAGCACGATGTTCCCGAAGCCTTCGCCGCCGCCGATGACGCGCAGCTCAAAGCCGACTTCGCCAAGTCCAACATCGCCGTCATCGCCGCCCTCCAAAGCTACGGCGCCTGGATGAAGTCCGATCTCCTCTCCCGCTCAGACGGCGACTACAAGTACGGCGCCGCCACCTACAGCAAGGCGCTCGACTACGAGGAGATGGTCGACACACCCCTCGACAAGTTACTCAGCATCGGCCTCGCCGACCTCCACAAGAACCAGGCCGCCTTCGCCGAAGTCGCCAAACGCATAGACCCGAACGCCACGCCCGAGCAGGAGCTCGCCGCGCTCGCCAAACAGCACCCGGCGCCCGCCACTCTCCTCGAAGCCTTCCACGCCCGCTTCGACTCCGAGATCGCTTTCATCCGCGCCAAGCACATCATCACCATTCCCTCCGATGTGCAGCCCACGCTGGAAGAAACGCCGCCTTTCATGCGCGCCACCACCCAGGCCAGCATGGACCCGCCCGGCGCTTTTGAGACCCGCTCCACCAAGGCGCTCTTCAACGTCACCTTGCCCGAGCCCTCCTGGAAATCCGAGCGCACCGAAGAATACATGGCCGCCTTCAACACTGGCACCATCGTCTCTACCAGCGTGCACGAGGCCTACCCCGGCCACTACACGCAGTTCCTCTGGCAAAGCCAGTTCCCGTCCAAGATCCGCAAGCTCATCATGGCCAACACTAACGTCGAAGGCTGGGCTCACTACTGCGAGCAGATGATGCTCGACGAAGGCTACGCTCAGCCCGGCAGCCTCCCCGGCGCCTCACCTGACGCAAAGACCGCCGACCTCATCCGCCTCGGTCAGTTGCAGGACGCGCTCCTCCGCGACGCCCGCTTCGTCGTCGCCATCCGCCTCCACACCGGCATTGGCGGCCCCCTGACCCTCGAACAGGCCCAGGATTTCTTCGTCAAGGAGGGCTACCAGTCCCGCCCCATCGCCGAGGTCGAAACCAAGCGCGCCACCAGCGACGCGCTCTACCTCTACTACACCCTGGGCAAGCTGGAAATCCTCAAGCTCCGCGCCGACCTCCAAGCCAAACAAGGCGCCGCCTTCAGCCTGGAGCACTTCCACGACGACCTCATGCGCCAGGGCTTCGCGCCTATCAAGGTCATCCGCAAATCCATGCTCCACGACAGCTCCCCCGTGCTCTAGCCTGGGTGTACAGTCGAGATATGACGTACGTGGTCCAGCTTGAAGAGAATGGAGTCGTCCACTTTCCAGACGATGTCCTCGAGAGTCTTCAAATCAAACCTGGAGCAAAATTGCTGCTGGAAAATCAGCCGGAAGATCACCGCGTCGTCCTGAGCGTTCGCGAGCACTCTCCGCAAAGTCGTGTCTATGAAGATCGCGGAGTGCTGGTCTATCGGGCCCTGGACAGAGATCCGTCTTACGACCTGTTGAGACAAGTAAACGAAATGCGCGAAGAGCGGATGAAGCAGGTTATGGAATGGACGACGCAAGAACAAGAAGACGATGACCTTCGTTGAAACAAACGTGCTCATCGCGTCCGCTCAAGACTTCCACCCGAGACATGAAGCTTCCCTGAAGCTACTGGGATCCCTGGCGCCCGGCACAAGCAGCACCTCTCCGCACTGCCTCGCGGAGTTTTACTCCGTCACTACCAGAATTCCGCCAGACGTTCGGCTGGAAGCAGCAGAGGCGCAGCGTTTTCGTAGAAAGCTCTCGGAGAAGATTCATCATCGTCGGCTTAACCGCGGAAGAAACTGTAGAAGAGATCCTCTCCTGCGGGAGTCGTGGCATTACAGGCGGGCGCTTATATGACTCGCTCATCCTTGCGTCCGCGCGCAAAGCTCGGGCCACAGAAATCTACACGCTAAATAGCAAGCACTTCCGGCAAATCGCCCCCGATCTCGCCTCCATCATCCGCGCGCCCTGACTTCTGCAACTTCGGTGACCTCTCTTCTCGGTCACCAACTAGCCATCGCCTCCGCCCTGCCACCACTGCTACCATCGTCAGGGTTCGTGACGAGGAAGTAGTCTGCACATAATGGCCTCAAAGAAAATCCGCAAAGCTGTCTTTCCTGCTGCCGGCATGGGTACCCGTTTCCTGCCCGCCACAAAAGCCATGCCCAAGGAAATGCTCCCGCTGGTCGATAAGCCCCTCATCCAGTACGGAGTCGAGGAGGCCGTCTCCGCCGGCTGCACCGAAATCATCATCATCACCGGCCGCGGCAAGAGCACCATGGAGGATCACTTCGACAAGTCCGTCGAGCTCGAGTCCTCCCTGGAAGCCCGCGGCAAAACGCAGCTCCTCGAGCTCATCCGTCCCCTCCACAATCTCGCCCACATCACCTACACCCGCCAGGCGGAGCCCCTCGGCCTCGGTCACGCCGTCCTCCAGGCCAAGGCCCTTGTCGGTGACGAGCCCTTCGCCGTCATCCTTCCCGACGACATCGTCTACGCCCCCGCCCAGGGCTGCCTCTCGCAAATGGTGGAGGCCTTCGAGCGCACCGGCGCCACCATTCTCGGCTCCGAAGTCGTCGAAGGTGACGCCATCTCCGCCTACGGCTGCCTCGACTGCACCCCCGACCCGGCTGACCCGCGCCTTTGCGCCGTCCACGACATGGTCGAAAAGCCCAAACCCGGCACCCAGCCCTCGCAGAACGCCATCATCGGCCGCTACATCCTCACCCCTCGCATCTTCGAGATGATCGAATCCATCGCCCCCGGCGCTGGCGGCGAGCTCCAGCTCACCGATGCCATCAAGGCCCTTCTCCAGTACGAAAAGGTCTACGGCTTCACCTATGAAGGCAAGCGCCACGACGCCGGCGACAAGCTCGGCTTCCTCAAGGCCACCGTGGAGTTCGCCCTCAAACGCGATGACCTTGGCCCCAGCTTCCGCGCCTGGCTCCAGCAGCAAACCTTCTAGAGAAGTTGTCCTCCAGGTGTAGCTCCCAACTTGAGAGGTGTCATCCTGAGCGCAGCGAAGAATCCCCGTATTTCGCCTGAAGCGTCGCTACACCTCTAGGAAAACAGGTAGCAGCCACATCCGACACCGGGTGCCATCCGCAACGGCATCATCGTCGCGGGTGGGCTCGGCTCGAGTGGACTACCCACTCCCGCGAACCGCAGCGTCTAACCTGCTGACATGCTCCGGCATCCGCCAATCCGCGCAATCCTCGCCTTCACTGCCCTCGCGTTGCCCTTCCCGCGAACGGAAGCCCAGCACCGCCCCATGGACGTCCCCGACGTCGTCTCCCCCAGCACCCCCGTACGCACCCGCCTCATCCTCAAGGACGGCAGCTACCAGCTCGTCCTCGACTACAAGGTCACCGGCAGCCTCGTCCGCTACCGCAGCGCCGAGCGCAACGGCTCCAGCGAAGAGATCCCGCTCGCCCTGGTCGACCTCCCCGCCACCAAGAAGTGGTCGCGCGATCACGCTCCCGGCGCTGCGTCCGCGCAAACCACGGAACGCCCCGTCCTGAGCCCCGAACTCGCCCGCGAAGAAGCCGACCGGGCCGCACGCACCCCGGAAGTCGCCCCCGACCTCCGCCTCCCCGAGGAAAACAGCGTTCTCGTGCTCGACACCTTCCGCGGCGCCCCTGAGCTCGTCCCGCTCCCTCAGCAGGGCAGCGACCTCAACAAGGAAACCGCGCACGCCGTCCAGAAGATGGCCATCAACCCGGCCTCCAGCCCCCACCGCCTCTTTGAAGTGCCTACTGCCAGCGCCGACGTCCAGATTCACGTCCCCGACCCCGTCTTCTACGTCCGCCTCGGCAAGGATGACGAAGGCGGCGACCCCGGCGGTGCTTTCATCGTCACCGGCGCCGACCACCCGCAGACTGGCCGCGATGTCCCCACCGGCAGCGACGAGCGGAGCGACTACATCATCGAGCGCCTCGACGCCCGCAAAGACTCCCGCATCGTCGACAGCTTCCGC
>CAXSHQ010000139.1:0-11104 GCA_964236875.1 uncultured Acidobacteriaceae bacterium | reverse complement strand
TTCCTCATGCAGCTTTCCTCTACAATCGCGAGTGGAGAGACATGCTATGGGTTACCCCGAGAAGTATCGCTACGCGAAGAGCCATGAATGGCTGGAGCTGGACGGAGAGAACGCCACGGTCGGCATCACGGATTATGCGCAGCACTCGCTGGGCGACATCGTGTTCGTGGAGCTGCCGAAGGTGGGGCAGGCGCTGGAGGCCGGCTCGACGTTCGGGTCTGTGGAGTCGGTGAAGGCGGTGAGCGATCTGTATGCGCCGGTGACCGGAACCGTGACGGAGATCAATGAAGCGCTGAACTCCGCGCCGGAGACGATCAACACGGCGGCGAACGAGACGTGGTTGATCAAGCTGACGGTGACCAATACGGATGAGGCGAATGCGCTGCTGAACGCGGCGGATTACGACAAGTTTGTGGCGGAAGAGACCGGCCACTAGGCCATGTGTCTGGACTACGGCTTTGCCCTGATTGGCTTTGCTCTCATTCTTGGTGCGCTTTTCGGAACGAAGTTTTCTTACGGCGGCGATGAGTACGGGAATGGGAGTCGTCCTGCTCCTGCTTTCGTCGCCAAGGTCATCTTCTTCGTAGTCGGTTCCATTTTTCTTCTCTTAGGCTTGCTTGATCTTTTCGGCGTCATCGCTCTAACAACTGATGGGTAAAGTGAATGCGTTATCTTCCGAAGTCCCCAACCGACCGCACCGAAATGCTCGAGGTGATCGGCGTCTCCTCCATCGATGAGCTGTTCAGCAGTATTCCTGAGGAGTACCGGCTCACGGGCGACCTGAATATTCCGCGGCAGCATGCGGAGAGCGAAGTGCTGGACCGCTTTCGTGCGTATGCGGCGAACCTCGCCAGCGGCGATGTGGCCGAGCTGGCGCAGCAACCGGCGAGCAAGCTCTATGCAAGCTTCCTGGGTGCGGGCGCATATCGGCACTACCGGCCGGTGATCATCGACTCGCTTGTCCAGCGCGGCGAGTTCCTGACCAGCTATACGCCCTACCAGCCGGAGATCGCGCAAGGCACGCTGCAGGCGACGTTTGAGTTTCAGACGATGATCTGCGAGCTGACCGGCATGGAGATCGCGAACGCGAGCATGTATGACGGGTCTACCGGTGCCGCCGAGGCCGTGATGATGGCCGTCCGCGTGACCGGGCGCAACCGCTGCGTGGTCGCGTGCCGCGTGACCGGACGGCTGGGCTGTGCGGTAGCGCGAACGGTGCATCCGGAGTATCGCGAAGTGCTGAGGACGAGCACGCAGCACCAGGGCATTGCGATTGCAGAGTTTGGGTATGACAAGGGCACGGGGTGCGTGGATATGGCTGCGCTCGAAGCCGCTCTGCTGCCGGATACGGCGTGCGTGCTGATCCAGTCGCCGAACTTCTTCGGCTGCATTGAAGACGTGGCGGCGGTAGCGGAGTTGGTGCACTCGAAGGGTGCGCTGCTGATCGTGAGCATCGCGGAGGCGCTGAGTCTCGGCATCGTGAAGCCGCCGTGGGAGGCGGACATCGTGAGCCTGGAGGCACAGAGCTTTGGTGTCGCTGTCGGGTTCGGCGGACCGTATTGCGGCGTGCTGGCCTGCAAGGAGAAGTTCCTGCGGCAGATGCCAGGCAGGCTGTGCGGTGAGACGAAAGACAAGAACGGCAAGCGCGGGTTTGTGCTGACGCTGAGCACGCGCGAGCAGCACATTCGACGCGAGAAGGCGACGTCGAACATCTGCACGAATCAGGCGTTGATGTCGTTGATGGTGACGATCTACTTGACCGTGCATGGCAAGCAGGGACTGCGGGAACTGGCGGAGCAGAACCTGGCGAAGGCGGCGTATCTACGTGGGCAATTGGAAGGCGCGGGGGCGAAGGCGTTGTTTGCTGCGCCGAGCTTCAATGAGTTTGCAGTGGCGCTGTCAACAGCCGCTTCAGACGTGAATGAGCAATTGTTGCAGAAGCAGATAGTGGGCGGATTGGCGCTGGCAAAGTGGTATCCGGAGCTGGGCGAGGGCGCGGCGCTGTGGTGCGCAACGGAGTTGACGACGAAGGCGCATATGGACGCGGCTGCGGGAGCTTTGCAGTAGAGCGGAGGAGGACGCAATGACGGATCGCCATCAGTATGAAGTGACCTTGACGTGGACGGGCAACACGGGAGCAGGCACCTCTGACTACCGCGCGTATAGCCGCGATCATGAAATTGCGAGCCAGGGCAGGCCGGCGATCCTGGGCTCTTCCGACCCGGCTTTCCGGGGTGATGCGGCGCGGTGGAACCCGGAGCAGATGCTGGTGGCGTCGCTGAGTGCGTGTCATCAGCTTTGGTATCTGAATCTGTGCGCGGATGCCGGGCTGGTGGCGACAGCGTATCGTGACCGTGCGGAAGGTACCATGCGCACAGAGGCGGCGGTAGGTACGGGGCAGTTCACGGAAGTGGTGCTGCGGCCAGAGGTGACGTTTGCCGCAGCCGTGGATCTCGCGCTGGCGCGGGATCTGCACGAAGAGGCGCACAAGCGCTGCTTCATTGCGAACTCGGTGAACTTTCCCGTGCGTTGCGAGCCTGCGTTCATCATGGCGGAAGTGGCCGCCGAGGAGTTTGCAGTCAGTGGACGTTAGCGCGCTCGAAGGGCAGGAGTTGACGGCGGTCGAGTTCGTGAGCGACTACGTGCGCCTGCGCTTCGACGGGCCGATGCTGACGCTGTATGCGTGGCCGAGCGTGCTGCTGGCGGACTTCACCGTGAGCCATGGCGAGCCGGAGTACCGCAATGCGCTTTGCGCGCAGATCGGCGAGATCGTGGGCAAGGCCGCGCTGGAAGAGCTGGACTCGCTGACGGTGGAGTTCGAGTCCGGCACGGTGCTGGCGCTGAGCCTGCGCGAGGAAGACCTGGATGGGCCGGAGTCGGGGAGCTACTCGGTGGATGGTAGCGGCAACGGGGAAGAAGAATTTTAGGAAGACATATGGCAGACGAAAAGTTCATCGGCACGTCGCGCAAGGCGACTACGCATGTTAGCCAGAACGAAGATCTGATTTTCGAGAAGAGTTCGCCGGGCAAGAAGGGGTATCGGCTGGCGGAGCTGGATGTGCCGGCGGTGGATGCGGCGTCGCTGCTGGGCGACGCTGCGCGTGCAGACCTGGGTGTGATGCCCGAGTTGAGCGAGATCGAGATCATCCGGCACTTCACGCGGCTTTCGACGTGGAACTATGCCATCGACCTGGGCATGTATCCGCTGGGCTCGTGCACGATGAAGTACAACGCGCGCATCAATGAAGCGGTGGCTCGGCTGGAGGGTCTTGCGGAGGCGCATCCGTATCAGCCGGAGGCGCTCTCGCAAGGCGCGCTTGGCATCATGAAGCTACTAAGCGAGTGTCTGATCGAGATCACGGGCATGGACGCGATCACGCTGCAGCCGGCGGCCGGCGCGCATGGCGAGTTCACGGGCATCCTGCTGGCGCGGGCGTACCACCAGTCGAAGGGCGGGCCGCGAAAGAAGATCCTGATTCCGGATTCGGCGCATGGGACGAACCCGGCTACGGCGCAAATCTGCGGCTATCAGGTGGCGAACCTGAAGTCGAACAGCGCGGGCATGGTGGATCTGGCCGAGCTGGAGAAGATGGTGGATGAGGATGTGGCGGCGCTGATGCTGACCAATCCCTCGACCATTGGGGTGTTCGAGAGCGAGATTCACAAGATTGCGGACATCCTGCATGCCAAGGGCGCGCTGCTGTACATGGACGGCGCGAACATGAATGCGCTGTGCGGCAAAACGCGGCCGGGCGACTTCGGCGTAGACGTGATGCACCTGAACCTGCATAAGACGTTCTCGACGCCGCATGGCGGCGGCGGACCGGGCTCGGGTCCGGTGGCTTGCAAGGCGATCCTTGAGCCGTTTCTGCCGACGCCGGTCTTGGCGAGCAAAGCCGATGGGGCGCTCACGATGAACTTCGACCGGCCGCAGAGTGTGGGGCGCGTGCGGGCGTGGTACGGCAACTTCGGCATGTTCATCCGGGCGCTGGCGTACATTCTGGCAAACGGACCGGATGGGCTTCGGCAGACGACCGAGGATGCGGTGCTGAACGCCAACTACCTGCGCGCGAAGCTGCAGGATACGTTTGAACTGCCTTACGATGCGCCGTCGCTGCATGAGGTGGTGTTCTCGGACAAGCGGCAGGCAAAGAACGGTGTAAAGACAGGGGATATGGGCAAGCGGCTGATCGACTACGGCTTCCATGCGTATACGGTGAGCTTTCCGCTGGTGGTGCAGGGCGCGATGATGATCGAGCCGACGGAAAGCGAATCGAAGGAAGAGCTGGACCTGCTTGTGGACGCGCTGAAGCAGATTGCGCGTGAGGCGGAGGAGAACCCGGAGCTGGTGGCGACGGCGCCGCACACGACTCGGCTGCAACGGCTGGATGAGACGGGCGCGGCGAGGAAGCCGGTGCTGCGGTGGAAGGCGCCGGCGGCGAGCACTCCTTTGCAGCCGGATACGGCGGCGAAGGAGTGGTAGCTTCGGCCGGCCTGAGCGTGCAGTGAAGCTCCGGGCAAGATGCAAATCCTCCCGCTTCGCGGAAGGATGACGACAAGAAAAGATGTGTGCCAAAGCCCGTGAGGCTGGGCTAATCGGCGAGTCGACAGGCGGCTGCCCGGGCGTCGCGGATGAGGTCGGGCAGGCCGACGCCTCGGTAGCTGTTGCCGAGCAGCGTGAGTGAGCCGTCGAACTGAGCTACGAGGCGGTCGAGTTCCGTCATGCGGTGCAGATGGCCGACTTCATATTGCGGAAGGCTGCGCGGCCAGCGGCGCACGGTGGTGAGCGCAGCGTCGGGCTCGGGCAGCGGACCCATGATGCTGCGGAGCTGCGTCAGCGCAGCTTGGGCGACCTCCGCGTCAGAGGAATCGGCGAAGTGCTCGGCGCTACCGGTGCCGAAGAAGGCGCGGAGGAGGCGGGCGTCTTCCGGCGCGCGGTGGGGAAACTTCTGGTCGACGAAAGTGGCGGCGAGTAGCTGCGGGGTCGTTGCGTTCTTATCTGGTGGGACGAGGAAGCCGAAGCCCGGCGGGATGGTCATGGTCTGCGCGGCTTCGGCGGGCCAGCAAAAGGCAGCTAGCACGGCGGAACTGGCGTTGGTGGGGAGCAGCGAGGCGGCGCGGCTATCCAGAGGCTGAAGCAGTGCGCGGGTTGCGTCTAACGAAGTTGCGAGCAGCAGGTGGTCGACGATTCTCTCTGTAGCTTGTGTGTCGGCAGCGGAGCGTACTTGCGTGGTCTGGCCGACGCTTTCGTGGCGCTCCAAGCAAGAAGCAGATCCTTCGCTGCGCTCAGGATGACAATTTCCTTCGGGTCGTTTCTTTTCGCTGCTGGAGATATTTATTACCCATCCATCTTGCGGAGAGCGCTCGAGGGAGGTCGTGGTCGAGCGTAGGTGCAAGCGCCCTTCAGGCAAGGCGGTGAGAAGAGCCTCGACCAGCGAACCGACGCCGCGGCGGAGGCTTGTGAAGATGGGCTGCGGAGGCTTGGGGCCGCGCTCCTTGGCGCGGTGCTGGAGCGCGGCGATCAGAGAGCCGTGCTCCTGCTCCATGGCGACGATGGGCGACATGACAGCGCGGACGCTAAGCTTCTCGACATCGCCGCCGAAGACGCCGGAGAGCAGCGGGCCGGCAACTTTGGTGAGGACCTCGTGGCCGAAGTGGCGGCGGACGAAGGTGGCTACGGACTCGTCGTGTTCGGGATCGGCGAAGGGCGATTCGGCTTTCAGCTTGCCTGCGCGGTTCAGCTCCTCCGCATAGGCGTGTTTTGCGTCAGCGGAGAAGAGGGGCGAAGAATCGAGGGTGGCGAGGTCCTCGGGGACCATCATGCGCATGCGGTCGGGAAGGGCTTGCAGGCGGCTGTCGAGGTAGATGTAGGTCTTCCGGATGGCGTCGTCGCTCCCGATGAGCTCGGATTCGAGGCCGAGTACAATGGCGAGGTCGCGGGCCCAGGGCTTCTCGCTTACCCAGGCGTCGGGGCCGCCTTCGAGGATCCATTCGCCTTCGGGTGTGTGGTGGCGGGTGGTTTCGACAATGCCGCCGAGGCGGCCGGAGGCTTCATAAAGATGCCAGTCGAGCGGGGCGCCATTTTTGCGGGCGAGCTCAAGCTCGTAGGCCGCGGCGAGACCGGCGATGCCTCCTCCGACGATAGCTATGCGCATGGGTGTGGCTCAACGGAGATGGGCCGGGGCGAATACAGGGGTCTCTCCACTCCGCTGCGCTCCGGTCGAGATGACAAACTTTGTGGGCGGATCATTTTTGTGGGCGGATCATTAGACAAGCGCCAGGTCCGGCTCGGCCGTTGGCTGAGGGAGTGGCTGCGTGAGGATTTCGGCGGGGGCGGTTGCGAATGAGCTCAGAGCTTTGAGCTTGCCAGCCTGGAGCGAATCTGTGGAGGGGGTGAGGACTTTTTGCAGAGCGCGGATCAGGGTGGGGGAGTCGTTGAGGCTTTCCGCGCGGGTGACTTCCAGGCCGAGCGTGCGGCCTGTGGCGCGAAAGTTGATGTCGATGTCGTAGAGGATCTCGACGTGGTCGCAGAGGAAGCCGATGGGCTGCATGACGACGGCGGTGTGGCCGGCATCGGCGAGGGCCTTGAAGGTGTCTTCGACGGAAGGGCCGAGCCAGGGCGCGCCGGCGATTCCCTGGGATTGGAAGGCGAAAACCCAGTCGGCTTCCGTCATGCCGATGGCGGAAAGAAGATGCGCCACGGCAGTGGCGGTCTGCTTGCACTCGATGGGGTAGGGGTCGCCGGTGGTAGCGACTCCGTAGTTCTGAATGCCTTGCGCGGGTACGGGTGCGCCGGGCCTGGCGGCGGAGCCGCGGGCGGCTTCTTCGGGCGTAGCGGCGCGGACGGTGCGGCAAGGAACGGAGTGCGCGGTGAAGAGAACAGGAACGCGGACGGGCTTGCCGGCGGTGAGGGAGGCTTTGGCGCAGGCTTCGGCCCAGGCGGGCCAAAGGCGCTCGGCGAAGGCGAGGGCGAGAAGAGGCTCGTGAGCCCAACCGGCGTGCCAGGTGTAGGTTAAGGCGGGTCCATCGGTGGCTGGCCCGGTTTGAACGAGGGCGGTGTCGAGCGCGCGGCGGTAGAGGCCGGTGGAGGTGCGGGAGTTCTGCGGGGCAAGGCAGAGGACGGTAGCTTCCGTGACGCCGTCGCGCTTCATCTGCGCGACGATGTCGGCGATGAGCGGGTGCCAGTTGCGCATGGCGACGTAGACGGGCTGCCCGAGAGCTTCAGCGAGGAGCTTGCCCTGGAGGAGTGTCCAGCGGGTGAGTGGCGGGCGGTCTTCCAGCCGCGGGCTACTTCCCAGCCGCAGGCGCTCCGGGAGCGGCGTGTCGCGAAGGCCGATCTCGGCGTAGCGATGCTGCAACTCCTCCACAACGTGCTGCGGCATGGGGCGGCCGCCGGTGACGCGGGCGAGGTACTCGGCCATCTGGCTGAGCCGGTCCGGCGTGCCGTGCGCGAGAAGGAGGATGGCGTGGCTCATGCGTTTCCCTATGGTAGCCGTTTGCAAAGGGAACAGCCCGGCTTGCGCCGGGCTGCTGTTGTACTGCCTTTTACACGGTGGCAACGCCACAGTGCGATGCGCTACTTCACGACGACGGAGATGTCGTCGAGTAAGAAGGCTGTGGCTCGCGAATTGTTTTCGGTGCCGGTGAACTTCAGCGTAACGGTCTGCCCGACGAAGGCGGAAAGATCGTAGCTGTACAGAACATAGGCGTTGTTTTTTGTGAGATTGCTGAAGGTAGCGACAGTCGTGGAAGTTCCGCCGCTGTTGATGACGGAGACAACCAGCTTGTCGCTTTGCGTGGTAGTAGTGGTCTCCCTGGAAGAGGTCTTGAGCCAGAAGTTTAGAGTGGCGCCATTACCTACTGGAATCCTTACGGACTGGCTGAGCGTGTCTGTGTCGGTCGCACCGAAGCCGTTAAGGTAAGCAAAGTTGCTGCCGCCATGCTGAAAGTAGCCACAGCTCTCGTTGCAAAGGTAACCTGCACCGGCGGTAGTGGACGTGAAGACCCAGGGGCTGGTGGCCGACTCGAAGTCTCCGTCAGAGAGCACCGAGGCGATGCCGGTAATGTTGATCGTGACCGGAATGCTGTGGGTGACGAGACCGGCAGCATTGCCCGTGAGCAGCACGGTGTAAGTGCCGGGAGCGGAGCTGATGCTGGGGTAGAAGGTGAGATTGCTGGTGGTGGTGGTGCTGGGCGTGCCGAAGACCGCCGTTACACCGGCGGGCAGGTTGCTCACGGTCAGGTCCACAGGACCGCTATAGCCGGCACCCTGCTGCACGGTGACGATGCTATTGCCGAAGGACTGCTGTGTGGCCATAGCGGCGGTGGCGCTCAGGGTGAAGTCGTAACCGGCCCGCTTGCCAGTGCTGACAGCAACCGTGGCGGTGTGGGTAATGCTTCCGTAGGTCGCGGTAACGGTGATCGTCGTGGTTGCAAAGGCAGCCGTGGAATCGGCGGTAAGCGTCAGGGAGTAGGCGTTCGTACCGGTTGAGGTGACGGTGGCGGTGAGCCCTGTGGGCAGGCCGGCAACGGTAAAGACAGGCGTGCCCGAGAAGTTGTTGACCGGACTGACCGTGAGACTCACAGAGGTGCTGGAACCGCGGACCAGCGCGACCGCTGATGTGCTCAGCGCCATGGAGAAGTTCGGCCCGGTGAGAGCGTTGAGCAGGGCGGGACCGTTGGGCGAACCCCAGCCGGTGACGAGGTCATACCCGGCGACGGCAGGGAAGGTAACCTTGACGCCGTTGTCGAAGATGTAGGCCGGATTGGAGCCGCTGTTGATGTCGTGATAGTAGGTGGACCGTAGGCCTAGCTCGTACAGTGTGGGATTGATGAAGCCGAGGCGGCCTGTGCCGTTGGCGGCGGATTGCTGGTTGGCAAGGGCAATGTATCCGGCCAACCGGGGCGCGGCGAAGCTGGTGCCGCCGAAACCGGTTTCGAAAGTGCCGTTGCTGGCTGTCGTGTTGTCGAAGTCGGCTTCAGCAGCGAAGTCCGGAGAGTTACGCAGGGTGGTGGAACCCTTGTTCGTGGAGGTGATGACGCCGGAGGTCTGCTGCCACGACGGGATGGTGATGAATGGGTCGAAGAAGCCGCCGCCCGCATAGGTCCAGCCGGTCTCCGAAGCCCAGGCACCGCCGGCGCTGGCGGTGGTGAGAACGGTTCCGCCCACCTGCGCGATGTACGGGTCGGAGGAAGGGGGAAGGTACGTAAAGCCGTTGTAGGCCCCGTCGTCGCCGGTGGCGTTCAGGAAAGTCTGACCCTGCGCGGCCATCTGGAGGAGGGCGGGTTCGCAGCCCGGGCCGAAATCACCGCCGCCCCAGGAACTGGAAATGACGGAGACCAGGTTGTCGGAGACCATCTGGTTGAGTTCGGTGACGGCACTCAGACCTTCGTAGAAGTAGATGTGGCTGAGGCCCGGAGCCATGCCCTGGACCTGGAGGATGTCGAGAACCTGCTCGCCGTCGTCGCAAGGCGAGTTAAGCTGGCAGGCGCCGCTGAAGCCGCCGGTGAGGACGTTCGTGACCGGGATGGTGCTGGGGGTGACACCGGTGGTCGTGTACCAGAGGGCTACGTCGCTCGCGTAATAACCGTCGTAGCTGAAGATGCCGACGTTCTGGCCTGAGCCAGTCAACGGGCCCGAGCCGTAATAGGCGGCGCGCATGTCGCTGGGGTTGTAGTACCCGCTGGGGCCGGAGCCGGTGAGCCTGGGCTGCACCGTGAGGGAATCGCGCAACGCCACATAGCGAGGGAGGTTCTCGGCAGGCTTTTTCATGTGGTGATTCACACGGGGATTGGCGGTGTCGAGACCGGAGATGCTGAGTAGCGGGATGCTGAGGTCAGTGGTGGGCTCGCGGTCCGGGGCGATAAAGTCGCGGTTGCGGACGTTGTCGCGATAGGTGTTGAGCTGCACGTGGAATGCGCGGTTGATGAGACCGGTGCTTCCTGCCACAGTGAGGACGCGCTTGTTGCCGGATTTGGCGATGACGTCAAGGCCGTTGCCGCGCGCCCAGGCGACGAGGTTTGCGTAGTCGTCGTAGGTGGGGCCGAAGCGGGCGTCGAAGTCGGCAGGCTGGAGCCACTGGTGATAGCTGGGGCTGGCCGGATTGTAGAGATCGGCGAGAAGCGTGTTCAGGGCGTCCTGATTGCGGAGCGGCAGGCTAAGGACGAGCTGGATGCGCTGGGAGGCATCTACGGTGGCGACGCGCGTGGAGCGGCCTTCCTTGACGAGCTGGGGCACGTGCGGGGTGAGGACTGCGCGCTGTGCTGCAGCGAAGGTACAAAGACTGGCGAACGCGCAAATGGAGGCCAGCAGACGGACGGAGTAAATCCGGAAAGACACCATGTAGAGACTCCTGACCCGGAAACAGGAAAATGCTCACGGGGGCAGTTGAGAATGGGAAGTAATAAGGTAATGTTACATCCTCCAGAAGGGTGGCGCTTGCGCGAGGCGACGTGCAAAGAAACAGCCCGGCGGGTGCCGGGCTGTCGGATGCGGGCAGAATGTCAGCGGTTATGGAATGAGGTCGGCGGTGACTTCGATGTCAACGCGGCGGGTGGTGCCGGGGACTTCGATGGAGCCGAGGGTGGAGGGCTTGCCGGGGGTGAGGATGGCGGTGCCTTCGAAGACGGATTGGCGGATGACCGGCTCGGTGATGCCGCTGATGGATTTGTCCTCAGCGGAGCTGGACTGCTCGACCTTGGTACGGAGGCGGACGCCGTTGGCATAGGAGTCGATGGTCGCGTCAAGGTTGAGGCCGACATCGATGTATTGGCCGCCACCAGTCTGATGGCAATGGACGGCCAGGACGGGAATCTTGCTGCCTTCCTTGAAGGTGACGCGCTGGCCGGTGACCAGGCCGAGGGAGTGGTGCTGGATCCCGACGCGCTTGCCGCCGTCGTACTCGGTGAAGGTGTAAGTGAGCTTGTAAGCCTGCTTGGGCCGGTCGAGGTCATGAATCAGGTTCACGGTCAGCTGGTGCTGGTCCGGCGGGCCGTATAGGACGATGGCATTGTCCGACGTCACAAGGAACACCCTGTCCGAGGGCATGAGCATATTGCGAAGCGCCACCAGAATCTCGTTTGCGTCGTTTTGGGTGGTGGTGTT
>CAXSHQ010000138.1:5310-11174 GCA_964236875.1 uncultured Acidobacteriaceae bacterium | reverse complement strand
GCGCCAGCACGAGCACCTATCCAAGCACGACAACCTGACCGGCCTTGCCAACCGCCGTCGGCTGGAGCAGTCCCTGCAGTCGCTCGTCGCCTCCGGGACCGCCTCCGTGCTGCTCATCGACCTCGACGGTTTCAAGCTGGTGAATGACCAGTACGGTCACGCCGCAGGCGACCTCGTCCTCCAGGAAACCTCGCGGCGTCTCCTGCAGCTTTGCCGCCCCGGAGAAACCGTGGCGCGCGTTGGAGGCGACGAGTTCATCATCGTCTCTCACCACGATCTCCGCTTCCGGCAGAACGATGTAGCAGACGCCCTCGAGCGCCCCGTGCACCTCCCCGTCACCACCGCACGGATCAGCGGCAGCATCGGAATCTCCAGCTTTCCCGCCGATGCTCCTGGGCAGACGGGGCGCGACGCCATGTCGACCCTGCTCAACATGGCCGACCTTCGCATGTACACTTCGAAGCATCACCGAGTCGCGCGGCGCTCCGTACCTGCCCGCACCGTTGAAAGACACGTCGAAGAAATGGTTGTGTAACCGAACTCCGTGCCCTCTCGCCTCCGCTATCCCGAACACGCACCGGAAGGTGTTGCGGCTCTCCGCTCCTTCGAGCACTACCTGAATACCGGCACGTCCCTGCCCGCGGTTCTGCTGGAATTGGTTCGGCTGCGCGTTTCGCAGATCAATGGCTGCGAGTTCTGCATGCATCTGCACGCTGCGGAACTGCGCAAACACAACGAGCCGGACACCCGCATCGCTTCGATTGAGCAGTGGAAGGATTCCGAGGCTTACACCGGTCGCGAGCGCGCCGCTCTCGCATGGGCGGAGACCTTAACCCGGCTTGATACCCATGCCTCCGACGCCGAGTACTCCGCTGCTTCCCAGTTCTTTCACGAGAAGGAGCTCGTCGACCTGACGCTCGCAATCGGCAGCATCAATCTTTGGAACCGCCTCGGCCTGGCCTTCCGCCCCTCCTGGAACCCTGAGAAGCACGCCCAGAATCAGACCCAGTCTGCGGGCTCTTCGCGCCACGACGCAAGCGAAGGCACCCGCCCCGTGATCGGCAATGACGGCGGCAAGGTCGCGCAGGACTAACGCCTGTCTGAGCACCCACATAATGAGCACACCTGTTCTCCGCGCCGAAGCTCTTGGCAAAGCCTACCCGGCCCTTACGTCTGACTCTCCAGGCCTGCAGCTCTTCCATGATCTCGATCTCACCGTCTCACCCGGCGAGATCGTCGCCATCATCGGCGTTTCGGGTGCGGGCAAGAGCTCGCTCCTCCACCTCCTCGCCGCGCTCGACAAACCCACTTCCGGCACAATCTGGTGCGTCGACACTGACGTTACCCGCCTCACACCAGCGGAGGCCGCCACGTTTCGCAACCGCACTCTCGGATATCTATGGCAGTTCCACTACCTGCTGCCTGAGTTCACCGCGCATGAAAATGTCG
Organism: uncultured Acidobacteriaceae bacterium; assembly: GCA_964236875.1. Lineage (GTDB taxonomy): Bacteria > Acidobacteriota > Terriglobia > Terriglobales > Acidobacteriaceae > Granulicella. The sequence goes on along the minus strand of CAXSHQ010000138.1, from coordinate 9,725 downwards.
CGCTTCCCCTGCTTGCCAGGGGCGAAGCCCGCAAGGCTGCTCTCGCGGCGGCCGGCGAGTGGCTCACGCGCGTCGGCCTTGCCGGCCGCACCCATCATCGTTCCGGCGAACTCTCCGGGGGCGAGCAGCAGCGAGTCGCGCTCGCCCGTGCGCTCGTTACAGAGCCCAGGCTCCTGCTCGCCGACGAGCCCACCGGCAACCTCGATGACGCTACCGCGGAGCACATCTTCTCCCTGCTCCTTACCCTGGCGCGCGAGCAGGGCCTCGCCGCCGTGGTTGTCACACACAACCAGGCATTCGCCCACCGCTGCGACCGCGTCCTGCGTCTGGTCGGAGGCAAGCTCACAGCTAAGAACTCGCCGGCCTGACAAAGCTCTCCACGCGCGACTGCGTTGCTCCGACGCCCGTTTGCGACCGATTTCCCACAGTCCCGTCCAATCGAGTGGCTACAAAGTGACCCCCACTCCGCGCAAACCATCGCGGACGGATACACTAAGGCCAATTCTTCTGTGTGCCGGGCCCGTACGTCATCCGCGCATTCAGTCCTTCTCCGCCGCGGCCTCATCGCGGCGGGCGGCCAATCGCATTCGCAGACCGCTGCCACCCGGGCACGGGGAGCGGCGGCTCTGAAGGGGGAGCATGTTCGAACGCTACACCGAAAAAGCGCGGCGCGTAATCTTCTTCGCGCGCTACGAGGCCAGCCAGTTTGGCTCGCCCTACATCGAAACCGAACATCTCTTGCTCGGTCTTCTTCGTGAAGACAAGGCTCTGACCAACCGTTTTCTCCGCTCCCATGCTTCGGTGGAATCCATCCGCAAGCAGATCGAGCAGCACACCACCGTTCGTGAAAAGGTATCGACTTCGGTCGACCTGCCGCTTTCCAATGAGTGCAAGCGCGTTCTCGCCTACGCCGCGGAAGAGGCCGAGCGCCTGAGCCACAAGCACATCGGGACCGAGCACCTCCTGCTCGGCCTGCTGCGCGAAGAAAAGTGCTTTGCCGCCGAAATCCTCACCGAGCGCGGCCTGCGCCTGCCCGCCATCCGTGAGGAACTGCAACGCACCACCCAGGAGAAGCCTCAGCAGCAGTCCGGCAGCGCCTCCGGCGGAGGCAAGCAGCGCGGTCAGCAGCAGGAGCAATCCATGCTCGCCGAGTTCTCGCGCGACCTCACCCAGGCTGCCTCGGATGGTTCGCTGGACCCGCTGGTCGGCAGGGATTTCGAAGTGGAGCGCGTCATCCAGATCCTTTGCCGCCGCACCAAGAACAACCCTGTTCTTATCGGCGAACCCGGCGTCGGCAAGACCGCGATCGTCGAGGGTCTAGCGCAGAAGATCGCCGACGGCGAAGTTCCAAGCTTCCTCGCCGATAAGCGCGTCCTCTCGCTCGACCTCTCGCTCATCGTCGCGGGCACCAAGTACCGCGGCCAGTTCGAGGAGCGCCTGAAGACCATCATGAAGGAGTTGATGGAGAATCAGAACTCCATCGTCTTCATCGATGAGCTTCACACGCTGGTCGGTGCCGGTTCGGCGGAAGGCTCGCTCGATGCGGCCAACATCCTGAAGCCCGCTCTCAGCCGCGGCGAGATCCAGTGCATCGGCGCGACCACCCCGGCCGAGTACAGGAAGTCCATCGAGAAAGACCGGTCTTTGGAGCGTCGATTCCAGGCCGTCAAGGTCCCGCCCCCGAACGAAGAGGACGCGATCAAGATCATCATGGGTATCAAGGAGCGCTACGAAAAGTTCCACGCCGTTAGCTACACCGACGAGTGCATCAACTTCTCGGTCACCCACTCCAGCCGCTACATCCCGGATCGATTCCTGCCCGATAAGGCCATCGACCTTATCGACGAGGCAGGCGCCCGCGTCAAGCTGCGCCAGACCACGCTTCCCGAGGAGTTGACCGAGGTTCAGAAGCGCATCAAGTTCATCGTTCACCGCATGGAGAATGCCATCGCGAACCACGAGTTCGAGAAGGCGCGCTTCTACTCCGACGAGGAGCGCAAGGAGCGCGAGAATCTGCGCGCGCTCCGCGACAAGTACCACCTCGATGAGTCCTCTTCCGGCATCGTCACCCGCGAAGATATCGAAGATGTGGTTTCGCGCTGGACAGGTGTGCCGATTGCCTCCATCAAGGAAGAAGAGACCCAGAAGCTTCTCCGCGTGGAAGAAGAGCTGCACAAACGCGTCATCGCGCAGGACAAGGCCATCTCGGCCCTCGCCCGCGCCATCCGCCGCTCCCGTGCAGGCCTGAAGAGTCCGGCGCGTCCGATCGGTTCGTTCCTGTTCCTCGGGCCCACCGGCGTCGGCAAAACCGAAGTCGCCCGCACCCTGGCGCAGTTCCTCTTCGGCTCGGAAAAGCAGCTCATCCGGTTTGACATGTCGGAGTTCATGGAGAAGCACTCTGTCTCCAAGCTCATCGGCTCGCCTCCGGGCTACGTCGGTTACGAGGAGGGCGGCCAGCTTACCGAGCGCGTCAAGCGCAGCCCCTACTCCGTCGTGCTGCTTGACGAAGTCGAAAAGGCGCACCCGGACGTCTTCAACCTGCTGCTGCAGGTGTTTGAAGACGGCCAGCTCACCGACGGTCTCGGCAATCAGGTTGACTTCAAGAACACGATCATCATCATGACCTCGAACATCGGGGCCAAGCACCTCATGAAGCGTGAGGGACTCGGCTTCCAGTCTTCCAAGGACGAGATCGTTCTCGAGAAGATGCAGGAAATGGTGATGAGCGAGGTGAAGCGCACCTTCAACCCCGAGTTCCTCAACCGTCTCGACGAAACCATTGTCTTCACTGCGCTTGGAGATTCCGAGCTCATGCAAATCCTCGAGCTGCTCGTTCAGCAGCTCAACGCCAATCTCGTCCACAAGACCATCACCATCACGGTCAACGACGAGGCCAAGCGCTGGATTCTGGAGAAGACTCTGGTCGACCGCAGCTACGGTGCGCGTCCCCTGCGCCGCGCCCTGCAGAAGCACGTCGAAGATCCCCTCTCCGAAGCACTGATCGCCGGCCACATCGCCGAGCGGCCAGCCTTCCTTGAGGTCTATCTCGATGTCGACAAGCTGTTCTACCGTCCCATCTCCTCCGAAGGCGAGGAGAGAACGGAAGGCCTGGCGCTCGCGGAGGTCTAGTAAGCGTCACATCGAATCGGTACGCCCCGGCCTAACCGCCGGGGCGTATTGTTTGACAGGAGACCTTTTCGGAAACTTATGGACCGCCGCGACTTTACCACCCTGCTTCCCGCCTTGATCGCCGCTACGGCGCTGCTTCCTGAATCCGCAGCCGCCCAGCAGACCGGCACCATGGACCGCCCCGTGACGGGCGAGCCCACACCCGGGCCGCCCAACGGCAACAAACCAAAAGGCGCCGTCACGCTGCCCATGGTCGCTTCCAGCGTTTACACTCCGGGCGCGTCCTACGGCTCGTTGCCGAAGCGTGCCTCGCACCGCTATGTGCTCGGCATGCTCAATGCCGGCAACATCCAGCTGGAAATCCACGAAACAATCCAGGAACCCGGCGCCCTGCACGAACCCACGGACAAGCATCTCCACAACGAGATTTGGCTCGTCAAGGAGGGCACGGCCGAACTTACCATCAACGGCGTGACCCGTCGCATGAGCGCCGGCGACATCGGCATCGTCAACGCAGGCGACCTCCACTACGTGCGTAACGCCGGAACCACGCAGTGCACCTACTTTGTCGTGACCCTTGGTCCTCCGGAGCAATACTCCTAAACCCGAAATGCAGAACGGGACCCGCGGAGGGTCCCGTTCGCCACTTCAGCAATGTCTATACCAGCTTCTGCGCAGCCTTTACTGACTTGCCTGCCTGCTTCAACGCGCCTGACGCATAGCCGCTCGCCGACTCCACCGCATCGTTGAACTGGTCCTTGCCTGTCCCAACCAGCTTCTGGGCTTCCTTGGCCAGCTGTTCCGCCTGATTCTTCAGGTAATCCCCTGCATCCTGCAGCGCATCGCCCGCGTCTTCCAGGCTCTGCTTCAACTGCTTGCGAGTCTTCTCGCCCGACTGCGGTGCATACAGCAACGCCGCAATGCCGCCGGCCAGTGCTCCAAGACTCAGTGCAATCCAAAACTCTTTATGGCGCATCTTCCCTCCACTCCTGCCTGCACAAACTTCGATTCCATCAACTTCGAAGAGGTTGGTCGTATACGTCATCACAAACGCACTCGCCATCTTCATCCATCCAGCCCCGCCAGCTCACGAGCCCTTGCGAATACCCTCGCAAACATTCTCCGGTCCAAACGTCCGGTGTTCGTGTTCCGCAGCGATGGATGGTAGCTGCCCAGCAGCATCAGCCCGTTCGGCAGCCGGTACTCGGCCCCATGTCCAAAGACATACGCACTGCGCCGCTCCACCACGCCCGCGTGCAGAAGGTGCGCCAGATAGCCATCCCACG
>CAXSHQ010000138.1:2750-5300 GCA_964236875.1 uncultured Acidobacteriaceae bacterium | reverse complement strand
CCCAGGCACACCACCACGCGTACCCGAGGCAGCCCTGCAACTTCCGCGGCCAGGTGTTCCGCGCAGTTTCGCAGCTCTGCCGGCCTGGGCTTGTCGCCGGGCGGAGCGCACCGCACCACGGACCCGATCCACAGTTTGCGCAGCTTCAACCCGTCGTCACGCGCGATCGCCCTGGGCTTGCTTGCCAACCCAAGCTCATGCAGGACCGGGTACATGAAGTCGCCGGAGCCATCGCCCGTAAACGGTCTCCCCGTGCGGTTGGCTCCATGCGCGCCGGGCGCCAACCCCAGCACCAGGATCCTCGCCAGCGGGTCGCCGAAGCCCGGCACCGGCTTCGCCCAGTACTCCTGATCGCGGTACGCCCGCCGCCGCACTTCGCCGATCTGCTTGCAGTAGCTTCGCAGCCGCTCGCAACGCTCGCATCCAGCGATCTGTTCCTGCAGTACGCGCAGCACATCGGGGCTCTTTCCTTCCCCTCGCAATGTCAGGCCCGGTTCTCTCGACATCCCTGCAGATCATACGTCCGACGCTCTCCCGGCCCGCGCTCGCCGCACCGTCTTGGGCCCGGTTTGACCCCACCCCACCCACGCCGTATCCTTGAGCCTTGGCGGGCTTCGATCCGCCGCTCGCGCTGGCACCATGTATTCACGGCCGCGCCCCAACCCTCCCGGAAGGCAATACCCCATTGAGCCCCGCTGAAACCCAGGAAGACGCCCTCACGGCTGCGCAGCCGGAAACCGAATCGCACGAAGCTCACGAGCATGCCGGCCATGATCATGAAGGCCACCATCACCACGCTCCGACGCTGAACCCCGAGCTCACGCGCTCCATCGACGTCGAAGCGCCCGCCGCCGAAGTGGACAAGGCCTACAAGGCCGCCACGCGCCGCTACACCAGGCTCGCCCGCATCCCCGGCTTCCGCGTCGGCAAGGTGCCGGATTCACTGATCAAGTCGCGCTTCGCTAAGGAGCTTCGCCAGGAAGTTCTCGAGTCGCTTGTCTCTGACAAGTTCCGCGAGCAGCTCCAGGCCCAGCACCTGCAGCCCGTTTCGCAGCCGCAGGTTTCCGATCTCCAGCTCCTGGAAGGTCAGCCCCTCCGCTTCAAGGCCACCTTCGAGGTCCTGCCCGACTTCAATGTCGACGGCTACGATACCGTGACCGTCGATCGTCCCGATACCGCCCTCACGGACGATGAGTTCGAGCACGAGATGAGCGGTGTGCTCGAGCACCACGCCACCGTCGAGCCGGTCGAGGAAGACCGCCCGCTGGCCGACGGCGACTGGGCCGAGATCAGCTTCAAAGGCCAGGTCCAGAACCTCGCGCAAGTGGTGGGCGAAGAGGAGCCCCAAACCGCGGAGCCCGAGCTCACCGGCGAAGATGCTCTCCTCGAGATCGGCGGCAAGCACACTCTGCAGGCCTTCAACGAAGCGCTACGCGGTGCCAAGATCGGCCAGGAACTTACCTTCGAAGCTACCTATCCCGCCGAGTTCGGCGACGCCCGTCTCGCCGGCAAGACCGTCGCTTATGACGTGACCGTGAAGGCCATCAAGTCGAAGAGCTTCCCCGAGCGCGACGATGAGTTCGCCGCGCAGCTCGGCAGTTATGAGTCCTGGTCGGAGTTCGAGTCCAAGCTTCGCGAGCGCGCCGAGTCCCGCAAGAAGAACGCTCTCGAATCCCAGGCCCGCGACCGCATGGTCGAGGAGCTCGTCGGCCGCTTCCAATTTCCGGTGCCCGAAACGTTTGTGCAGAACCAGATCGATGCCCGCCTGGAGCGCGGCCTGCGCGCCCTTGCCCAGCAGGGCATGTCCTCGGACGCCATGCGCCAGCTCGACTTCAGCCGCCTGCGCGACGCACAGCGCGACCAAGCGGTGAATGAAGTCAAGGCTTCGCTGGTTCTGGACAAGATCGCCGAGCGCGAGAACGTCGAGGTGACGGATGAAGATCTCGAGCGCGAGTTGCTCATGCTTTCCATCCAAGCCCGCGAGCCTTTGGACACCATGCGCAAGCGACTGGCTGACGACGGCACCCTCAACCGCATCCGCGAGCAGATGAGCCGCGAGAAGGCCGCTTCCGCGCTCTACGAAAAGCTCACCTCCTGATCCTCAAGCGTTCAGGATGAGCCAGCCTCTCCACAGGCTTCGTCCTGAGCCAGCCTTTCCACAGGCGTCATCCTGAGCGCAGCGAAGGATCTCTGTAGTTCCTCGGTGCTGGCACTACACTGTGGGGAACCAAGCCGTACCGTCCCAACGCGCCTCACAGGCGCCTAGCAAGGAAACGAGAACACCCATGGGATACATGCCCTTTGTGCTGGAGCAGACGAGCCGCGGCGAGCGCTCCTACGATATCTACAGCCGCCTGCTCCGCGACAACATCATCTTTCTCGGTACCCCGATCGATGACAACGTCGCGAACCTCATCATCGCGCAGCTCCTCTTTCTTTCCGGTGAAGACCCCGACAAGGACATCCAGCTCTACATCAACTCCCCAGGCGGCTCCATCTCCGCCGGCCTCGCCATCTACGACACCATGCAATACATCCGCAGCCCGGTCA
>CAXSHQ010000138.1:0-2740 GCA_964236875.1 uncultured Acidobacteriaceae bacterium | reverse complement strand
GTCACGGCGGTGGAGTGCAACCCGTCGCCGGGGTACATCAAGAACGACGTGGTGACGTTCTGCATCGGCCAGGCCGCCAGCATGGGCGCCTTCCTGCTCATGGCCGGCAAGAAGGGCAAGCGCTTCACCCTGCCCAACTCCCGCATCCTGATCCATCAGCCGTCCATGGGCGGCCTCGGCGGTCAGGCCACGGACATCGACATCCACGCCCGCGAGATCCTCCGCATTCGTGAGCTCACCAACAAGCTGATGAGCCAGAACACCGGCCAGCCGCTGGACCGCATCGAGCGCGACGTGGAGCGTGACTTCATCATGACCGCGCAACAGGCTAAGGAATACGGGATCATCGACGATATCATCGACCGTCCCCGCACCTGAACATGGTCAACACTGCAGTCAGTGAGTCTGCTCGACTCAAGACTGACAACTCCTAACTGAAAACTGGAGAGCACCTTTTCTCTCGCGCCGCGCCGGCACTGTCGGCGCGGCTTTCTTCTGTGGCAGGAACCATCGTCGCCACCCGGTATCGCGGTGCATAACCGATTCCCACCGGTCTCTCCAGACCCGTGATAGTGCGCTAAACTCGAAGAGTGTTCGCCGGCCTTTCTTGCGGCTGTGAAGGAGTCACCCTCCCCTTATGAAGACCTCTCGCGGCTCGGATGAATCGCTGCGCTGTTCGTTTTGCCACAAGTCCCAGGACGCCGTCGCCAAGCTCATCTCCTCCCCCTCGGACTACCCTCGCGCCTACATTTGCGACGAATGCGTCGCCGTCTGCAACTCCATCCTCGAGGATGACAAGGGCGACCTGCAGGGCACCGGCACCGGCAATACGCCCCAGCAGCTTCCCAAACCCGCTGAGGTCAAGGCCTTCCTGGACGAGTACATCATCGGCCAGGACGTCACCAAGAAGAAGCTCGCCGTTGCCGTCTACAACCACTACAAGCGCGTGCAGATGAACAAGGTGCGCGGCAATGACGTCGAGCTTGCCAAGTCCAACATTCTCCTCGTCGGCCCCACCGGCTCCGGCAAAACCCTCATGGCGCAGACCCTTGCCAAGATGCTGGACGTCCCCTTCGCCATCGTCGACGCCACAACGCTTACCGAAGCCGGCTACGTCGGCGAGGACGTCGAGAACATCATCCTAAAGCTCCTTCAGGCTGCGGATGGCGATGTCAACAAGGCCCAGCAGGGCATCATCTACATCGACGAGATCGACAAGATCGGCCGCAAGGACGAGAACCCCTCCATCACCCGCGACGTCTCCGGCGAAGGCGTGCAACAGGCCCTCCTCAAGCTCCTTGAGGGCACCATTGCCAATGTCCCGCCGCAGGGCGGCCGTAAGCATCCGCACCAGGAGTTCACCATCGTCGACACGACGAACATCCTGTTCATCTGCGGCGGTGCCTTCGTCGGTCTGGAGCGCATCATCGGTCGTCGCGTCGGCAAAAAGGCGCTCGGCTTCAAGCACACTGACGACAAGCCCGAGGGCCGCCGCGGCGCGGAAGTGACTCCCATCCGCGCCCAGCGCGACGCCGAGCTGCTCCGTCAGGCCGAGCCCCAGGACCTGCTCAAATACGGCCTCATCCCCGAGTTCGTCGGCCGCCTCCCTGTGCTCGGCATCCTCGACGAGCTCGATGAGCCCGCGCTCATCGACATCCTCTCGCGCCCCCGCAACGCCATTCTCAAGCAATACGCCAAGCTGTTCGACTACGAGGGCGTCAAGGTCACCTGGACCGACGATGCCGTGCGTGAGATCGCCCGCGAAGCCTTGCAGCGCAAGGTCGGCGCCCGCGGCCTGCGCATGATCCTCGAAGAGCTGATGCTCGACCTGATGTATAACATCCCCGGCAACAAGAAGGTCAAGGAGCTCATCATCACTGGTGAAATGGTCAAGGGTCGCGACATCACCCTGCCCGTGCTGCTCGAAAAAGCTGGCTGAGCTTCAGCACCTCTACCAACGACGGCGGCTCAGGCCGCCGTCGTGCTTTTGCGCCGGCGAGCGTTGCACTGTCGCGCCGTCGTGTCAAGGCTTTCCGCAAGCACACCATCAATCCGTCTCACTCCGCAACACGCGTACAATTCCCGAAACGTCCTGCTTGCATCCATTCGCTGCACGGCACGTCTATACGGGAGGCCCATGTCAAACACTGATCGCGATCTTCTCAACGGCAGCCAACGCAAACTCCCGATGATGCCCATCCGCGAGATGGTCATCTTCCCGCACCAGATGGCTCCGTTCGTGGTGGGTCGTGAATCTTCCGTCCGCGCCCTCGAAGAGGCGCTTAATGGCGACCGCCGCATCTTCCTGGCCACGCAACATGATGCATCTGTCGACGAGCCCACTGCCGACGACATCTACACCATCGGCACCATCGGCAACATCGTGCAGTCCGTGCGCATGCCCGACGGCAATATCAAGGTGCTCGTCGAAGGTGTGGAGCGCGCCCGCGCCACCGAGATCAATGACGACGACGGCTTCTTCGTCGCCACCGTCCGCACTTCGCGTGCAGCGCTCAATGCAACGCCGCAAACCGAGCAGCTCGTCTCCCGCGTGCACCAGCTCTTCGAGCAGTACAACAAGCTCCAGCAGTCGCTCAACAACGAGACCGCCGCCGCGCTCCGCACCGATGAGCCCGCCAAGCTCGCTGACGTGATCGCCGCCAACCTGCAGCTCTCCATTGAAGAGAAGCAGCAGCTCCTCGAAGTCTTTGATCCCGAGATCCGCCTCTCCCGCATCGCC
>CAXSHQ010000137.1:0-11249 GCA_964236875.1 uncultured Acidobacteriaceae bacterium | reverse complement strand
ACTCAGATTCGTTGGGCCCACGCTTCCCGCGTCGTCTCATCAGCTTGTCGCGCATCCAGTCGCGCATAGATTGGTTTGTACCACAGCCATCCGGCTGCCGCAAAAGTAGTGCAAAACTGTCCCGCCGCCAGCCTGCTTTGATACCCTAAGAAAGACACGCATTTCGCGGGTTGCCGCGGCCGCTCTTGGCGAAGTCCGCAGGAAGAGGATCTCAGAAACATGGCAGTCAAGGTTGGCATCAACGGCTTCGGTCGTATCGGACGCAACGTTTTCCGCACCGCCCTCGGCAATTCCGACATCGAGTTTGTCGCCGTCAACGACCTCACCACACCCGCGACGCTCGCCCACCTGCTCAAGTACGACTCCATCCTGGGCAATCTGAAGAACGACGTCAGCTTCGGCGAGAACTCCCTGACCGTGGACGGCAAATCACTACGCGTGTTCGCGGAACGCGATCCAGCCAAGCTCGACTGGGCATCCGTCGGTGCAGAGATCGTGATCGAATCCACCGGCTTCTTTACCGATGCCGAGAAGGCCAAGGCGCATCTCGGGTCCACCGTGAAAAAGGTGATCATCTCCGCACCCGCGACCAACGAAGACCTTACCTTGGTGCTCGGCGTCAACGAAGACAAGTACGATCCCGCGAAGCACAACGTCCTTTCCAACGCGAGCTGCACCACCAACTGTCTCGCCCCCGTGGTCAAGGTGCTGCACAACACCTTCGGCATCGCTTCCGGCATCATGACCACCATCCACAGCTACACCAATGACCAGGTCGTGCTGGATGCTCCGCACAAAGATCTGCGCCGTGCCCGCGCCGCCGCCCTGAGCATGATTCCCAGCTCCACCGGCGCCGCCAAGGCTCTCAAGCTGGTCATTCCGGAGATGGACGGCAAGCTCGACGGCTTCGCCATCCGCGTTCCCACCCCCAATGTCTCAGTAGTCGACCTCACGTTCGTGGCGGAAAAGCCCATCAACACCAAGAGCATCAATGCGGCGCTAAAGTCGGCCAGCGAGAGTGAGCTTCAAGGCATCCTCGGCTACACCGACGAAGAGCTCGTCAGCTCTGACTTCCGCGGCAACCCGCTCTCCTCCATCGTCGACTCCAAGCTGACCAAGACTGTCGGCAACACCGGCAAAGTCATCTCCTGGTACGACAATGAGTGGGGCTATTCAAGCCGCGTCAAGGACCTCATCCTGTTCCTTGCGAAGAAGGGTCTGTAGTCTCTGGCACAAGGAGAGGGCCACGCTCGTGTCGAACGAATCCGCAGCGCCGGCCGCTCAACTTCCACACGACCTGACCTCCCGGCCGGTTCACCTGCTTCCCCGCTTTGTCGAGCGGATCTGGGGGGCGTACTCGCTGGAGCCATACTTCCCGCCGTCCGCTAAAGCCATCGGTGAAGTCTGGCTTACGAGCGAAGACAGTCCGGTCGAAGGCAGCGACCTCACGCTGGGCCAGCTCGCCGCAAAGCTCCCTCAAGCGTTCTGCAGTGCCAACGAAACCGCTTTCCCCCTGCTCATCAAGCTTCTCTTTCCGCGCGAAAAGCTTTCCGTGCAGGTACACCCCGATGATGCGTACGCGCAGGCCAATCTCGGACAGCCCCATGGAAAGACCGAGTGCTGGTACGTGCTTTCGGCGGAGCCCGGCGCCCAGGTTTCTGTGGGCTTTCGCGAGCCACTCAGCCAGACTGAAGTGCAGAGCGCCATCGAAGACGGCACACTTGAGGCGCATTTACGCCTGCTCTCCGTCCACGCCGGCGACATGATTTTCGTGGACGCCGGCACCGTGCACGCCATCGGCGGAGGCGCAGTCCTTCTCGAAACCCAGCAATATAGCGACGTGACGTACCGCCTGTGGGATTACGGTCGCCCTCGCGAGCTGCATATAAAGGAAGGCCTCGCTGTCATGCGGGCGACGACCAGCGCAGGCCTCGTGCACCCCATACCAATGGGAGCATTCGACAGGCTTCTGTCATGCCCCTACTTCACCGTCGACAAATTCCGGCTCGAAGCTGCCCGCGAAAGCGAGCTCGGCAACACAGAACAGCTACAAATCCTCATTGCTCTTTCAACGGGCGCCACGCTGCGCGACAAGCTGAACAACAGCTACCCGCTACCGCAAGCGCATGCAGTTTTGTTAGCAGCAAATGCCCCTACGCACTTATTGATTGCGGAGAACGTCGTCGAAATCATTCGCATCATGCCGGTCGGCAGCTAGCGTCGGCTTTGGCGCGGTCAGGCAGCTACTTCGACGCAGTCACTGTCGGCCACGCGCTCAATCCCTGTGGTGACCAGCTGTGAACGATCTCGCGTGCAATCTTCGCGATGGTCAGTTCGCCTTCCTGCTCCGCGCCCCAGGACTGGTCCTTGTTGTTATAGGTGAAGCAGGAGATGACGACCAGGCCGTTTCGCGTCGCCACCGCGGCCACGTCGTTGCGCACGGCGTTCAGCGATCCCGTCTTATTAGCTATCGAGTCTCCGGTGGCTCCCGGCAGACTGTCGAGATACCGCGGAATGGCGTTCCGGTAGAACTGCACGTGCAGCATGTGCTGCGCGACCTTACAGAGCGCCAGATCGCCGGCGCTCGGTTCTTTCCCCGGTTGGTCGAGCTCACAGGTAGCCAGCTTGGCCATCACCTTCGCCATCTCGCGAGTGGTGGTCTTGCCTAGTCCGAAGGTCTTGAAGTCCGCCGGCAGGGTGACTCCCGCAGGCGCAGGAGTGAAGACCTTCTTGTACAGATAGGTATCTTTCAGCCCTAGCGCAGCGATACGTGCGTCGATCTTGGCCAGGCCTAAATCATCGATGACCAGATTTGTGGCGGTGTTATCGCTCATCACCACCATCATGGTGAGCGCATCCTTCAGGGTAAGTTGCATGGGCGTGTCATAGAACAACAGCACGCCCGACCCCGGCACCTGGTCAACCGCGCGAAGAACGATGGGATCGTTCCAGTGCGCGACGCCGCTCCGTATCTGCTCCAGGGCCTCGTACAGAATCGTCAGCTTGATGACGGAAGCGGTCTGCACCGGCATGTCCGGTGCGATCGAAACCGTCTCATGTGTGGAAAGGTTTTCAGCGTAGAGTGCCACGTCCCCGTGATGCTGCGCCGCAAGGGAGCGCACCCGCTCGGACAGCGTAGGCGTCGCAAGTGGCGCCTGCGCATCGAGAAGACTCACGCGAGGAGCAACCAGCAACACACCCAGGCAGAGCCGCTGCACGATGGTCATCGCGAGATTCTACTCCGACCCCTTGAGCCTGCCCACACGGAAGTTGGCTCCGCTCCGCGCAGGTGTTACAAGTCCTCTTGGAACGAAACGTTCTCTGTGTTCTTTTCCGCGTCGTACTGGATGTAGCTCAGGTGTGCGTTCGCGTTGTCCATCTCCATCAGCACGTAGCCATGGCGATAGAACCCGCCCGGATCCAGCGGCAGGCTCACATCTTCAAGCCCGATCTCCGGAAAGTTCAGCTTGCATGGCGGATCCTGCGAGACCGGAAACGCGCCATGGCCGATGCACCGCCCCAGCACATTCATCTGCTTCTTGTAGATGACCAGATTGTGTTCGTGTCCCCACAGCCAGGCCGCTACCTTGGGCAGGATGTCCTCCGTCGCCTTCAGCAGATTCTGGTTCACAGCACCCTTGGCGATCTTGTCGTAGGCCGTGAAGAGCTGGTGGTGGGAAAGCAGCATCGTCTTCCGCCCGCCGGCGTTGTTCACCTTGTCCTTCATCCACAGGACTTCTTTGTCGTCCATGGTGGTCGCATCGTCCACGGTCACCGGATTGGAGTCATGCAGGCTCGTGTCCATCGCGACAAACTGCCAGTAATCGTTGCGCAGAGCGAAGTAGCTCGCCGGCTGCCCAAGCATGTCGATCACATCGTAATAAGGTCCACCGCCCGCATACATGTCGTGGTTGCCGGGCAGGTGGAAGGTCGCCGGACCCCTCGTGAAGTCCGTGAGCTTTGTGCCCCATGTCACCTTCGGGATGCCGAGCGTCTGCTGCCAAATCGAATAGAAATAGTTCTGCACTTCCGAATGCGTGCCGGAGTAATATACGTCGCCCAGGTGAATCACGACATCCGGCTTTTGTGCCGCAACCTTCGCCAGCAACGCCTTGGCTGCGGGCTGCCCGGTCCCCCAGTCGGCAATGATCACGACCCTTGCCTTATTGGGCAACCGCCCGTCGATCACGAAATCCTGCAGGTCGGTATAGCGGCGATAGGGGATCTTCTCGGACGCGATACGGTTCGCCACATAGATGGCGAGCACCTCACCCCACTTCGCGTCGCACTGGCCAAAGGGTGTGTCCAGTTGCGCGTGCAACGACGTAACTTCGGTGTAGTCGCCGGTAAAGTGCGCCTTCACCTGCGCCTTCGCCAGCCGAAGCGCGGTCACCGAGCAGAACTTGGCGGTATCCACCAGACCCGCGGCGATCACAGCCGGGGGCACAACCGCTTCGATGTCGGCGCCGTCGTCTAGCAGCGCCGCGATCGCATTGCCCTGCAGGATCTCGGGATCGTCCTGCTCCGGACGCTTGAGGTGAGGCAAACCCGGAGGCGGACCGAAGCCCGCGGCGGGCGAAACGGAGTTTCTCTTCGCCACCACCTGGTCGACAGCCGACTGCCACAGCGAGGCATCGCGGCCGCGAAACTGGATCATGTCCTGATCGGGCATGGGAACTCTCCTTAGGGCTGCTCAATCTGCCGGCGCACCGGCTTGCCGCCATAAAACGTGTTGAAGATGAACGTCCCCATCTTGGTGCGGTCGTCATGCTTCGCCATCAGCTCATCGCGCGTATCGAAGAACCCGAGATCGCCCACCACAAACTTCTGCAGGCTGAACTGCGAGCTCTTCCCCAGCATATCGACAGGCTGACTGCGGATCGCGTCGAACAGCGAAGCGCCCGCATTCGTGAACGGGTGCGAAACATGGGCACTCAAGTCTGCGATCGTATCGAAGATTTCATCGAAGTCTACCCAGCGGTCCTCCAGCCAGAACTGCGGCCACGGCATCAGCGTCTTGGGCATGATGGGGCGCAGCAGCGGCAGGCGGTCTTTCCAGAACTGCTTCGCAAGCCAGATCCCGCGTACCCGCGTACGAATCCCGTACCCGCGCGCCAGCGCTTCCAGGCAGGCCATGCGCTGTGCGCACGAGCCTCCGTTCACGCGCATCGTTTCGGAGGCCGGCTGCTTGTCGGCCACGGAATAAATGGGCCGCATCACGTCGGAAAGATGCAGATGCGCTCGTTGCACGAACGCTCGCGGCGAAGGCTGGCCTTCGCTCAGCGTGCTGAGCACCTTCTGCACTTCAGGGCTCTCGTAATCCAGGATGGGCGTGGCTTGCAGGTTCGCATCAGGCATGTTGCACACTCATGGTTGCGGCGCTGTGTTTGGCTCTCCACCGATGAACGATCCGGATCGTGACGCCCAGCAGAATGGCGGCTGTCATGCTGTACCCGAGAACGTTGACGAAGCCTTTGAAGATGACGACCGAGGCGACAAAGAACGTAAGCGGAAGGTAGATATTGAAGACCAGTCGCTCGATCCGCACCCACTTCACGTCGCCCTTCACCGTCCACGCCAGAAGGACATCGAACCCCCACCACAGCGTGTCGAGGAAGTTGCTGCCAGCGATCTTCCATCCCTGCTGGTGCCACACCTCAGGGATGCTGGCGTGGTAGTGCACCACCACGGCATAGTAGAAGTGCACCAGATAGGCAAGGAACGAGAACGTCCAGAACAGTACCCACAGATTGCGGTGAACCTGGGCGCGGTATGGTGCGCAATACAGGAATAGCGCGGGGATCAGCAGCGCCTGCGCTGCCCACACAGACGTAAGCATCCGCTGGTTCGGCAGGTCGAAGGCAGACTCCGCCCCGAACATGGCAGCGGCCAGCGCTAGTCCGAACGGCACAAAGGTCGCCGTGAACTGGCCAAGAGTGAAGTTTCGGAAGTCGTTCATACAGTCTTCAGGTACTCCAGTAGATCTTCGAGTTGCGCCTGGTTCCAGCCCTGTCCGTGGTAAGCCCACGGGTAGTCATGGCCTTTGTTCGAGTTGCCCGGCTCTGCGGTGTCGAAGCGGAAGTACCGTTTCGCATCGGGCTGGTTGGGCACGATGAGTCCAGCATCCACGGGGTCATAGGTGTTCGATCCGCGGTAGTACACATCCGGCCGCGGCTTCAGGTTGATCAGCTCCGCCAGGGTTGGAACGCTGCCGTTGTGCAGAAACGGCGCACGCGCATACATCGATGGAATCGGAGCGCTGATGTACCCCAATGTCTTCCCCATCGGTCCCGGCCGCAGGTCTTCCCGCTTCGGCCGCAGCGGCTGCTTCGCCGGAAAAGAGTTCACGAGGATTTCCGCCAGGGTGTCGTAGTACCGGAACGTGACCCGCTCCTTATCCGTGCCGATCTGCTGATACGGAAACACGACATCCTGCTGAGCGCCGCGCACCCAGGTGCCGCCATCCGTTGCAGGATGGCCGTGGCAGGAATCGCAATGCGCCGCATACATCTGTGCCCCGCGTGCCACCTTGGCCGGGTCCAGCTTCTGGTCAGGGAACGCCGCAGGAAACGCTGGCGCCTTCAGTTCCAGCGTGTACTTGATCGACTGCTCCACGTTATTCGAAATCTCCGGCATCGACAGGTTCTGCATCGTTGCCCCGATGGCCATGGCCGCCAGGACGCTGCGAGTCAGCTTGTCGTGCACGCTGCCGTCGAACTGCCCCCACGTGCGGTCTTTCTGCATGTAGAGCGTCGGCAGCTTGCAGTAACCCTTGTCCAGCATCGCCGGCCGGTCCATCACATTGCGTACCAGGTTGCGGAAGGGCTGCGTGCGCGAAGGTCCGTTGGGCATATCGACGGCGTTGCGCAGCTCCGCTCCGCCGAAGGGCTCGTCGACCTTGGCTTCATTCTGCTGCACCAGCTTGCGCGATTGCGAAAGCCACAACCGGATCATCAACTGCTCGGAAAGCGAAAGCTTCCTGCCGAACTGGCGTTCGTAGGTGTCGAAGATGTTCTTCGGGCTCATCCGCTTTTCATCGAGCATGGCGGTCTTGAAGCCGTCCACCCAGGCAATAAAATCCAGCGAGGTGCTCCCCATCCCATGCACCACGAAGCCGGGATCGGCATCGTTTCGCTTCACCACCGACGTGTGGCACAGCGAGCAGTTCACGCCTACAAACTGCACCGGCGAAGGCGATCCAGACTTGGGCCGATGGTTCGAGATGAAGAATCCCTGCGGCAAGCCTTCGTTCACACCTTCTTTGCCGCGGATGAAGCCGAACTGATCGATCCAGTCGCCGGCCCCCGGCCCGCCCGGTTGAAATTGATCCGGAAAGATCGCGGGCAGCACCTTGAAGACGGGCAGCGGCATGATCTCTGTGCCCGTGGTCGAGTAGAGGAACGATTGCTGCGCATCCATTTGCTGCGGATGCACCCAGGTGCTTTCCGCATGCATGAACAACAGGGTCGCCAGCAGCAGCACCGCCGTCAGGCCGATAGCGCCGTACATGGCTCCGCGCGCGAGCTTTTGCCGAAACGTCATGCTGCTCCTCCGTCCCACCGCGCCTGGTGGTTCGCCTGGGTACTGGAGTAGCCCTTGCCCTGCGTATAGAACTTGTCGTAGTACGCGAGATCCAGATGGTGCGCCTGCACCTGCACGCCGGGCACATACATCGCATCGACGTGCCCGGGAAAGCGGCCGTAGGTGTCGTAGATGTAGTTGCAGATGTCCTTGCAGCAGGCAATCACATCGGGCGAGAAGCGCGGCACTTCCTTCAGGAATTGTTCCGAGACGCCTTCCTTGAAGACCTGGTCGAAGTACTTGGGATCGGTATACAGTCCGTCCTTGCCATACTTCACATTCAGCAGCGCATCGATCGCCTCCGACATGTTGTTGTAGTACGGCGGGCACAGGCCTTCGATCAGTCCGTCAAGGCCCACGGGATTCGGCTGCCACGCGGGCAGCGGTGTGATGAGTTTCCTGAGCATCCGGCCGAGGGTGAATTTGGGCTTCTCATAGCGGAAGCTGAGCCCTTTGCCATACAGCGGCACGCTGTCCGGCGACCCCAGCAGGTAGGGTCCTGCAAACGCGCCGTGAACCCAGCCGCCCAGCCCCAGCGCCTGAATCGTGAGCAACAGGTTCTGCACCAGAAGGTCTGCTTCTATGTGAATGCGGAACGTGTTCATGTACCCGAGCGGGATGGGAATCTTCTTGTTCAGGAAGCCGTTCTTGACCCACTTCGATGTGCCCGCGTTCCGGTAAAAGTGCCAGTCGTCGATGAAGTTGGGCCGCTGGCCATCTTCCTGCGAAAGCAGGTACATCATGCCGTTGATGTACTGGCGCGTCAGATCCACGATCGGCACGAAAATAGTGCTGCCCGGCACGTTCGACACATATTTGTTGCGTCCGAGGTAGATCGGAAACACGCGCGGCATGTCGATGCGCTCGTCCAGTAGCTTGACCTTGCACTGCTCGCTGTAGGCCACGAGCTTTTCCGGGGTCAGCTCGCCTTCCAGAAACGCCGCGTCCACCTTGTCAGGCTGCTTGAGCAGGTAGGTGCCGCTGTCGTTGGCCATCATGAAATGCGTTCCCTGGGCGTTGTCGGGACTGCTCGCGGCGCGCCCGAACAGGTTCATCAGCGGCGATCCAAGCACCGGCTTTCCCTGGGGTGTCTGGAACGGCCCGTCGGGCATGGTCACGCCGGTGATGCCGGTGGCCGCGATCAGCATGGCTTCCTCAAGCTGGCTCAGCGGTTTTGGCTTCTCGGTGGAGGTGTAGGTGAGGCTCCCGGCCGGGACGGAATCCAGCCCCTGGCTGATCCTGCGTGACCGCCGATGAAACATGGCGCTGAAGAGTGGGTAATTCAACGCGTCTTGCAAACCCGGGGCTTGATCTTCCGGACGTATCTCGCTCATAGCTTCTTTCCTTCCGCCGCGTGACCCTCGCCGGCGAGAATGTACGCCCAGCGGGCGTCGTTGGCAGCCGTTGACCAGATCAGCTTGTGATGGTGATAGGAAGGCAGAATCGACATTCCCCATTTGCCTAGGTCGTTGCGCTTGGCCGCTTCATCCTCGGTCCAGCCCTGGGCGTGGGCGTAGACCGCGGCAGTCTGCAGGGCCTGCAGGTAATCCGCATAATGCAAAAGGTCCGCGGCGTTCGCCAGGGGACCATGGCCAGGCATGAACACCGCATCCGGATGCTGCTTCGCGAGGCTGCGCACGGTATCGATCATGCCCGGAATCGAAGTACCTCCCTCGGGCTGGTCGAGAAAGGGATAGTAGCCGTGAAACAGCAGGTCACCGGTGGCGACGAGGTTCTGCTTCGGCAGATAAACCCACAGGTCGCCCGCCGTGTGCGCCGGTTCCGTGACGGGCTCCAGCCTCACTTCGATACTCCCCACGTGCAGCACGCGCTCTTCGTGGATCAAGGTGGTCGGCACACCTTCCGGATGCTTGCTCCACCAGTCGTCGTCGTACTGGTGCATCAGTTGCAACACGCCGCTGCAGGCGATCTTCTCCGCTTCGGGATACAGCGCGTTTCCGTCGGTGTGGTCGTAGTGATAGTGCGTATTCACCACCGTGTTCACGGGTCCGGCGCCGTGATGGACGATCCAGCGATGCAGGCTTCCGGATGCCGGCGGAAACTTCGTGTCCATCAGCAGCGAATGCCCTTCGCTCTCCACCAGCAACGAGTTGCCGCCGCCATCCAGGAACGCGTGCACACCCGGCGCCAGGTCGATCACCTGTACTTTTTCGTACTTCGTGTAGCCCACGATGCCGGCGATCAACGCCACAAGCAACGCGAGCAGCAGCACCATAACGATCCAGAAGCCGACATAGCTCCGCTTGGGCAGATCGCCTGGGTCCAGCTTGCCGGTCTTCTTGTAAACATCCTCCAACCGCTTGGTGCCGATCAGCGATTCGTCCTTTACAAACGTGAAGTGCTTCAGCCAGAACCAGCGCATCGGCCGGAAACCCCAGCCCATGCCCTGCTCCCACGAGCCGAAGCGCGTGCGTCCGTTGCCGAGGTCTTCCATGTGGTACGTGTGCCGCGCATACATGCCCGGCAGCGCCACCACTTCCCATGTCACCTTGCCCTGCGGCACCAGCTCCACGATGTTGGCGATCGCCCACATCTTGTAGGGCATCCACGGCTTGATGGGCTCGAACGTCCAGATCAGATGCTCGCCCTTGACCAGGTCCTTGTTCTTCGCCCAGAAAAAGCACTTGTTCCAGCGCGGCCAATAGTTGGCGTGGGTGAAAAACGCCCACAGCGTCTCGATAGGGATGTCGACATCCACCGTCCCCTGCACGGGAACCATGTCTTTGGAAGCCAGCAGTTTCGCGGCCTTTTCTTGGTCGGTCAAGCGCACCTCTCCTGAACTAAGGTGAATCCGGGCCCAGGAACATTACAGTGTTGCTTCCAGATGCTCCAGCATGTACGGGTACACATCCTTCACCGCGTCCTTGCCGTAAATGCAGTCGATGTGCCCGTAGCCTGGAATCACGTGCCGTGAGTAAAGATCCTTGCCATTGGCCTCACGCAACGCGTTGAAGGTGATCTCCGTGCTCACCGGCAGGAAGCACTGGTTCTCGGCGCCATGGATGAAGCAGATGGGCAGCTTCAGCCGGTCGAGATGGCCCATGTACACTTCCTCCCCCTTGGCATTTATCAGGTGCTTGGTCCGCACCAGCAGCGAGAGGTGCTCCAGCGAGTGCATGTTGGCCACGCCGAACATCTCATGCAGCGCGTCGTGCGTCGCTTCGTTCAACTGTTCGTGCTCGTACAGCAGCGAATAAAGGAACGTAATGCGGTGGCAAACCGGGCTGTTGCAATGCTCCTTGAACTCGATCGGATAGAGCTTCAGCGCCTCATCGAACAGCTTGTCCTTCCAGGTTCCATGCTGGTCCACATACGCAGTCAGCGACTGGAAACCCATCTTCTCCAGCACGTTTGGGATGTGCAGCTTGGACTTCACCTGGGTGGGCGGCACGGCCACTACATCGTTCGCAATCTGCGAGCAAACGATCGACCGCACGCCCTGCAGGCCGGCCAGCATCGACATGAAGAACGTGGTCGCCCCGAAACAGTGCACCACCATCTGCACATCGTTCGATCCGGTTTCGTCCTGCACCTTCTTTACCGCCGCCGGATAGTCGAACTGCGCCAGACGTGCGAGATGCGCGAGAATCTCGGAATTCTGTTCCTTGCGCTTCCCAAAACCTATGCCGGGATCCACGACGATCCGG
>CAXSHQ010000136.1:6838-11290 GCA_964236875.1 uncultured Acidobacteriaceae bacterium | reverse complement strand
CGCTAGACACGGGTCTCACCAAGCTGGCCGGCTGCACCCACTTTGAGCCAACGCTGCAAACCGACGCCCAGGCGCTCCCAACATCCGAAGCCCTAAAGGTCCATCTCGCAGGCGAATCCATCGGCATCTTCAAAGCGCTTCCGTAATCGGCCTGGCGCATCTCGTCTCAACTGACGACACAAAACCCTCCACTGAAACTGGAGAGGCGAGCGCTGGACCACCCCGCGCTAACCGCGCGTGAGCACGTGCGGAGCGGGCCAGGTCATCGTCCCATCGGCCTTGCTCACGTACATGAAGACTTTGTTGTTTCCATTCACCAGCACCTCCACGATGATGCCGGTTCCCAGAAACCCAGTCCCATCCGTAGCCGAAATGTCCACCTTGTGCTCCGTGATCGGCCCGTTCACCGGCGAGTGTGCCGTCCAGTCCTCCGTAAACCGGCTTAGCGAGTACCCCGAGTCCGGACGACCGTTCTCGTACAGGTCATACGCCTTGGCGTAGTCCTTCGCCTCCAGCGCCGTAAAGAACGCGTTCACCCGGTGCTTGGCCGGCACGTTGGTGAACAGCCATCCGTTGCCTGTCATAAACCCCACCAAGCTAAGGATCAGCAGCAGCGTAACCGTCGCTCCCCCACCGATGATGATGTTCCGGTTGCGTATATCTTTCCGTGGATCATAGTCAGGCGCGTCGATCAGGCTCATGGCTTCTCTCTTCCGGGCAGGCTGCCCTTATGTCTTAGACACCGCTTCCCCGCTCTGCGGATGCCGCGCGAACCGCCGTCACTCCACAGCGCTGAACGCATCCCGCAGGTGCTCGAATCCCGGCTCCTTACCGCGTCCTTCTCCGCGTCCTTCTCCGCGTCCTTCCCCGCGTCCAAGATACACGCTGACCACATCGAAGCGTGTCACGAACTGCTGCCTCCAGCCCTCCGGCATCTGCCGCCGGTACGCCGAGGCCATGCGCCGCAGCATCCGTTGCTTGTCGAGGTCCACCTGCCGTTCCGCCGGCGCAAACGCCTCACTCCGGTTCGCAGCCGAAAGCGTCTTCACCTCCACGATCACCAGCGTGGCGCCGTCCCACGCCACCAGGTCCAGGTCGCCGCGCAACCGCTCCGATCGCCACCGCCGCGCTACCACCGTGTAGCCCAGCGCACGCAGCCAGAAGAACGCCTCATCTTCGCCTCGCCGTCCCGTCAGAAGATGCTTCGGCATCGGCTTGGCGCCGGTGCGCAGAGCCAGCCGCTGGGCTCGTCGTTCGGCTCGGCGTTGCAACGCGAAGTACAGCCTCCGCTCCCATCGCACGAGCCGTTCCGCGATCCGCATGCGTCGAGCCTAGCACCCGTTTCGCACAGTCTCCCCGGACCGCGCGATATACTTGATCGTGCACACCACGCACAACCAAAACTCACAATCTAAGGGACGGGTGAACGTGTCGGCAAAGTACATCTTTGTGACGGGCGGTGTTGTGTCTTCATTGGGCAAAGGCTTGGCCGCTGCCTCCATGGGCTGCCTCCTGGAGGCGCGCGGGTTGAAGGTCAACCTGATGAAGTTCGACCCCTATCTTAACGTCGACCCCGGCACCATGAGCCCCTTCCAGCACGGCGAAGTCTTCGTCACCGATGACGGCGCGGAGACCGACCTCGATCTCGGCCACTATGAGCGCTTCACGCACGCCAAGCTCTCGCGCGACAACAATCTGACCACCGGCCGTATCTACGAACAGATCATCACCAAGGAACGCCGCGGCGACTACCTGGGCAAGACAGTGCAGGTCATTCCGCACGTCACCAACGAAATCAAGAGTGCCGCCAGGCGCATCGGCGCGGACTGCGATGTAGCCATCATCGAGATCGGCGGCACGGTCGGCGATATCGAATCTCTTCCCTTTCTCGAAGCCATTCGCCAGATGCGGCAGGAGCTCGGCCGCGACAACACCTGCTTCGTCCACGTCACACTCATTCCCTGGATCGCCGCCGCGCAGGAGCTGAAAACCAAGCCCACGCAGCACTCCGTCAAGGAGATGCTTTCGATCGGCATACAGCCGGACATCCTGCTCTGCCGCGCCGACCGCGAGGTGCCGCGCGAGATGCGCGAGAAGATCGCCGCCTTCTGCAACGTGGAGCAGGCCGCGGTGATCATCGCGCGCGACGTGCCCAGCATCTACGAGGTGCCGCTGAACTTCGCCGAGCAGGATGTGGACGCGCTCGCCTTGAGATACCTGCGCATCGATACACCCGAGCCGGACCTGAGCCAGTGGAGAGATCTCGTCCACCGCGCCCACAACCCCGCGGACGAGGTTTCCATCGGCATCGTTGGGAAGTATGTGGAGTATGAGGACAGCTACAAGTCGCTGAAGGAAGCGCTGGTCCACGGCGCGCTGGCTGAAAACCTCAAGCTGCGCGTGACCTGGGTCGAAGCCGAGCACCTGGAAGTCGAAACGTACGGCGAGCAGTTGAACGGCTTCGACGGCATCCTCGTGCCCGGCGGCTTCGGCAAGCGCGGCATTGAAGGCATGCTGAATGCCATCTGCTATGCGCGTGAGAAGAAGGTGCCGTATTTCGGCATCTGCCTGGGTATGCAGACGGCTTGCATCGAATACGCGCGCAACGTCGCCGGCCTCGCCAAGGCAAACTCCGGCGAGTTCGATCCCGCCACGCCCCACCGCGTGATCTACAAGCTGCGCGAGCTCATCGGTGTGGAAGAGATGGGCGGCACCATGCGTCTCGGTGCATGGACCTGCGTCATGGAGCCGGATTCGCTGGCAGCCAAGGCATACAAGTCCACAGAGATCAGTGAACGGCACAGGCACCGGTACGAGTTCAACCGCGAGTATGAAGCGGCGCTCACCGATGCCGGTCTACGCCTCACAGGCTCTTCACCGGAAGGCACCTACGTGGAGATCGTAGAGATACCGGAACACCCCTTTTTCCTGGGCTGCCAGTTCCATCCGGAGTTCAAATCCAAACCACTCGAGCCTCACCCGCTCTTCCACGCATTTGTAAAGGCCAGCTACGCGCAACGCGGGTTGACGCAGGCTGAAGCAGTGGTCAAGGCTGAAGTTAACGCGTAAGCAACACAACTGAAGACGAACGCGCGGCCAGTGCTTTGTCGAAGGTGACCAGCGTGACATTGGCCGCACTCGCAAAGGCGGATAGGTAGTCATCCGTCCAAAGCTTCGGAGCCACTTCCTCGCGGCTGGACGTTCAGCACAAAAGTCTGCTCTATTCCAACCGGTTCCGCTGTGAATCGAATTCGTGTGTCTTCGCGAAACCGAAAGTAGATCTCCCAGGCCCCACGCTGCGTCCGCACACTTGTCCCAAGCACCTGCCGTTGAGTAAGAAGACGCAGGAAGCCCATCTGAGTCACTCTGCAGAATTGAACGGAATCGGTCGCGTCGGTACTGTTAAACCACTCTGCCGCCGAGTGGTGATGGAAATGCCGCTCGTAAGTCAGTGCCAGCCAGACACTCACATCAGGCAAGAAGTTCATCGATTTCAGCTTCGCTCATGAAGGCCACCTCATTCAGGTTGACATCCTACCGCATCAACGGCCCGGGCTCTCCGCCGCGAAGGAGCGGTAGCACGATCCTGTGGCCGTGAGCCTCTTCCGGCTCAGGATGCACAACCTGCATCGCGCCTTGAAGCAGCAACTCCAGTACCGACGTGTGCCCGGCACTGGCTCGTAACTCCAATTCACCATAGAGTCCTTCCGGGATGTCGATCGTCACCTGCATGCCCCATGCTAGCGCGAAAATCTTCCCGGTTCCGCGTCTTCCTGCGTCCGGCACCGTCTCTATCGTAGAGATAAGCAATTATGAAGACAACAATGTACACAACAGCCCGATTCCTCTGTACACGTGTCCTCGCGGCAGTGCTCCTTGCAGCCGTGTGTGTGCACGGCAAAGCGCAGAACCTGGGCGAGCAGGCGGCACCGCAGGGCGGCGCCCGCGGTGGCGGGCAGTTTGCCGGAGCGCAGCGTGTTGCAGGTGAAGTCACGGCTGTAAGCGGTGCCAACGTTACGCTGAAGAGCATAGAAAACGGGCAAACGGTCACCGTCGTCACCACGGCGAATACACGCCTGATGAAAGGGCCCGGCGAGCCTCTGGACCTCGCCAGCCTGAAGCCGGGCGACGGCATTGTCGCCATGGGCCAACTGGACGCGCCCAGCAAGTCGCTGCACGCCATCATGGTCATGGGCCTCACCGCCGACCAGACCAAACAGATGCAGCAGGCCGCCGCGGAGATGAAAGCAAACCTCGGCAAGACCTACATCGCGGGCCGGGTCACCGCCGTCGATATCGACAACCTCAAGATGACCGTGCAGCGCCCCGATGGCCCGACGCAGACCATCGGCTTCGATGAAGGCACAAGCTTCAAGCGGGGTGGCCGCATCACGGGCATCGGCGGTGGTGCTGGCATGGCCGGCCTCGGTGGTGGTGGTGGCTACGGACGCC
>CAXSHQ010000136.1:0-6828 GCA_964236875.1 uncultured Acidobacteriaceae bacterium | reverse complement strand
ATGCTTGGGATGACGTGGGGCGAGCGGCTGCGACGTCCGTTCCAGGCGGGAGCGATTGCTTTGTGCAGCGCGCTGCTGGATTTGTTGCGCGAGGTTCAGCCGGACGCCGTGGTGGTGCTGCGGGTGGCGAGGCTCGCCCCCAAGCCAGTGCCGGCAGTGCGCCGTCGATCACAGGCGGCGAGAGCATCACGCTGGCGGACTTCAAGGTGGGTGACAACGTGGTGGGGCTTGGCTCCGTGAAGGCGGGTACGTTCATTCCGACCACGCTCAATGTGCAGGTACGTGGAGAAGGAGCCGGCGGACGCCGTCGTGGTGGCGCGGATGGTCAGTCTGCACCCGGAAGCTCGCCGCAACCCGCACCCACCGGTCCTGGCCTGCGGTAAGGCATCAGCAGCAATCCACCTTCGATCGAACAGCCACATAAGGAGAGAAGCTTGGCACGCAGCATATTCAGAGGATCGCTCGGCGTAACCCTCGCTAAGCCTTTGCTGGCTGGAGTATTTTTGAGCGGCAGCGCGTGGGCGGCCCCGCAGGCGCCCACACCCGCACCCCCCGCTGCAGCGGCGCCCGCCTCGCAGACCTCGGACACCCCAGCTTCTGCCGCGCAGGTCACCGCCGCGGCGCAGGGTGGCACCATCCGCGGCACCGTCGCCGCTGGCGCCGCTGGCAAGCCCGGTGTGCCGCTCCCCGGTGTGTCCGTCACCGCAACCAACACTCTTACCGGCAGAAAATACACCACGGCCACCAATGTCGATGGGCAGTATGCGATGAGCATTCCTCGCAACGGCCGCTACGTGATTCGCGCCGAGTTGACGGGCTTTGCGGTCGCGACCCAGGAGGTCATCGTCGGAGCAAGCGCAGGCTCTGCGAGCGATGCGGCGCCGGCAGTTGCGACCGAGCGAACCGCGAACTTCGGCCTGGAGCTCGCGTCCAAGGTTGCCGCGGAATCGACAGCCCAGCAGGCAGCCACTCGCACCCGAACGGCCGGCTCGAACCTCGGCGGCGGTTTACAGAATCTGGGCCTGGGCTCCAGCCTCGGCGAGGACACCGAAGGTGCAACGCAGGGCGGCAACGCAAATGCGGAAGTGGCTCTACCATCTCTCTCCGGGTTGAATAGCGGCGATAACGGTGGAGGGGAAGCAGCCACCGAGTCCATCGCCTACAGCGGGCAACAGGGTTCCACCAACAACCTGGCGAACTTCAGCGAAGACGAGATTCGCGACCGCGTCCGCGAAGGCGTTGACATGGCCCGCCAGTCAGGCATGCTGCCGGGCGGCTCCGACCCCACCGAGGCGATTGTGGGTGCGATCAGCGGGCTGATGAACGGTGGCGGGCCGGGAGGCGGCGGGCCCGGCGGTGGAGGGCCCGGTGGCGGCGGCGGCGGTCGTGGAGGCCGCGGCGGTGGGGGAGGTGGCGGCGGCGGCGGCTTTGGCTCCTTCCGCAACTTCAACCCGGCCCAGCCCCATGGAGCGATCTTCTGGCAGGGCGGCAACAACGCGCTGAACTCCGCGCATTGGTCGCCTACTCTGACTGCGCAACCAAACCCAGCCGGTTACCAGAACCGCTTTGGTGTGAGTCTTGCGGGCTCTCCCTACATCCCGGGGCTCACCAAGCCCAATACCAAGCAGTTTGTCTTCATCAACCTGACCGGCCAGAAGAACCTGAATGCCTTCTCGCCCGACCCGGTTCGCGTGCCCACAGCCGCAGAGCGGATGGGTGACTTCTCGAACTCCTATCAGGTCGTCAACGGTGCACCGCAGAAGGTGCACGTCTATAAACCCGGGACCAACGCCGAGTACACGAACGACATCATCACGGACCCGCTAAATTCAATCGCCACCAACCTGCTGAATGGGCCGTTCTACCCAACTTGCAATGTCCATTGTGAAGCCGCCAATATAACCGACTACAACTACCAGACCGTCACCAACGCCGGAAACAACAACGTCGCCATCAACTCGCGCTATACCCGCAGTTTTGGCCAGAACGCAGGCGGACCTTTCGGCCGTGGTGGCGGTGGCGCACGGGGGGGCGGCGGCCGCAACGGCCAGAACAACAACGCGCCGCCCGTGCTGCGCCAAAGCATCAACGCCGGTTTCAACTACTCGCACGCGGCGCAGGACAATCGCAACATCTTCCTCCCGCTGGGCGGCGCCAGCCTGAACGACGGCTATGGTCTCAACGTCGGCTACACCCTTGGCTACGGCAGGCTGAGCAACAATGCCACCGTGAGCTGGAACCGCACTGCGGCGAAGACGCGCAATTACTTCACCGATACCGCCACCAATCCCTCCAACGGCCTGAACATTCCCAACCAGACGGGCGGCTTCGCAGACCCGGCCTTCTACAACGGCCTCGCTCACATGCAGATCACCAACTTCGCGAGCCTCAACAACCAGAACCCCAACCAGTCGATCAACCAGACCATCAGCATCTCGGACTTCGTAAGCTATCGCCACACCCGCCATAACTACCGCTTCGGCTTCGACCTACGCCGTATCCACGCTGACTCCATCGGCGGCTCCAACCCGCTGGGAACGTTTTCCTTCACCGGATACGCGACGCAAAGCCAGGGAGACAAGGGCAGCACCGTAGGGGGCACTGCCCAGGCTGCCAGCGGTTCCGGGCTGGCGGACTTCCTCCTCGGCCTGCCGACCAGCACCAGCATTCAGGCATCCCTGTTCAAGACCTACCTGCGCCAGAATGTACTCGACGCGTACGTGCAGGACGATTGGCGATTCCGCGGCAACCTCACGTTCAACTACGGCTTGCGGTGGGAGTACTTCTCGCCCTACGTAGAAAAAAACAACCGGTTGGTCAACCTCGACCACAATGCCGACTTCACCGCCGTGAATCCAGTGCAGCCGGGACAGAACGGTGCGTTTCTGGGCACGTACCCGCGCAGCCTGGTCAACCCTGATCGCGTGATGTTCGCGCCCCGCTTTGGCGGAGCCTGGAGACCGCAGCCGAAGAGCGCGTTCCTGAAGACTCTTACCAAGAGCATGGTCGTTCGCGGCGGCTACGGGGTGAATTACAACACAGGACAGCTTGCTACCTTTGCGCGTCAGCTCGCTTTCCAGCCGCCCTTCGCCGCCACCCAGACCAACACGCTGCAAACCACGGCGAACTCCTCGCAGTGCACCTATGCCGCCGGCTTCAAACTGGGTCAGTCTCAAGCCTTCAACTGTTCCGGCAAGGCGATCCAAAACAACTACTCGGTGAACAAGGATTACCGGCTCGGCTTGGTGCAGGTCTACAACCTGAACATCCAGAGATCGCTGCCGGGAGAGATCATCCTGAACATCGGTTACAACGGCTCCAAGGGCAGCAACCTGGATATCGAGTACAACCCCAACCAGGCAGTGAGCACGGTCACTACCACCAATGCGCAGGCGTTCATCTTCGAGGACTCGATAGCCGGTTCCCACCTGAACCAGCTCTTCATCAGCGCCAACAAGCGGCAGTATAAAGGCCTGGCTCTCGGCGCAACTTACCAGTACTCGCATTCCATCGACAATGCCTCCAGCATCGGCGCGGGATCCGAGACGGTCGCGCAGAACCCCAGGAGACTCGATCTCGAAGAAGGCAACTCCAGCTTCGACCAGCGCCACCGCTTCACCCTGAACTTCACGTTGCAATCTCCATTCGGACCGAACCGGTTCTTCCTGAATAAAGGACAAACGCTGGGCAAGGTGCTGGATGGTTTCGTCCTGAGCGGCAACACCGTTTTCGCCACCGGCACCTTCTTCACGCCGCAGTACAGCTCCAGCGCCGCACAGCAGCTCGCCGGCGGCTTCTACACGCTGCGTCCCGACCGGGTGTTCTCGCAACCCATTGACGGACCCGGCAGGCTGAAGCAGTTCTTCAACAAGGCGGCGTTCACCGCGCCCGCCAATGGCTTCGGAACAGCCAGCCGCAACTCCATCGAAGGTCCAGGCACGACCAGCGTCAACGTGTCGCTTTCGCGTCTGGTGCAGCTCGGCGATACACGCTCCTTCGAAGCGCGTCTGTCCGCGAACAACGTCTTCAACACCGTGCAGTACAGCGGTATCAACACGACCTTCAACTCCGCGAATTACGGCCAGGTAACCAACGCGGCGCAGATGCGCACGCTTTCATTCCAGGGCAGGTACCGCTTCTAGCGGAGAACCCCTCGTCACAGCGGAAACCCTTATCGGATGGTGAGTATGCAACGTTGGATAGCAGCTGGATTGGCAGGACTCCTGACGGGAAGCATGCCTATCGTCCCTTTGGCGGCGCAGAGTGGCGCCCCTGCGCCGCAGAACCCGCCGGCCCAGTCCACCCCAGGCACAACTGCCCGGCAGGATCAGAACGGCGGCTATCGCATCAGCGTGAGCGTTAATACCGTGCTCACGAACGTCGTGGTGCGTGACCGCAAGACCGGCGAGCTGGTACGCGGCCTCAAGGCAACCGACTTCGCGGTCGTCGAGGACAAGAAGCCGCAGCGCGTCTCCAGCTTCGACTTCCAGGACGTGAACGAAGCCGCGGTGCTGGCGGAAAAGGACACAACTGTCACCGGCAAGGCGACGGTCGCGGATCTGATTGAGCGCAACTTCGCAGCCAGCCCGGCCCAGCTTCGCGATCACCGTCTCATCGTCATGTTCTTCGACCTGAGCTCCATGCAGGAAGAAGACATCGACCGCTCGGTCGAAGCCGCGACCAACTACGTCAACAAGCAGATGCAGCCCGCCGACCTGGTAGCCATGGTGAGCCTGAATACCGGCCTGAGCATGGACCAGGACTTCACCAGCAACAAGACCGCGCTGCTGCGCGTGCTCAAGAAGTACACCGGCCAGGACAGCAGCGGCCTCGCCACCGGTGATACCGGCACCGTGGAAGGCACCAGCGATAACGGCGGCAGCTTCGTCGCGGACGACTCCGAGTACAACAGCCTCAACACCGACCGTGAGCTGTTCGCCATCCGCGCCATTGCCCAGAGCCTCGAGCGCGTGGACCAGAAGAAGTCCATGCTGTATTTCTCCGGCGGCTTGACCAAGAACGGCATTGAAAATGAAGCCAGCCTGCGCTCGGCCACCAATGAGGCCAGCAAAGCGAACCTCGCGATCTACGCGGTGGATACGCGCGGCTTGCAGGCTTTCTCGCCAGTCGGCGACGCCAGCCAGGGCAGCGTTCGCGGCGTGTCCGCCTACTCCGGCGCAGCCACACAGCGCCAGTTCAGCGCCAACTTCAGCTCCCAGGAAACGCTGAGCACGTTGAGCACGGAAACCGGCGGCAAGCTCTTCACCGATTCCAACGATTTCGCACCCGCCTTCCAGCAGGTGCAGCGGGACACCGAGGCTTACTATATCCTCGGCTTCCGCTCCACCAACCAGGCACACGACGGCACGTTCCGCCACCTGACCATCACCTGCCTGCGCAAGGATTTGAAGCTGGAATACCGCCCGGGCTACTTCGCACCGGCTGACTTCCAGCACCAGAAAACCGAAGACCGCCAGCAGGCGCTCACCGAGCAGATGCGTAGCGATGTGCCCGCCACCGACGTCGCCATCTATCTGCAGGCTCTCTACTTCCGCGCCGCTCCGGGCAGCGTGCCCGGCCAGCATGGCGATCTTCAGTACATCCCGGTGAGCCTCGTTGTGCCCGGCTCCCAGATCCCGTTCGCAACCGTGAAGGACCAGTCCAAAGCCAGTCTCGACGTTCTGGGCAACGTCAAGGATGCGCAGGGGATCACGGTAGGTACTGTGCGTGAAACCATCAAGCTCGCGCTTGACCAGAACCAACAGGTGCAGAAGAAGAACATCCAGTACTCCACCGGCTTTGTACTCGCGGCCGGCAAGTACCACCTCAAGTTTGTAGTGCGGGAAAACCAGTCGGGCGCCATGGGCAGCTTTGAAACTGACATCCAGGTGCCCGACCTGCGCAAAGTGCCCATAAAGCTCAGTTCCGTGGTGCTGGCCAGCCAGCGCATACCCAATTTGAAGAAGGACAATCCCAATCCACTGGTCCGGGACGGGGTTGAGTGGGTACCCAACGTCGCGCACGTCTTCCGTCAGGACGGGCACCTGTACCTGCTCTATGAGGTGTTCGACCCTGCCCGGCCCAAGAACGAGCCGGAGCCCGCGGCCTCCCCCGGGCTGACGCGGCGGGCCGGCGGTGCGGCGGACGTGCTGACCTCGATCGAGTTCCTGAGCGGCGGCGCCAAGGTGTATGAAACCAAGCCGGTAAGCGCCACGGAAGTCAACGATGCCGTTCGCAACGGCGTGGCGTTCCAGTTCGACGTGCCGCTGACCGGGCTCAAGCCGGGCAACTACGTTTGTCAGGTAAACGTGATCGACAACGCCAGTGGGAGCTTCAGCTTCCCACGATTGGCCGTCAGGATCACGGCGCCGGTGGCAGCGCCCGTTGCAGCACCGGCTCCTGTAACTTCTGCGGCAGGCCAGGCCGCTCCCACAGGACGGTAAGGCCTAAAGAATCAGCGTGCGACGCTGAGACGGTCCAGGCTGCGTAAATGTTGCTTGACGAAGGGGAAGCACGAGCGCAAGATTAGGGCCTCAGCAACACGGAGCCTCACCATGCGCTGCCGCTCAATCTTTCCCTCCTGGCTCCTTCTCGCTGGCGCCGCTTTCTTCCTTTCGTCTCCTCTCGTTGGACAGGCAGTCAGGCAGGCGCCACTCACCTCACCGGAAGAGCGTGCCGCGCTTCATCGCAGCTCGGAGTGGGGGATCATTGCGCCGCATCTGCCCAATGCCGACACCAGCACGGCCGCCCAGTTGGAAACCGCGGCGGACGTGTTGCGCGCGCGGCGCTTTCCCGATCGGACGCACATCGCCCTGGTATCGTAATGCA
>CAXSHQ010000135.1:10547-11354 GCA_964236875.1 uncultured Acidobacteriaceae bacterium | reverse complement strand
GTCAGTTTTGTTGGGGTGAGACTGGCGGCTAAAAGGAGGAGGGCGAGGGCGGCGGGGACGGCCATGCCTGCGCGGAGGGAGTGGGTCTGGGTGGAGAGGGCTCCGGTGAGCCAGGGGAATATGGCGGCACCTATGGCGGACGTGGCCAGGATGAGGCCGGCTTCGCGCGAGGTAGGGTTGTGGCGGAGCAGCAGGGCGAAGGTGGCGGGGAACCAGGGGGCGAGGCTGAGTCCGAGGAGAATGCAGGTGACGGACAGGCCCGCGCTGCCGTGGATGGTGGCCAGGGCGAGGATCAGGAGGACGGAGGCGGCGAGGGAGAGGCGCAGGACGAGGGTTTCCGGGCAGCGGCGGAGCGCTGCGGCGGCGAGCATGCGGCCGGCGGTGAGAGAGGCCCAGAGAAGGACCAGGGCGGATTGGCCGGCGAGCAGGTGCCCGGTGGGACGGCCGGGTGTGCCGGACGCGGGCAGATAGCGCTGCTCGAAGGTGGGGAGCCAAGAGCTGAGGGAGGTTTCGAGACCGCCATAGAGCAGGAGGAGGGCGGCGAAGAGGACGAAGGTGCGGCGGGGGAGGTGGGGATGGCTTGAAGAAGCGGTGTCGGAGTCCGAAGTGGGACGGAAGAGCCAGGCCGTCCCTCCGGCGAGTCCGACGAGGAGGAATGCGGTGGCGGTGCTGAAGAGAAGGCTACCCAAGCGTAGGCGAGGAAGGAGCCAGGCGGTAAGGAGACCGGTGCTGACGGCGCCGAGGCTCCAGAAAAAGTTGAAAGTGGAAAGCGCGGAGCCGGTGTGAGCGGTGTAGCGGCGGCCGGCG
>CAXSHQ010000135.1:0-10537 GCA_964236875.1 uncultured Acidobacteriaceae bacterium | reverse complement strand
AGGAGGCGATGAGACGGCCAAGGCCAAAGCCGGCGTCGGCAAGGGCGCAGGCGGCGGGCCAGAAGCCGTTGGGCAGGCCGGAGGCAAAGGCGAAGCCGACGAGGCCGAGGGCGGCGAGCAAAGTGGCGGTGAGGACGCCGACGCGGAGGCGGCTAGGGACGGTGGCTCCGCCAGCGAAGGAGCCGATGAACTTGGCGAAGAGGAGGCCGCCGGCTGCGGCGTCGGTGAGATGCCAGCGGGCGCTGACGGTGGGGAGGATGGGCCCGAGTAGGACGGTGCCGAGCCCGGCGAGGAGGAACCCAGCGGCGAGCCAGACGGTGGATGGGCCTGCGGTGTCGTTGGGCTGGGTGGGGGCTACATCGACTGCAGGCATCACGCTCGAGGCACGGCTGAACTTCGCAGGATGGGCGAAGCGGTGCGGAGTGTGATGGAAGCGCAGCGTCGTGTGCGCCGCCGACGCGAAAGCCCTTTGGGTAGCCGCCGCACCGTGGTCGGCTCTCGTGGGGATGCGTGTGGAGGTGAATCGCTGCTGAGCGTGATGGTACTACAGGGTGATGGCGCGGAGGATGAATTCCACTTTGCACATCGGGATGCGCTGGGTGTTGAGGACGCGAGGAGTGAGGAGCGAAGCAAACTAACAGCTCGGAGGTGACTGGGTGTCGTGTGCTGGGTTCCGGGGAGCGGGTTCTGGCTGGCTTTCCGTGGGGCAGGAGCGCGAATCCACCCGTGACGGTGAAGTTGTCACGGAGGGGGCGCCCGGAAGCATGTTTGCCGAGGCTGTTAGTGTCCCGAGTCCGAAGTTCATTCCTATACGAACACGGTGCCAACCCGAAGAATTGCAGGTGACATAGACGAAATGCGGGGATCCTGAGCTTCGCTCAGGGTGACACCATCGGTTCTTCTTAGAAGCTCTTGCGTCACCACATTAGAAAGATTTTTTGGCGAGGCTGTATGGCGGGCCGTCCAGAACTGCGTAGTGGCGCTTCTATGATGGACGTGTGGATTTCTCCTTGACGAAACGATTGGGTGGGGTTGGGCGGTGGACGCTGGCTGCTGTGATTGTTTGCGGCTTGCTGGTGGGTTGCCGGGAGAAGCGGACGCTGCCTGCGGGCGCGGGGATGAGCAAGCCGTACCCGATACGAGGTGTGGTGGTGCAGTTGGAGCCCGGCGTGGGCGGGAAAGCGGGTAAGGTGCTGCTGAAGCATGAGACCATTCCCGGGTTTATGGAAGCGATGACGATGGCGTATCCGGTAGAGGACGCGGCTGTGCTGGGCGAGCTGCATCCGGGCGACCGGATGGCGGCGACGCTGCTGGCGGAGGAAGTCGCCGGGACGCCGGCATATTTGCGCTTGAAAGACGTGGTGGTGATCGCGCAGGCTCGGCCGGACTACAAGCCGGCGGTGCAGTACCATGTGCCCGCGGCGGGGGACACGGTGCCGGAGTTCGTGCTGCGGAACCAGTCGGGAAAGACGATTGGGCTGAAGCAGTTTCGGGGCAAGGCGGTACTGATGACTTTTGTGTATACGCGCTGCCCGCTGGCGGAGTATTGTCCGCGCATGAGCCGGAACTTTGCGGAGGTGGACAAGGCGCTGGAGGCGGACCCGAAGCTCCATGCGAAGACGCACCTGCTGACGGTGAGCTTCGACCCGAAGTTCGATACACCGGCGGTGCTGAAGAGCTATGGCGCGGCGTATACCGGGAAGTATGTCGATGAGACGTTTGCGCACTGGGATTTCGCGGCGCCGACAGAAGCCGAGCTTCCTGCGATGGAGCAGTTCTTCGACCTGGGCGTGACGGCGCAGGGTGGTGGGCTGCAGCACTCGCTGGCTACGCTGGTGATCGGAACGGATGGGAAGGTGAGGGCGTTCTGGGGAAGTAATGAGTGGACGGTGGGAGAGGCAGTGGAGGCGTTGAAGAAGGCTGCGAGTTAGCTTCAGCTACTAGCTTGTTGGCATGGCTGGCAAAGCAGAACGCAGATTGCGCGGATTTGGGCCGCAGATTGCGCGGAGGTGAAGCGATGCCCTGTGCGCCTGCCGTGGTTGGTAGTTAAATTGTTGGTTTGGAGGATAGAGCCTTGGCGAGGATGACGATTGGGTTTGGGGCGTTGCTGGCGATTCTTGGGGTGGTGGGATTTGTGGCGACGGGGAGCATTCATTACACGTCGCTGATTCCGTGCTGGTTTGGGCTGGCGCTGGTGGTGTGCGGAGCGCTGGCGTCTACCCCGGATGCGAAGCGGCGCATGCTGTGGATGCATATTGCGGTGACGATCGCGTTGCTGGGCTGGGCGTTTCCGGGGTTCATGGCGATCAAGGCCTTCATGCAAGCGCGTGGCAATGGAAGTGGTT
The DNA here is from genome assembly GCA_964236875.1 of uncultured Acidobacteriaceae bacterium. GTDB lineage: Bacteria > Acidobacteriota > Terriglobia > Terriglobales > Acidobacteriaceae > Granulicella. The sequence goes on along the minus strand of CAXSHQ010000135.1, from coordinate 8,192 downwards.
TGCTGCGGCCTGCGGCGACGTATGAGCAGGTGCTGATGGCGGTGGTGTGCATGGTGTTCTTTGTGTTGTGCGTGCGGTCGTTTGTGGCGGCCCGGCGGGAGCGGCTGGCGTAAGGGAGGTGTGTCTTTCCGTGGGCATTGGCCGGCGCAAATGCGGGGATTCCGTCGGCAAGCTCAGGCAGGCTCTGAGTTCCGCCCGGGATGGCACCCTCGTAGAGACCGAGTGGATACCGATCCAGGCGTCTGACGTGCATCTGTAGGACGGGCGATACACTGGAGTGATTCATGGGAAGCTTTGGACACTCTATGGGCGGCGGTCGGATGAGCGCCGCGGATCGGCCTTCGCGCGGCACGGGACGGGCATTGACGGCAGACTTGAGCAAGCAGCGGCCCAAGCCAAAGATCAAGGATGTGTGGCCGGAGATCCGGGCATTGGTGATGCCACGGCGCGGTCTGTTGGCAGCGAGCTTTGGGCTCATGGTGGTGAACCGGGCTTGTTCGCTGGTGCTGCCGGCGGCTTTCCGGCCGCTGACGGACCGGGTGTTCGTGCAGCATGACTTGAGACTGCTGCCGAAGATTGTGGCTTGCGTGGCACTGGCGACAATCGTGCAGGGCATCACGAGCTACTCGCTGACGCAGCTGCTTTCCAAGGCGGGGCAGAAGCTGATCGCCGAGCTGCGCGTTAAGGTGCAGGCGCACATCGGCCGGCTGCCGGTGGCGTTCTACGACGAGAACCGCTCGGGCACGCTGGTTGCTCGCATCATGACTGACGTGGAGGGCGTGCGCAACATCATCGGGACGGGCGTTGTCGATTTTGTGGGCGGCACGCTGACGGCGATCTTTGCGTTCATCTATCTGCTGTACATGAGCGTGAGCATGACGCTGCTGACGTTCGTGATCATGGCCGCGTTCACGATGGTGCTGAAGCGCGCGTTCAAGACGATTCGGCCGATCTTCCGGGAGCGGTCGAAGATCAATGCGGAAGTGACGGGACGGCTGACGGAGTCGCTCGGCGGTGTGCGGGTGGTGAAGGGCTACCACGCGGAAGCAAGCGAGTCGCGGGTGTTCGCAGGTGGCGTGGAGCGGCTGCTGAACAACGTGATCAGCTCGCTGACGGCGCAGAGCCTGATGACGCTGAGCTCGACGGTGATCCTGGGGGTGGTAGGCGCGGTGGTGATGTGGATGGGCGCGCACCTGAACTCAGTGGGCAAGCTGACGGTGGGCGGCTACTTCAGCTATGTGATGTTCCTGGCGTTCATGACAGCGCCGCTGGTGCAGCTGGTGGGAATCGGAACACAGCTGACCGAAGCGGTGGCGGGGCTGGACCGTACACGCGAGATCATGGGCGAAGGCGAGGAAGATGCGGAGCCACGGCGCGTGACCGAGCTTGGGCCGCTGGTGGGCGACGTGGACTTCCAGGATGTGGGCTTCGCGTATGAGGAGGGCAAGCCGGTGCTGCATGGCATCAGCTTCCAATCGCGGCCGGGGACGGTGACGGCGCTGGTGGGTTCGTCGGGGTCGGGCAAGTCGACGATCATCAGCCTGGTGTGCGGGTTCCATACAGCGGGCAGCGGGCGGATCACGCTGGATGGGGAAGACCTGGCGACGGTGCGGCTGGGCAGCTTCCGGCAGCAATTGGGAGTGGTGCTGCAGGAGACGTTCCTGTTCGATGGAAGCATTCGGGAGAACGTGATGTTTTCACGGCCGGAGGCGACAGAGGCGGAGTTCGAACGGGCGTGTGCCATCGCGCGTGTGGATGAGTTTGCGCTGCGGTTTCTGGAGGGGTTCGAGACGATTGTGGGCGAGCGTGGCGTGAAGCTGAGCGGCGGGCAGCGGCAGCGGATCTCGATTGCGCGGGCGATCCTGGCGGAACCTCGGATCCTGATTCTGGATGAGGCGACGAGCTCGCTGGACTCGGAGTCGGAGGCGATGATCCAGGAAGGGCTGAGCTACCTGATGAAGGGCCGGACGACGTTCGTGATTGCGCATCGGCTGTCGACGATCCGGCGGGCGGACCAGATTCTGGTGATCGAGAAGGGCGAGATTGCCGAGCGCGGGACGCATGCCGAGCTGTATGCGCTGCAGGGGCGGTATCGCGAGCTTTATGACCGGCAGCATGGGCTGGAGGCGAACCTGTTCCTGGCGCCGGGTGAGGGGGATGTGGTGGAGGTGGAGGCGTAAGCATGTCGAGGGCTGTTCTCCTGAAGGTGTCATGCAGCCGCGAGCCGAATACGGAGATCCTTCGCTGCGCTCAGGATGACGACTCCCAGAATGAGAACTGGATTCTGGTTGAACCGCTCTCGTCCCTAGTCGTCGGTGCGTTCGACGCCGAGCTCGCGGAGGAGGAAGGCTTGGTCGAAGGCTAGTTCGCGGATGGCGTCGTAGCGGCCGGAGGCGCCGCCGTGGCCGGCTTCCATGTTGATGTGGAGGAGGAGTGGGGTTTCGGGGTTGGACTTCAGGGTGCGAAGCCTGGCTATGTATTTCGCGGGCTCCCAGTACATGACCTGCGAGTCGTTGAGGCTGGTTTTTACGAGCATGGCGGGGTACGGGCCGGCGCGCAGGTTGTCGTAGGGCGAGTAGCTCAGGATGTAGTCGAAGGCGGGCTGCTGGTTAGGATTGCCCCACTCTTCGTACTCGGCGACGGTGAGCGGGAGCGTGGCGTCGAGCATGGTGTTGATGACGTCGACGAAGGGGACGTGGGAGAGTACGGCGCGGAAAAGGTTGGGCTTGTCGGCTTCAGCGGCGAGGTTGACGACTGCGCCGAGGAGGAGGCCGCCGGCGGAGCCGCCTTCAATGGCGACACGGCCGGGGGAGCCGTAGCCGGAGTGGGTGAGGAACTCGACGGCGGCGATGAAGTCGGTGAAGGTGTTGCGCTTGAGCATCATCTTGCCGGCGTCGTGCCACGGGTCGCCGAGTTCGCCGCCGCCGCGTATGTGCGCGTAGGCCAGGACCACGCCGCGGTCGAGCAGCGAGAGGCGTGAGGGGCGGAAGGTGAGCGGGAGCGCGTAGCCGTAGGAGCCGTAGCCGTAGACGTAGAGGGGCGCGTCTTTGCAAATGAGATCGCGGCGGTAGACGAGCGAGATGGGGATCTGCGTGCCATCTTCCGCGGCGAAGGTCAGGCGTTCGGACAGATAACGAGAGGAGTCGAACCCGCCGGGGACTTCCTGCTCCTTGAGGAGCCGCGATTCGCCGGTGGCGACGTCGTAGTCGAAGACGGAAGCGGGGCGCGCGAGGGATTGGTAGGCGTACCGGTAGTTGGCGGTAGCGGGGTCCGGGTTGGTGCTGCCGTAGGCCTCGTAGGCGGGGTCAGGGAAGCGGATGTCGCGCGGTTGCGTGAGGGTGTTGTTCTCGTCGAAGTTGAAGACGCGGAGGACGGGCAGGCCTGCTTCGCGGTAGGTGGCGATGAGGAAGGATGTGAAGAGATCGAAGTCCTGGAGGGGAGCGGTGGGGTTCTCCGGAAGGATTTCCTGCCATGAGTCGCGGCCGGTGAGGTCAGGCGAGACAGGTGCTTGCATCAAGCGGAACTGCTCGGCCTTGTGGTTGGTGCGGACATACCAGAGGCTGTTGCGGTGGTCAATGTCGTACTCCTCGTCGTCGACACGCGGAGCGAACAGGCGGAAGGTTTCCTGGGGCGTAGCGGCGTTGAGGAACCAGGTCTCGCTGGTGGTGTGGCTGCCGGCCTGGAGGAGCAGGAACTGGCGGTCGCGGGTGCGGCCTACGGCGAGGTTGAAGCGCTCGTCGGGTTCGTGAAAGACCTCTTCGGTTGTGTCAGTTGTCCTGACGCTGTTGCGGTGCTCCGAACCAGAAGCAGATCCTTCGCGTTGCTCAGGATGACAATTCGTTGGTAGGGAATTCTTATCCGCCTGGGAACCCTCCTTCAGAGTAAGGCGGAAGAGGCGGTCGCTGCGCTTGGTTTGTTCGTCTTCGGTGGTGAAGAAGAGGGTGCCGGAGTCGGCAGCCCAGGTGAGGGAGGTGACGCGCTCGGCGGTATCGGGCAGGAGCGTGCCGGTCGTCAGGTCCTTCACGTGCAGGGTGTACTGGCGGAAGCCGGTGTTATCCGTGGTGTAGGCGAGGAGGTTGCCGTCGGGGGAGATGCTTTGGGCGGCGACGGCCATGAAGGGCTGGCCTTCGGCTAGCTCGTTGACGTCGAGAATAGTTTGCTCGGATTCGGGGTGGCCGATGGGGTAGCGGCACTCTCGTGGGTATTGCTTGCCGATCTCGGTGCGGGTGAGGTACTCCCAGGCGCCGTAGCCGTAGGGGACGGAGACGTCGTCTTCCTTGATGTGGGAAAGGATCTCGTCATAGAGCTGCTGCTGGAGCGGCTCTGTGGGGCGCATGAAGTCGGCGGTCCAGGCGTTTTCGGCTTCCAGGTAGCTGCGGACCTGCGGGGAGGACTTGTCGCGGAGCCAGGCGTAGTCGTCGTGAAGCTCGGTCGAATGAATGCGGGTGGTATGGGGTTCGCGTGGGGCTACCGGCGGCGTGGGACTTGTTCCGTTCATGAAAACTCCAACCTCAGGATACCGGCCAAACCAACATGCGGTGCAACGCGCGCGAGTGGGACGGCTTCAAACGCCATGTAGTACCTTCCCGAGCCGTGCGACCGCCGGGCAAGAGAGTTCGCGGCAAGGCCGCAAATCCAGGGGAACAAGCGATGAACAGGAAATCGATAACGATGTGTGCGGCTGTGTTGGGCTGCGCGGCGATGCTTTCGACGGGCGCGATGCGGGCCGCGGTGACGGACCAGGACAAGACGTTTCTGACCAACGCTTCGCAGTCGGACTTCAACGAAATCAAGTTCAGCCAGCTGGCGGAGTCGAAGGCGAGCAGCCCGATGGTGAAGAAGTTCGCGGAGAAGATGGTCACCGATCACAACATGCTTTCGGCCAAGATGAAGCCCTATGCGATGGCGTGGGGGCTGACGCCGGCGAGCTCGCTGGATGCGGAGCATCAGGCGGAGTATGACAAGCTGAACGGCCTGAGCGGGGCGGACTTCGACAAGGAATACATGATGGCCATGGACATGGACCACGGCAAGGCGCTGGACATGTTCAAGATGGAAGTGTCATCGACGACGGAAGCCAAGTTCAAGAAGACGGTCGAGGGCGGCGAGAAGGTAGTGGCAGAGCACAAAGCAATGGCGGACAAGCTGGCTCCCAAGGTCGGCGCTTCGATGTAAGGAACGTAAGAAGGGGCCGGCCTATGCCTGCGGGTGTAGGCCGTTCCTGTTTCTGCAGAACGGCCGCAAATCATGGAGGAGAGACGATGGCTAACAGGATGGTACGGGCGGTAGTGCTGGGAGCGATGGTGATGCTGGCGGGAGCTGCTCTGCAAGCGCAGTCGCATAGCGACAAGGAGTTCCTCCAGAAGGATTCACAGGGCAATGTGGCGGAAGTGGAACTGGCGAAGCTGGCGCTGAAGAAGGGCCAGAGCCAGGATGTCCGGATGTTCGCACAGAGGATGATCAAGGATCACGAGACGCTGGCAAAGAACATGGCGCCCTTTCTGAAGAAGACCGGTTTGCAGCCTTCGACCTCGCTGGACAGTGAGCACCAGAAGCTCTACAACAAGCTGAAGGCGTTGCAGGGCAAGGAGTTCGACACGGAATACGTGAAAGCAATGGACAAGGACCATCACGAAGACTTGAAGAGCTTTCAATCGGAAGTGAACTCGACGAAAGACATGGATCTGAAGGCCGCTGTGCAGAAGGGCGAGCAGGTGATTGCCGGGCACACGAAGATGATCGATGAGCTTTCGGCAGAGATGGGGATGAAGCCGGCGGGAGTGTAAAGACAGTCGCGTGGGCTTAGGCGGCTCCTCGTGGAGCCGCTGTTCGTTGGTGGATGTGTTTGTCCCAAACACCTATCAGTTCGTCGCTACTAATTTCCAGTTCTGGCGGAAGCTTCTGGTGTGTTGGGTGAGCAGGAACTTTGCGGGGTCGCGGAGCGTACCCTTGACGGGACGTGTAGGGTAGGTTTGTGGGTTTTATGCGAACGATCGGCCGGGTGACGTGGGCTGCGATGCTGCTGGTGGGCAGCGTGGCGGCGGCGGAGAACGCGAAGGACCTGCCCAAGGCCACCAGCTATGTGAGCGACTTCGCGGGCGTGCTGGATGCGAGCACCAAGCAGCAGATAGAGAGGCTGTGCGGCGAGGTGGACCATCAGGCTCACTCGCAGATCGCCGTGGTGACGGTGCACAACCTGGGTGACACGTCGATTGAGGACTTTACGGCGGACCTGGAACACAGGTGGGGTGTGGGGAAGAAGGGCAGCGACCGCGGCGTGCTGATGCTGTTCGCGATGGACGAGCACAAGGACCGGATCGAGGTGGGGTACGGTCTCGAGGGGCTGCTGAACGATGCCAAGGTGGGGGACATCCTGCTGGCGCAGCGGCCGCTGATGAAGCAGGGGCAGTACAGTCAGGCAATCTACGGCGATGTGCAGCAGGTGGCGAACGACATAGCCGCCGATGCGAATGTGACGCTGACGCAGCCGCAGCACACGTACCATCGCGAGCGCGCGCAGCAAAGCGGGGTTCGGCCAGGGACAATACTGCGCATCCTGGTTATTGTGCTGGTGCTGTTCCTGATATTCCGGCGACGCGGCGGATCGGGCGGCGGCTACCGTGGCGGTGGCGGCGGAGGCATATGGCCGTGGTTGTGGATTGGGAGCATGATGGGCGGCCGCCGCGACGGCTGGAGTAATGGTGGTAGCGGCAGCGGTGGTGGATGGAGCGGCGGAGGCAATAGCGGCGGGGATGACGGAGGCGGGTTCGGGGGGTTCGGCGGAGGAGATTCAGGCGGTGGCGGGGCGAGTGGGGACTGGTAGGCTGACGGTGACGAGTCGCGGAGATTTGAGCATCTTCGTTGGTCCGAAATACAGGGGTCCCTCCACTTCGCTTCGCTCCGGTCGAGATGACAAGCGTTATCGATGGGCTCGGCAGTGGGTGAGGAAGTTTGAGTAGTACGTGGAACTGAGTTGGAAAGGACGATTTTATGAAACGTGGATTCGGTGGTTTGATTGCGTTGGGTGTCGTGGTTGTGGTGCTGGTTCTGGTGTTCTTCAGCTACCAATCTTCGAGGAACCAGATGGTGCAGAAGAATGAGGACGTGAACCAGGCGTACTCGCAGGTGCAGATCCAGCAGCAGCGGCGGCTGGACCTGATCCCAAACCTGGTGGCGAGCGTGAAGGGCTATGTGAAGGAAGAAGAAACGGTGCTGACCAACATCGCGAACGCGCGTGCGGCGGTGCTGGCGACCCCTTCGGATAAGCCGAATGCGGCCAACATCCAGGCTAACGAGCACCTTACGGCGGTGCTGGGTCCGCTATACCGGATGCAGGAGAACTATCCAAACCTGAAAGGCAATGACCAGTTCACGCACCTGGAGAACGAACTCGCAGGGACGGAGAACCGCATCGCGCAGGAGCGGCGGCGGTATAACCAGACGCTGGAGAATTACAACGTGTATGTGCGGCAGTTCCCCAACAACATCTGGGCGAATATGGCGGGCTTCCACTACCGGGATGAGTACTTCAAGGGAAATCCGGCGAGCGCGAACGCGCCTACGGTGGACTTCAGCAAGTAACCGCGGTGGACGTTTGTGGTGCTTCAGGCAGAAAGCCTTGACGCCAAGTACGCGAAGGAACGCCAAGTTGCGCCAGGGGTGTAGGAACGCATAAAGTCCGGCTTCGGCCGGGCTTTGTTCTTTAAGCAGGCGCTTGGGGTAGGGTAGAGGGGAATGGCGGAAGCGACTCCAGTGACGGGTGTGCCAACCAGCGTGGCGGTGCTGGTGGGGATGTCCGTGGTGGACCTTGCGGGCAAGTCGCGGGGGCGTGTGCAGGAACTCGCCGTGAATGTGGCGGAGGACGGCACTCGGGTGGCGGCGCTGGTGCTGCGGAACCGTGTGGAAGGCAAGGAGCAGACGTCGCTGCTGCCGGTAAGTGAGTTGCAGGTGGGGCTGGGCAAAGATGCGGTGCTGCGGACAGGGGCGGAGCCGGGCCCGGTGGAGAGGCTGGAGGATTACCTGCTGCTGGAGCGGGATTTGCTGGACCAGCAGATCATCGACGTCGATGGGCGCAAGGTGGTTCGCGTCAACGATGTGAACCTCCAATGGCATGAAGAGGCTGGCGAAGCGAGCCTGAACGGCGGCGAGACGGGCGCGCGCATCCGGGCGCTCGACTGGTCGCGGTCGCCGCT
>CAXSHQ010000134.1:7045-11370 GCA_964236875.1 uncultured Acidobacteriaceae bacterium | reverse complement strand
GTTTATCTCGTTCGCGTCCGAGATGGGTTTTCCGTACCAGTTGATCGATTGGCAATGGTATGGGCCGTACAACAAGCCAACCGCCGATCTCACCGCACCACTTCCTGCCCTCGAAATGGACGCCCTGCTGCAGTTCGCCCGCGAGCACGGGGTGCGCGAGTGGCTGTGGCTGCACTCCGGTGATGTGGACCGCTATCTACGGCAAGGCAAGCTGGACAGCGTCTTCAGCCTGTACCAGCGCTGGGGAATCGCGGGCGTCAAGATCGACTTCATGAACTCGGACGATCAGGACCGCGTGCGCTGGTACCGGCAGGTGGTGGAGCTCGCCGCTTTGCACCACTTGATGGTGGACTTCCACGGCGCCTACAAGCCCACCGGCATGGAAGTGACCTGGCCCAACCTGCTCACGCGTGAAGCCGTACTCGGCAACGAATACAGCAAGTTCAGCACGCGGGTGACGCCCACGCACAAGCTGACGCTGCCGTTTACCCGCATGCTGGCCGGCCCCATGGACTACACGCCCGGCGGCTTCCTGAACCGCAGCCCCGCGGAGTTCAAAGCCACCACGCCCACACAGGTGATGGGCAGCCGCGCGCAGGAGCTTGCGCTGTTTGTTGTCTATTGGAGCCCGCTCACCTGCGTGGCCGATGACCCCGTGCACTACGCCGGCCAGCCCGGACTGGAGTTCCTGCGCGTGGTGCCGACGGTCTGGGACCAGACGCGCGTGCTGGATGGCGCCGTGGGCGAGCACATCGTGATGGTGCGCCGCAACGGGAGCGACTGGTTCCTGGGCGGGATGAGCGGCGATGCTCCGTATGCCACAACGCTGCCGCTGCGGTTCCTCGGCAGGGGCACCTATCGCGCCCACATCTTTGCCGACCCGCAGGACACAAGCGCCAGCTATGAAGCACTGCAGCAGAGCACGCGCACTGTCCGCGCGAATGACACGCTCGCGATCTCCATGCGTAGCGCCGGCGGGGTGGCGGTCTGGTTCGAGCGAATGGGCACCGGCTGAGTCCATCCCTGGAAAGCTGTCATGACGATCGAAGCAGACGACTGCATCGTGCTGCGTTAGAGATATCCCTCTTCCTTTCAGCTGCCAGCGCTGTTGCGTTCAGCAACCTGCGCTGTTGCGGCTGGTTCATCGGTTCGCTTCACGCTTCCACGCTTGCAGATCAGCGACCTGCGCCAGCCCCGTCACTGCCCCGATGGCGCGGACACTGAGTGCGCCCGCCGCGTTGCCATCCTCCGCGGCTCCCAGCCAGCTTTCACCGCGCAGATGCGCTATCAAAAAGCCTGCGGCGAAACAGTCGCCCGCCCCGGTGCTGTCCACCGTCTGCACGTGAAAAGGTGGGCAGTGGACTGCGGGCTCACCCAACGGAAACACCATGCAGCCCTGCCTGCCGCGCTTTTGGATCACCGTTCGTGCTCCCTGCTCCTGCAGCAGCCGTGCCGCGGATGCGGTGTCATCCGTGCCGGTCAGCACGCGTGATTCATCCTCGTTGAGGAACAGCAGGTCCACATGCGGCAGGCAGGGGCCGAGCACACGGAGCCACTGACCCTGCGGGTCCCAGTTCGTATCGAGTGAGGTGGAAAGCCCGGCGGCCCGCGCGCGGCGCAGCATCTCCGGCGCATGCCGGCGAAGGTGCGGTAGCACGAACAGGCTGGCTAAATGGAAATGCTGCATGCCCTCGACCAACGACGGCGTGAAGGAAAGCGGCTCGCGAAAAGCCTCAACACTGGCGCCCAGCCGGTGCAGAAACTGCCGCTCGCCTTCCGCGTTCACCAGCACCACGGTGGCGGCATTGGGGGCATCCGCGTGAACCAGCGCTGAGCTATCGACGCCCGTCGCAGCGAGTTCGCGCAGCGCGAAATCTGCCGCGTCGTCGTTACCCACCGTTCCGAGGAGGCGCACCTGCGCATGGAGCAGCGCCAAGGCTCGCGCGGTATTAGCGCCGTTACCACCGAGGTGGCGGTCCATCGCGTCGACAAAAGTAGTCGTGCCCCAGCGCAGCGCATCCACAGAGCGCACGATCGTGTCCTGCACAATGCTGCCCGCGCAGAGCACGCCGGGACCGCCTGCACGTGCCCCGTTCATGCAGCTCCGAGCGCTTCCCGCAATGCCTGCACACCCAGCCGCGGGCTGGAGAGCACAGGCACACGATCCGTGCCTTGTATCTGCGGGACCAGCCGCGCCATGCTGCCCTGCGCCAGCACCACCACATCGTTCTCGCTCATGGCGCGCTTCACTTCAATCTTGACTAGTTCATCATGCTGCGCGGCCTCGCCCGCCAGCAGCGCGTCGAAGGCGCTCGCAGCCAGATAGCGCGTTGTGGTGACTGCTTTGCCGGCTGCCGCCGCCTTACGCAAGATCAGGCGCTCCGTGGGATCGAGCGTGGTAGCGACCGTGGCGACCACGCCGATGCGGCTGCCGGTCTCGACAGCCGTCTGCGCCATGCGGTCATCGATCTTGACGACCGGAATGCGCACCACGCGTGCCAGAAGGTCGGCCGCTTCGCCCACCGACGAGCAACAGTTCAGAATGGCGTCCGCACCGGCATCCTGCGCCGTGAGCCCATAGCCAACGAGACGGCGTGTGAGCATGGGCGTCAGGCCTCCGGCTGCACGCACGTCAGTCAGCAGGCCGTCGTCCACGATGTTGACCAGGCGCACTTCGGGCAGCAGTTCAGGGAAGAGCTGCTTCAGCACCTCCACCAGCACCGGGCCGGTATGCAAGGCGTACACGGTTTTAGGCATGAGTCTCCTTTGCGATCCATCAAATGGTTTTGCGACGGCGGGATCGCTTGCGTCCGGAAATCAGCCGAACCTCCGTCGAAGCTCAGCGATGTTCTCCGCAGTGAGCGGCAGAGCGCGATCACCCAGCAGAAAGAACAGCCTCGCCGTCTCCTCGATCTCCTCCGCCAGCGCTGCGGCCTCCTGCAATGTGGCGCCAATCGCAATCGACCCGTGGTTCCGCATCAGCATCGCCGGCGTCGTGCGCGCCAGACGCTCGACCGCCTCACCCAGCCCAAGATCGCCCGGCGGCAGGTAAGGCACCGTAGGCAAGTGCGGCACGCGCATCGCGTAGTAAGCCGTGATCGCGGGCAGCGCGTCGTTCTCGTCCAGCTCGCGCAGGGACGCGACAGCGGTGGCGTACGTGGAGTGCAGATGAACCACCGCTCCGCTCGCCGGGCGCGCGCGATAGGCCGCGAGATGAAACAGCAGCTCCTTGGTCGGCTTGTTAGCGCCGATCAGGTTTCCCTGGAGGTCGCACGCAGCCAGCGCCCCCACGCTGAGCGTGCCGAATGAGGAGCCTGTCGGCGTGGAGTACACCGTGTCTCCGTGCCGCAGGCTGATGTTGCCGGCTGTCCCAAAGCTGTAGCCACGCGCGAACAGCGAGCGCGCGGTATCGACCACTGCCTGCAGATCAGGCTGCGATTGGTTCATGAGGACCACCCTCCCTTCGCCACGTCACTGTTTCCACCCGCTGCACCACCAGACCCCACATGGCCGCACCCACGAGCGCGATCAGCGCGGCAACAAGAAATGCCATGCGGAACGATGCAGTGCGCTCCACGACGTTGCCAGTCAGCCACGACGCTGCAATGCCGGAGAAGTTGCCGATGCCGTTCTGCATGCTGGTCCAGCGGCCCGCCATGACTGGGCCCGCGAGCGTCTGCGTGATAGCCCAGTGGTTCGACGTGTAGGTGCCGAAAGCGATGCACGAGGCATACAGCAGCACCAGCGAAACACGCGTGCTGTGTACAAAGGCCACCGGCAGGATCACGGTAGAGCCCAGCAGCCCGGCGACGACGACTGACTTGCGCACACGCGTCGGCGACACGCCGCGCCGCAGCAGCGCATCCGACACCCAGCCCGCGCACAGCGTGCCCGCGGCCATGACGAAGTATGCCGCAGACCCGGCGCGCGCCATGCCCTGCATGGACATGCCACGTTCCCTGACCAGGTACGACGGCAGCCAAGTCAACAGGAAGAACCAGAAGTAATTGCCGCAGAAGTGCCCGGCAAACGTTCCCCAGGCGGAGCGCACTTCCAGCAGTTGCAGCGCGGATGGATCGCCCGGCTGCGCACGTGGCGCGGCGACAGCAGTGGAGCGCGGCATGGAACGGAGCCACGGCAGCAGCCAAAGGAGGCCGGTCAATCCAAGTACGACAAAGAACGATCGCCAACTGTAACGCGCCAGCAATAGACCGCCGAGAAACGTGCCTAGCGCCGGGCCGAGCTTGGAACCGGAATCCAGCAGCGCGTTGGCGCGGCCTCGCTGGTGTTGCGGCACCTCCATCGCCATCATGCGCGAGCAGCAC
>CAXSHQ010000134.1:0-7035 GCA_964236875.1 uncultured Acidobacteriaceae bacterium | reverse complement strand
TAAGCCAGTGACTCACCCGCACCCAGCAGCAGACGCATCGCGAAGATGCCCGCAAACGATGTCAGCAGACCCGTGCCCGCTGTCGCCAACGACCACAGAAGAAAGCTCGCTGCAAACACCTTGCCTACAGCGAAGCTGTCCGAAAGCCAGCCGGAGAGTCCCACCAGCTGAAACCCCGCATATGTCCAGAAAAATGCCGACGAAAGCATCCCGATCTGCCGCGTTGTGTAGCCCAGTTCCCGCTGCAGCACCGGAGCGGCGACGGCCAGGTTGGAGCGGTCAATGTAGTTGATGAAGATGGAAACCGTAAGCAGCGCGATGAGGACGGTCGCACCGGTTCGGGCCCGGACCTTCATCACTTTGCTTGCCCTTGTGTCTGCCCTTGGCCAAAGTGGAACCACGGCGTGGCAGCGGCAATCAGCGCGTTCAGCGCCTCCATATTGGCAACGGCCTGACCCTGCAGCCACCGCTGGAAAGCTTCTTTGCCTTCCGCGGCAAAAGTGGGCACGCCGTCCTGCCAGGTGGCGCGTCCGCACAGCACGCCGGAAAAGCGCGTGCCTGCCTCGGCCGCCATGCGCAAGGACGCCTGGAACTCCGCCGTGCTGACGCCCGCGCTCAGGTAGATGTATGGCCGGCCGGCGGCAGCGTCCGCGGCGCGATACCACTCCAGGGCTTCGTCCAGGGAGTAGGCCTTCTGCCCGCAGAATGTCGCGCTGCCTTCGGTGAAGGCGGCAACCACCGGGAACTCCACCTTGAGGATGTCCACGCAATAGCGGTCACGGGAAAACTCCCGCATCATGTCCACCACGTGCTGCGGCTTGCGCTGCGCGAAAGCGAACGCATCGGCGCGCTTCCGCTCGGCGGAAAGACCGACCTGCAGCAGCGGCTGCGCCGGTTCATACAGCAGCGGCTCCAGGAAGAACGGCAGACCGGCGGCTTCGCATTCCGCACCAATGCGCTCGATCGTCGCGAACTTCTCATCGTTGGCTTTCGGTGGATCGTCTGGTGAGAAGTGCAGCAGGATCTTGATACCGTCGGCGTTCATCTCCCGCAGCCGGTGCACCGAAAGCTGCGGCATCAACGCCAGCATCCGGTGCGGCCGCGGGTTCTCGTAGCCATCGAGCTCATATGCCAGCAGCAGACCGCAGTCGGCAGCGCGCTTTCCGGCGCCTGGCAGGCCATAGTCCGTGTCGAAGAGGATCGCGCTCGCGTGCGGACTCAGCACTTCGCTGATCGCTTCTTTGAACGAGACAAGCTGCGCATCGCTAACAGCCTCCACCGGGGTGCCGGCAGCCTCGGCGATCAGCCGGCGCAAGCTCTTGCGCTGGTCGATAGCCAGCGCGCCGATCACGCCGCTGCTCGCGGAAAGTTTTTTAAGGCGTTCCTGCTTTGCTTCGCTAAGGGTGTAGGTCGACATGGTTCCTGATCGTTACAACTGCATGCGCTGCCTCGACGGTTGGAATCGATTCCAGAACCGGTGGCGAAACTATATCATTGCGCGTGACGCGGTGTCGTCCGGGACGCGATGTGATCGCCCCCGGTGCCCTCGTGTTGAAGGTTGAAACCGTCCAGTGCAAGGGTCGGGCGCTCGCCGCGCGTGTCGGCGTGGCGCACCTCGGCCGTGTACGCACGGCTTTCTCCTGGCATCAGCGCGATCACAAAGTTGTCATCGAAGATCACCGGCAAAATTCGGTCGCCGCTGCGCTCGCGCACCACGCTCATCTGCACCATCAGGGCGGGATAAGCAGAAGCGTTGCGCAGCACCACCACAAGCCCCCATACATCGCCGTCACGCTTCGCCGTCACCGTGGAAAGCACACGGGCCGGCTTGAGCTGCCGGATCGCCAGGTGATTGCCGCGCTCGCGCCCGCGCAGGTACACATTGTGTGACAGTTCGGCTTCGCCGCGTGCAAGCGTGAGCCGCAGGATTTGCACGTCCGGCACGTTCGGCGGGTACCGAGTCGCAAACGCGATGGTGTGGCTGTCCTCGGGCGCGTCGATGACCACGGTCTGCCGGGCCACCGTGCTGCCGTCCAACGCCAACACCTCCAGTGTCGCGGTCAGCCCGCGCTGATCACCTGCACTGCAGTTCACCACCTGCACGGTCTCCTCCAGCGAGTTCCACTGAATATGGAGCGGTTCGGCCGCCTTCTTGCAGGCGAAGTACGCGGCCGTCGGCGCAAAGTAGAAGTCATAGGTCTGCCAGACGAAGGAAGGCCAGCACGGATGGCTCATCCACAGCAACACGCCCATGCGGTCCTTGCCCTGGGCTTCAAACATGGCGCGGTATGCGTCGTAGGTGATGAAGTGCGCCAGCATGATCCAAGCGGCGGCCTCGTCCGCACCGCCGTAGCCTTCGTTCACGCGCGAGTGGAAGCTCGCCCCACCTTGCGCGCCATGCAGACAGAAGTCGTGCAGTCCCCACTCCAGCGACTGCGGCCATACCGCGCTCGCCGGCATCATGGCGCGCACGCTTTCCAGCACCGGAATCGCGGGAGCGCCGATCTCGCTGTGCAGCTTCGTGTCGGCGATGCGGAAGTAGCGCTCCGGGGGGAGCGCGTGGTACGGCCCGTGTCCGCTGACCGCGCCATCAGCGGAACTGGAAATGTACGGCATGCCGGGGTGCGCGTCACGCAGCAGCTCCCGTAACGCATGATCGAGCGACGCCGGCGGAAAGCCCTCGTTACGCCCGCAGTACAGCCCAATGCAGGGATGGCGGCGGATACGCCGGACCATGTCCTCGGCGTTGTTCATGAACAGCCGCTCGTCCGCGGGGTCAGGCCCGTCCCACGGATTCGCCAGCCAGAAGTCCTGCCACACAATAATTCCGTAGCGGTCGCAAGCCTCATAAAAGGCATCGTCCGGCACCTGCCCTACCCAGTTGCGGACCGTATTGAAGTTCATTTCGCGGTGATAGCGCACCGCCGCATCGTACTCGCGGGCGCGATAGCGCAGCATCGACTCCGCAAAGCCCCAGTTGCCGCCCTTAATGACGAACCGCCGGCCATTGATGAACAATCGCAGCGCGCCGGTTTCCTCGCTCCACGTCATCTCGCGCAAGCCTGCTTGGAAGCGTAGCGGGCGTGAAGGCTCTCCCTTGTCAGGATGAAAGCGCAGCTCGGCCTCATGCAGATAGGGTTCCCCGTAGCCGTTGGGCCACCACAGTTGTGGGTTCGCGAGGGTGAGCTGTGGATGCGAACGGGGCGTGAAGCGTACAGCTTTGCTTTCGCCGGCCTGTAGCGTAACGGGCTGCTCGATCGCGACAGAACCCAGCCTGCCGCGCAGCGTACCCGTAGCGGCCTCGTGTGCATGGTTCGTCAGCACGGCGCTCACGCTAACCTCCGCGCGTGTGCCTTCCGATGCGACCAGATGCGTTTGCACCAGCGGATCGGCCAACGCCACTGTAGTCGTGCGACGGAGCGCAACCTCACCCCACAGGCCCGTGTTGCGGCCCCGGATCGTCGGGATCCAGTCCCAACCGACTGACGCGTGAAACGTTGGATTGTCTGCCCCCAGCGCCCCGCCGTTTTTGCCGGAGGAGTCTAGAGTCTTCTGCTTGGCGCTGCCCGGTGTTGCGTTGCGAAGGACACGCACCGCCAGCGCGTTGCCGGCGTCCCGGCGGAGCTTGCCGGTGATCTCGAAGTGCGCCCGCGTGAAGCCGCCCTCCAGACGCCCGAGCGCCTCGCCGTTCAGAAACACCTCAGCCTTCCAGTTGACCCCAGTGAAATTGAGCCTTAAGAGTTCGCCCGCAGACGCCGCGAGTGCGGGAAACTCCGTGCGAAACCAGAAGTCCGCGTAGAAATACGAATCGGAGATGTGCAGTTGGTTAGCCCCGAAGTTCGGGTCGGGCACCGCACCCGCGTTCAGGTACGAAGTGAGCACTGTGCCCGGCACCGTCGCGGGTAGCCACGCATGGTCGTCATACCCTGCGCGGGAAAGCTCAGGGCCATTGCTGGAGAGGTTCTCGGCTCGCGCCAGACGCCATCGCCCGCCGCTCAGCGCCACGTGCCCTTCGCTCTCTGCAAGGGATGTCTGATGTGGATGGGGAACCACGCCGCCAGATCCCCACACCTCCATTTCGCTGAGCACATAACCTGCACTGGTGGCCGGACGGAGCAGCCGCGCCCGTACATAGCGGGCGCGAGTTGTCGGCAGCAGCTTCACATCTTCGCGCGTGCCGCCGCCGCCCAGCGCGTGGATGCCCCGCCATGTATGCCCATCGTTCGAAACCTCCAAAGCGCCCTCGACCGCGGGAGCAATCCAATGCAGCGTCACGCGTGTGACTTCGGCAACCGCGCCCAGATCGACGTAGACCCATTCTTCTCCCAGGCTGGCGCTCTTCCACGCGCTGGTGAAGCTGTACGGTCCACCTACCTGCACACGCCGGTTGCTCGCATAGAACTCCACCTGGCCCAGCTTCCACTGCATGTCCCCCGGCAGGTGCACGCCCGGCGCATCCGTCAGCTCGATGCGATAGAAGCTCGCCTGCACCGCCTGCGCGAAGGGAAAAGAGAGGGCAAGTAAATGATGGTCGCGTGCAAACTCCGGTGGAAAGCCGCGCTCCGGCAGCGGTTCCGGTGCCAGCACCGTGCCTTGCTCCTGCCATGTGCGCCCATCAGAGGACGTAGCAACACGCGCCGCAAGTTTGTTGAGCGGCACAGTGCGCGCCACCGCGACGAACACCACAAGCCGGTCCACCGTGGGCGCGGCTTCGCCTCCGCCAAGGTGCACTTCCACCACCGGATGGCTGCCAAGATCCAGCGTATGCGGCGGAAAGTGGTCTACCAGCAGTTCGCGCTCGTGCTTGAGCAGCTCGCGGCCATCCACCGACGCCGCAAACCAGCGCGGCGGCTCGGCGTCAATCAAGCCGTCGGTGACCAACTGCGCTGTCAGGTTGTAGTCATACGCGCTGGAAGCATACGCGGGCCGGTAAAGCGCCAGGTTGCGAAGCTCCCTGCCAGCGGGCTGGAGGGTGGGGCCGAAGTACTCCGCCGGATCACCAGGGTACTCGCCCACACCACGTGTCCAGGCAGCCTCCGTGGTTGCAGGATGCATGGGTGGCGTTGTGGCAACGAAATCGTTGTGCTCCGCAAGCGCCAGCGGCGTGCGCGCGAGCGCCAGGCCTGCTCCGGTCGCGGCGCTGCGCTGCACAAACTCACGTCGAGTGGTTTTCGTTCGGCTCAATCTCTGACGGCCTCGCGCACAACGGAATCGTACGCGGCACGCGCGTGATCGTACGCGGCCATAGCCTCGGGGAGCTCCGCCCCACGAATGCGGGGTCGCTTCTGCTCCCAGCACACGTCAACCGCTTTACGGCACCATTCCGCGCTACGCCGCGAGGAGCGCAACGGCTTGCCCGCGATCTCCACATACACCGGGTTCGTATGCACTGAGGGCAGAATGCGCAACGCAAGCCAACTGCTGCGGTCCGGCATAAAGCGGAAGCTTACGGGCTGCACGCTGCCGTCGGCCACGATCTCTACTCGATCCACGGACTTGCCGTTCACCACGAGCTCCACCGGCACTCGCCGCGTGCCGGCGATGCGTGCCCGTTCAAGATGCCAGTACGGCTTGCTATAGGGCGAAGCCGATGCGATCGCCCGCGTCTGCGCGCCTTCCTGCGGTTCCAGCCGCGCACACACCTGCGCCCGCACTTGCAAAGGCGCGGCCACGGTCAACGGCAGAGTGCCTCCGCTGCCCACGTGCGTCCGCGACACCGCGCTCTCCGGTTCCACTGTGAGCCCGAAGATGTGGCTGCGGCCGTCACCGAAATAGGCATCGCCCCGGGTCAATGCCCCGAGCCACGCGCTGTACCCCTCATCGCCCTGCGGTGCGCCGCCTGCAAGGCGCGCATACGTCCGCCCCCCGCCCACGCATTCATCGGTGATGCAGGGAAAGTCCGTCTCTCCCGCGAACGCGCTGCGAAAGCCGCAGTTCAGCGTGTGATACCAGACGTTGAGCTCCGCAAAGGGCCACAGGTCGCAGCCGGAGAGGAAGTCGATCACCCCCGGGTGCGTGATATCGACGAGGAACTCATTGGCTCCCATGCTGTTGAAGGGCGGCATCACGTAGTTGGGCAGCTCCGTGGTGTCCACCACAAGCCCGTGCGCCGCATGGGCGTAGCCCGTAACGGCTCCTTGAGCCTTGGCCCACTTCAGGATGGGCAAGTTCCAGCTCGGCCATTGATCGATCGTCGCCGCCCCGGGGTAGCGATCGCTTTTGAGCCGCAGCAGGACAAGGTGTCCGCAGTGGCTCGATGGAAAGCCGGAAACCTCCACGTCATAGCGAAGCAGGGGCGAGCCCCCTGTTTCTGGTGCGCTCCCTCCCTGCACTTCCGCAGAGCCTGCATGAGGCAGGTGATCCGCGTGAGCCGCTGTGGGCGTGTTGGCAAGCTGCGCATGTCCGGAAAAGAAATGCTTCTGGTACTCGAACCCTGGACCCCAGTTCAGCACCGAGCCCAGGTCCAGCGCTTCCCCGGCAACCTGCCGCGCCATCACCTCCGGCGTTACCCCTTCCGCCGGGCTCTCGTAATGCGAGCAGCCCGCCGCGTGGATGTGGGTGTCGCCCGAGTAGTAGCCGAAGCGCGCGGGCTCCACCCACCGCTCCAGCCCAACCGGCAACGTACCGCCCGCAGCCGCCACCCGAAGCGTTGACTGCTGCCGAACATACTCCGGCCCGCGCCCGGAAACCACGCTGTACTCCCCTGCTGGGAGCAGCAACGATTCACCATCAGCGCGATAGATGTGCGGCTCAAATGCGAGGTCCGGCAAAGTACGTTTCCCCTGTGCCGGATACACGCGGCCCAGCGCGTCCGTGATCAGCAGCGAGGCCGTGCAGGGGCGGCCGTGTTCGTCACGGATGCGCAACGCGACCCGCTGCGCTGGCTCACACCGAAACAGCACCGGAAGCGTACTGCGAAAGCCGAGGTCCTGTTCGCCGAATCCAGCGTCGGCCTGCAGGCTGGCTTCACGCCGGCCCGCGTCGCGGCTGTAGGCCTGCAGGACGCGGTACTCGAGCCCTAGACCTGACAGTGCC
>CAXSHQ010000133.1:0-11479 GCA_964236875.1 uncultured Acidobacteriaceae bacterium | reverse complement strand
ATGATTTGGCCGGTGCGGGACTCGAACTCCTCGAAGCGGAGGGGGCGGTTGTCCATGGCGGACGGAAGCCTGAACCCATAATCGACGAGGTTCTGCTTGCGCGAGCGGTCGCCGTGCCACATGCCGTGGAGCTGCGGGACGGTGACGTGCGACTCGTCGATGAAGAGGAGGAAGTCGCGCGGGAAGTAGTCGAGGAGCGTGGGTGGGGGCTCGCCGGGGAGGCGGCCGGAGAAGTGGCGCGAGTAGTTTTCAATGCCGTGGCAGAAGCCTACAGACTTGATCATTTCTAAGTCGAATCTAGTTCGCTGGTGGATGCGCTGGGATTCTACTAAGCGGCCTTCGTGTTCTAACTGGGCTTCCCACTCGGAGAGCTCGGCGAGGATGCTGTTGACGGCGTTTGCCTTGCGGTCCGGTGCGACGACGTAGTGCGACTTGGGGTAGATGGGCAGGCGCGAGAACTTCTGCTTGACGGTGCCGAAGAGCGGGTCGATCTGGGAGAGGCTGTCGATCTCGTCGCCGAAGAGCTCGATGCGGAAGGCGTTCTCGTCGTAGGTGGGGTAGACCTCAATGATGTCTCCTCTTACGCGAAACGTCCCGCGGCGGAAGTCGACATCGTTGCGCTCGTAGAGGATTTCGACGAGGCGCTTGGTGATGTCCTGGCGTTTGATCTGCTGGCCCTTTTCGAGCAGCAGGAGCATGCCGTAATAGGCTTCGGGCGAGCCGAGGCCGTAGATGCAGGAGACGGAGGAGACGATGATAGCGTCGCGGCGCTCGAAGAGGGAACGCGTGGCGGAGAGGCGGAGCTTGTCTAATTCCTCATTGATCGTGGATTCCTTCTCGATGTAGAGGTCGCCGGATGGGATGTAGGCTTCGGGCTGGTAGTAGTCGTAGTAGGAGACGAAGTACTCGACGGCGTTGTTGGGGAAGAACTGCTTGAACTCGTGGAAGAGCTGCGCGGCGAGGGTTTTGTTGTGGGCGAGGATGAGCGCGGGGCGGTTGAGCTCGGCGATGACCTTGGCCATGGTGAAGGTCTTGCCGGAGCCGGTGACGCCGAGGAGCACCTGGTCCTTTTCGCCGGCGTTGGCGCCCGCGCAGAGATCGCGGATGGCGGTGGGCTGGTCGCCCTGCGGGGTGTAGTCGGTGACGAGCTGAAAGTCCATGCGCTTACTAGGATAAGCGAAGGTGGGGCGAAAGGGGTGTGGGAGGCTGTTAGTCGAGGTCTTCGGGGTCTTCGTCGGAGCTGAGGTCTTCGCCTTCGGGAGTGTTGACGGTGTCGATCTGGACGATGTACTCGTTCTCGGGGTGAACGTCGAAACGGGTGACGGCGCTGGCGACCTGGAGACCGTAGAGCATGGTGGCGGCGCGCTTGCTGTCGAGCTGGTTACGGCCGAGCGCGGCGACGATCATGGAGGCGGCGACCTGGATGGATTCGCGGTCTTCGAGCTGAGGGAAGTCGAGGGTGATGGGCTGGGGCTGTGGAACGGCGAGGGTGGGGTCAGGCTGGCCGAGGGCAGCTTGTCCAAGAGAGTGCGGACGCAGCGGGTGGAGGATGAGCTCGGGCTGCGGCGCCTCGCGTAGGGTGTGGCGCGTGCGGGAGCGTGCGTGGTAGTAGCAGTAGACCTGTCCACGCAGGGCGGGCGAGTTGCAGCGGCGGCCTGTGGTACGGATGTGGCGGCAGCATTCTGTCGGCATGGCAAGGCTCTCCTGGCACCCTCCCCCTTGGTGGGTGAGGGTGGTGCTTTGTTTTGTTGAGTTTGGGCGGTCGGATCGGGCGCAAAGTATTGCATGCAGAGACTTTGGTTGCAAAGTCTCTGCTCTGAATAACTTACGGCTTTTCCAATTGAAAGGGGCGGCACAGAAGACCCAACTACATGCGTGGGCCTTTTGACTCTAGTTCCATTATAGCGAGCGCGACGTAATTGCCTGTCACTTATAAATCACTTGAAATGTTCGAGTTACAGGTTTCAGGGCTTGACAGGTTTGTAAGCCTCCAGGATTTCTCCCCCATGCGTGATGAGGCGTTGCGCATGAATGGGGACCCGGCGATACGATGAGTTGATGGCGCTTGGAGAGAAGACGCATGGGATGACATCCTAAGAATCGAACTACGGACGCAGAAATCGATGCCGCACTCCAACAGGCGAAGGCATTCGAGAGCTTTCCGACAGTAGTGGAGACCGCCTACCGACCGGAGCCGGGGCTGGATTTTCTGATGCTGCGGCTTAGTGACGGCCAGCGAATGCTGATTCCTCGGGAGATGCTCAGAGAACTCAGGAATGCCACCCTGGAACAAGCTATGGACGTCGTGATTGGGCCTCAGGGGATGAGCGTGTGGTGGCCGCAGCTCGATGATGGGCTGTACCTGCCAGACTTTCTGGAGCACCGGTGGGGTAAGGAGTTTCAGGGGATCGCAGCATAGTGGCCTGAGCATCCTGCGAACCCACATCTCATGAAGCCGCGATGTGGCGCACCCGCCTCGATGGCTGGGGAGCAGATGCGGACCACCCACATGTGGTCTCTGTATCAGCATCAGGAGATACGGTGATCCATTTATCACGGCTGCACCGCGATGAGTAGGAACAGGGAATCGGCAGGTTCGCCTGCTGTGGTCAGTGCAGCAAATCCAAGCACGGCAGCAAAGACTATATGTGGATACCGCCTCGGACGGTGGCCGTTAGACAGTTGCCGAGCTTGCACAGGACATTAACTGAGGCTAATGCCGCTTGGTATACGCCTTGATCTTCGAGAGCAGGTGCTGCCTTTTCATCGAGAAACCGACACCTATTGAGCCGATCACGAAGAGAACTGCCGTTGGATTCTCTGGGCTGTTCACGCAACCTTGTTGGGCGTATGCCGGCTGGAAAGCAACAAGCAGGACGAAGGCCAGCAAAAATAAGTGAGGCAGGTGTTTCCTGATCTGGTGCACAGAGTACTCCTCTTCAATCGAAAGTATGGTTTGGAGAAACGAAGACTCGTTTCTTACGGCCGGGTGCCGAACGTGTTGTTGACGACGTTAGCCATGACAGGCGTTACGACCGGAGCTGCCGCACCGACGACCTCGGTGAGCCCGACATTCAGCGTGTTGCTGGCCAGCCAGACATTGCCGGAGCGATCGATAGCAAGGCCAGCGGGCGCCGCGTTCCCGCTGGTGTAGTAGACGCCGTATTCATCGACGAAGCCCGCGGTGTAGTGAATCAGCCGGACTGGGTATCCGCCGAGGGCAATCCATGTGCCATTCAGCCCGTCCACGCGGTAGCCTTTGTTAATCGGGCTGTTGCTGCTGCTTATATTTGAGGCCCGCGCGCTGTAAGCCGGCGGATTTGTGTTGGTGAAGGCAATCTGGTAGATGCCACTGCCGCCCGCGTACGCGAGGCCGGTGTTGTCAAATGAGAACTGCCCATTCTGCACGGAGAAGGACGCATTGTTGTAGATACCGCGCGTGCCCGTGAGCCCACCCGCGTACCGTTCGATCTGCACGATGTTTGTGTTGCTTACCCAGATGTTTCCAGAACCGTCAGATTGAGCGCCCGTGGGACCGCCCGCCTCAGCAACCACAGTATTAAGCGTGCCTGGGTTGCCGCTGGTGGCAGGCGTGATGGCCAGAATCTTGTTGCTGCCGCTATCGGAAACGATCATGCGGTTGCTGGCGTCGAAGCTCACGTAGTTTGGTGTGACTAGGTTGGTACTGTTCTGGTAGTAGCTGACGAGATTGTTGCTGCTGTCGAAGAGGAGCACGCTCTGGTCGCCGGACGTTGCGCTCGTGACCGCGATACGGCCTAAGGTGTCAATGGCGAGGCTGGTCGGGCCGTCAATAACGGTATTGCCGATGGCACTGCGGACGAGCGTTCCGCTGTTGGAAAGCTCCTCGACGGTGCCCGCGAAGCCCCCCGTTGTCGCGACAAAGACGTTGCCGCTCGCGTCAACGTCAATGCCGACTGCGGCCTGTTTTAGCAGACCACTTGTGTAAACGATAGGTATCGTCCAATCCAAGGGCGCGGAAGTCAGCGCTGGTTGGAACGGAGGCGTGGAGCCGGCAAGGTTGTAGATAGCGGTCGCGTTGAGACCAGGGTGGCTGGCGATGCCGGCGGCCGCCACAAAAGTATTTGCCGTTGTTCCACTTGTCGCCGTCTGCGCGTCAGTGAAGAGGTTCTGGCATGCTGTGGAGGTGACATCGCTGCTATTGATGCAGGCGGCCAGTGAGTTCGCCAGGCTGTGGATCACCAAGGTTGGAATCGCCGCACCTGCCGGAACGGCAGCACCCGGCGCCGTGCCACGTGCGTTGTTCACCAGATTGTTGTAGGTCAGTATCGCGTTGGACAGGCCCGCAGCGTTGCTGCTGGGAACACCGATGTTGTTGCCGTTCATGAACGGCCGCAGCGTATAAGCCGCCGCAACCGTCGTCACCTCGTTGATGATGACGAACGTGCTTGGAGTGAGGGCTCCGCACGGTCCGAGCGCCGCGACCATAAAGATTGCCGTGTTCAGGGTGCCAGCCGTGAGACCAGGGTTACCGCTGCGGGCTTCGATCAGGATCGGCAGCGTGGAAGACGGGCACGTATACGAGCCGGCCGGGAAGGCGAAGTTTCCACTCCCGTCTGACGTGGTCTGTGCCAACAGGCCACCGCCAAGCGGCGCGTTGCCGTAGCCGGAGGTGCCGGTCGCGACGATATAAACCGTGGCCCCGGTCACAGGCTGCTGGCCGCCCATCAGCTTGCCACCGAAAGCAGCGCCCTGCACGGGATCGGGCAAGGCAGTATTCTGCAACGTGCAGCCAGTGAGCAAGATGCACAGAAGCCCTGCACAAATTGGCAAAATGCTGAGACTGAAACGGCGCGTGTTGTTGCGAACATCCATGGGAATCTCCGAAGGGTATAGAAAGTTCAAAGCACGAAGAGAGAAGCGGCAGACTCTTCTGCAAAAGTGCGATTAAAATCAAACGCCGGAAACCCCGCCCAACCTCCTCACCGAGCGCGAAAATAATTGAAAATACTTTCAGCTCGAGGCCGGATTGCGGCCGTGCACCTGATGCGCAGCAGGAGCCGCTGCGCAGCGTGAGGCGGCCGGTTTTTGCGGAAGGATGCTGCGGTGCGTTGCCGGATTGCGGATTCGCGAAGAGGCTGTGGAGGTTTCGCGGCCCTGTTCTTGCATCTGCATAG
Source organism: uncultured Acidobacteriaceae bacterium (assembly GCA_964236875.1). Classification (GTDB taxonomy): domain Bacteria; phylum Acidobacteriota; class Terriglobia; order Terriglobales; family Acidobacteriaceae; genus Granulicella. The sequence continues at coordinate 6,323 of CAXSHQ010000133.1, read as the reverse complement.
TTGCGGGTGTTGAATTCTGGCAGTCCGGGCAGGCCGGTCGTGAGGGAGCGCAATGAGCGTAGAGCTTTGGCTGGTTCGGCATGGGGAGACGGAGTGGTCGCTGGATGGGCGGCATACGAGTGTGACCGATATTCCGCTGACGGAGCACGGGCGGCAGCGGGCGGTGGAGCTGCGGGACTATCTGAAGGGTGAGCAGTTTGCCGCGGTGTTTGTGAGCCCTCGGCAAAGGGCGCGGGAGACGTGCGAGATTGCTGGGTTTGGGCAGCAGGCGCGGGTGGAGGAGAACCTGCAGGAGTGGGACTATGGGGAGTCGGAAGGGAAGACGACGAAGGATATCCGGGCCGCGACCGGGAAGCGGGACTGGAGTGTGTGGACGGACCCGATCGTGGGCGGCGAGAGTGTGGAGCAGGTGGGCGACCGCGCGGATAAGGTGATCGCCCATGCGCTGGCGACGGTGAGCTACCACGAAGGCGCGGGCGGTGGCGGGGAGCGGGTGGTGCTGTTTGCCCATGCACACATTCTGCGGATCCTGGCGGCGCGATGGATCGGGCTGCCGGCGGTGGGTGGGCGGCTGTTTACGCTGGGGACGGGGTCGGCGAGTGTGCTGGGGTTTGAGCGGGAGACGCGGGTGATTGCGCACTGGAACCGTGGGTTCGAGCAGGAGTAGCTGCGGCGAGATTGGCGGGGGCGAGTGAGAGCGAGCTTCGACCTCTGAGGGATCGAGCTTGGAGGCTGACTCACGGCGGTTGTTCCGATCCCGGACAAGCTACAGAGATGCTTCGCTGCGCTCAGCATGACGCCATCGGATAGTGGAGTCGCGAGCGCACCCCACGCGCAGTACGGTATGGTGGGAAGCGAGGCTCTGGTGTTTGTGGCGAGTGTCCTCAGAGTGAGTGATTCTGCCTACTGGAGCTGTTGCAACGCATGCCGTATCCGATTCTGAAGCCTGAGGAGCCCGATGCCGTACGGGCGGGGCAGTGCGCGCTGGCGGTGATGGCGAAGGCTCCGCGTGAGGGCAAAGTGAAGACGCGGCTGGCGCCGGCGCTGGGGTTCGATGGCGCGGCGGCGATGAATATCTGCTTTCTGCGGGACACGGCGGAGAACATCCAGAGCGTAGCTGAGCGGGGCGGCGCGGCGGGGTTGGTCTGCTACACGCCGGTGGGCGAGGAAGAGGCGTTCGACGGGTTGCTGCCGGCCGAGTTTGCGATGATTCCGCAGCGGGGTGATGGGTTTGGAGAGCGGTTGCTGTGTGCGGCGCAGGACATTCTGGCGTGCGGGTTTGGTGCGGTTTGCCTGATCGATTCAGATTCGCCGACGATGCCGACGGTGGCGCTGGAGCAGGCGGTGGACGCGCTTGCGGCTCCGGGAGATCGCGTGGTGCTGGGCGGGTCGCACGACGGCGGGTACTACCTGATCGGGTTGAAGCAGGCGCATGCGGCGCCGTTTGAGAACATCACGTGGAGCACTGCGAGCGTGCTGGAAGAGACACGCGCGCAGGTGCGCGGCGCGGGGCTGGAGCTTGTGGAGCTGCCGCTTTGGTATGACGTGGATGATGGGGATACGCTGCGGGTGCTGGAGGCGGAGTTATTGCGCGGGGAGCGGCCGGAGTTTGCCGAGGTGGCGGGGTACGATGCGCGGGCTTCGCGGGAGTTTCTGCGGAGGCGTGGTGCCGCACGTGCATAACGGCAGGGGAGTGATGCTCACGCGCGGAACATGGGCAGGAGCAAATACGGGAATCCCTTCGGTGAGCTCAGGGCAGGCTCTTCGACTACGCCTCGCGATGAAGCTGCGAGGCTCCGCTCAGGATGACACCCTCATGGGAGCTGCAAGTTGGAAGTAAGGACAAAAGGTACGCCCGATAGCGTATGGCGAGGAGTGTCAGGATATGGCGAGGGCAGGGCTTGGGCGACCAATGCCATGCTGTGCGTGTTGGGTTTGGGGCTGCTGCTGTTTACGCGGCAGTTCGTGAATGAATCCGATCAGTTCTGGATAGGGTTTTCAGGATGCTCCGGGTGCTCGGTGGCGCTGTATGCGGCGGCTGTGCTGCTGGTGCTGACGCAACCGACAGATAAGTGGACACTGCGCATCACGTTTGGCTTTGCGGCGCTGTTCTATGCGGTGACGTACCTGGCACAGCCGTTTCTTTCTTCGGACGTGTACCGCTACGTGTGGGATGGGATTGTGCAGCATGCGCATATCAATCCTTACCGGTATGTGCCGGAAGACCCCGCGCTGACGTCTCTGCGCGAGCCGAACCAGGAGATCTTCGAGAGCATCAACCGTCGGGATTATGCGCCCACCATCTATCCGCCGGTGGCGCAGATGATCTATTGGTTTGCGACGTTCTTTGCGCCGGCGATGGAGGCGATGAAGCTCGTGCTGGTGGGCTTTGTGGCGCTGGCGGCGGCGGTGTTGGTGAAGCTGCTGAAGCGGATGGGGCGGCGAAGTACGGATGTGCTGCTGTTCGCGTGGTGTCCGCTGCTGGTGTGGGAGATCGGCGGCTCGGGGCATGTGGATGCGGCGATCATCGCGTGGGTGGTGCTGGCGTTTCTGTTCCATGCGAAAGGCATGAATGGCTGGACGGGGTTCTTCCTGGGGCTGGCGGTGATGACGAAGTTCTATCCGCTGGTGCTGCTGCCGGTACTGTGGCGGCGGGGCGACTGGCGGATGCCGGCGGCGCTGGCGGGTGTGGTGGTGGTGGGATATGCGATGTACCTTTCGGTGGGCTGGAAGGTGTTCGGTTTTTTGCATACCTATACGAAGGAAGAAGGCATGGACACGGGGACGCGGTACTTCCTGCTGGACTATGCACACAGCCTGCCTGGCTTGCATGGATTGCCGGTGGTTGTGTATCTGCTGGGCTGCGCGGCGGCGTTTGGGTTGGTACTGCTGTGGGCCTGGCGACGCGGTTTGTGGCGGCGCACGGGTGAGCACGGTGCGGGTGTCACTGGCTCTGGAGAAGGCGGGCTGGCGCTGCGGGCGGGCATGGGTATGGCGTTCGCGATGATGCTGCTGTTTTCGCCGCACTATCCCTGGTACATCGTGTGGCTTGTGCCGTTCTTTGCCTTGCTGCCACGGTGGTCGCTGCTGGCGTACCTGGCGGCGTTCTTCTACGGGTTCACGACGCGGTTTGCGAATCCGGGGCCGCTGCTGTTCATCCTGAACAAGTGGCTGTACGCGGCGGTGGCTCTGGGGTTCGTGGTGCAGTGGGCGTGGGGGAAGTGGGATGCGCGGCGGTGGTTTGTGCCTGCTTCTGTGGCGCTCCAAGCGGACTACAGAGATCCTTCGCTGCGCTCAGGATGACGCCCACGGAAGAGTATGCGGCTTCTTGTGCCGATACACTGAAGGCATATGGCAACAGGGGTTTCGGTGGTGGTGCCCGCGCTGAATGAGGCGGAGTCGATTGGGCGCGTGGTGAGCGCGATGCCGTGGGCGCTGATCGATGAATGTGTGGTGGTGGATAACGGCAGCACGGATGAGACCGCTGCTGTGGCGCAGATGGCGGGCGCACGGGTGGTGACGGCTCCGCGAGGATATGGCGCGGCTTGTTGGGCTGGGACGCTGGCCGCGGCGGACGCGAGCGATGTGCTGGTGTATGCGGACGGTGATGGCGCAGACATCGTGGAGCGCATGGACGTGCTGCTGGGGCCGATTCGGCGGGGCGAGGCGGACTTTGTGATCGGGTCAAGGCTGCGCGGGAAGCGCGAGCCGGGGTCGATGCTGGCGAGCCAGGTGTTTGCGGGCAAGCTGATCAGCATGCTGGTGAAGGCGTTCTATGGGTTCAAGTACACCGACATGTGTGCTTTTCGGGCAATCCGGCGGGAGTCGCTAGCGAAGTTAGACATGCAGGAGCGCACGTTTGGGTGGAATCTGGAGATGCAGATCAAGGCCGTGCAGCGCGGGCTGCGGATTGTGGAGGTGCCGGTGGACTACCGGTGCCGGCTGGGTGGGGTGAGCAAGGTCTCGGGGGACTTCAAGGCGTCGTTGACGGCGGGGTGGAGGATCCTGGGGGTGTTTCGGCGGGTTCGGAAGTAGGAGGCCAGCGTGAGCCTGCGGCTCACGCGACAAGCAGATCCTCCGCCTGCGGCGAAGGATGACAAGGGTTGAGGAGTACAGAGGTGGAGCCGATCATTGAGCTGGAGCATGTGCATGTGGCGCGCGGACGCAACGTGGTGCTGCATGATGTGAGCCTGCGGGTGGCGGTGGGCGAGCACCTGGCCATCCTGGGGCCGAATGGGTGTGGGAAGTCGACGCTGCTGAAGACCCTGACGTGCGAGCTGTATCCCATCGTGAAGCCGGAGACGCGGGTGCGACTGCTGGGGCGGGCGCGGTGGGACCTGACCGAGCTGAAGCGACGCATGGGTGTGGTGCAGGCGGAGCTGCCGGGCAAGCCGATACTCAAGACGAGTGGCCTGGATGCGGTGCTGACGGGGTTCTTTTCGAGCTCGACGCTTTGGCCAAACCTTGTTGTGACGAGCGAGATGCGGGAGCGGGCGGAAGAGATTCTTGGGCTTGTAGGGGCGGCGGCGTTGCGCGAGAAGCTGGTGGGCGAGATGTCAGCGGGGCAGCAGCGGCGCGTGATGATCGGGCGGGCGATCGCGGGCAATCGTGGTGTGAGTGCGGAAGCGGGGAACCCGAAGATGCTGCTGCTGGATGAGCCTTCAAACGCGCTTGATCTGCGGGCGCAGCGGGAGCTGCGGCAGATGCTGGGCGAGCTGGCGCGTGAAGGCACGGCGGTGTTGCTCATCACGCATCATCTGGCGGATATTCTGCCGGAGATGCGGCGCGTGGTGATGATGCGCGATGGACGGATCGTCGCGGATGGGGCGAAGGAAGAGCTGCTGACGGAGGCGCGGCTAAGTGAGCTGTTCGGCGGCGAGGTTCGGGTGGAGGAGCGTAGGGGTTTGTATAACGCCTGGTGATTCGCGGGCGTGCTTCTCTGGCTGCTCCCTGATGGAATATCGGCGCTGCGAGCGAACTACAGAGATCCTTCGCTACGCTCAGGATGACGCCGTGCGAAGGGACACACCGATAAGAGCATCGCTACCGAGAGGTGCCAGTGAGGGCTAGCGGGTTGATGTGGATGAGCTCGGGGCGCTGGATGGTTTTGGGGCCGAGGACAGCGACGTTGGGCAGCGGGCCGCGGACCATGGCGACTTCGTCGCAGGCGTAGAGGCGCGGGCAGGTCTGGCAGTCCTTGTAGATCTTGTCGGGCATGGCGTTGCGCTCGGCGACGCGGAAGCCGAAGTGCTCGAAGAAGTCGGGGATGCGGGTGAACAGGCAGACGCTCATGACCTGGTGCTGGGCGGCTTCTTCGATGAGGGCGTGCAGGATGGCGCCGCCGGCGCCGATGCCTTTGGCCTCGGGGCGCATGACGATGGAGCGGACCTCGGCGAGGTGTGGGCCGTAGAGGTGGAGCGCGCCGCAGCCTAGGAACTCGGGCTCGGCGTCGGGGTCGGTGGGGTTAGGACGCTCGGCCACGGTGAAGTCGCGGATGTTCTCGCAGATTTCGGCGTAGGAGCGGCGCAGGAGCGTGCCGTCTCCGGAGAGCGAGTTGACGAGGTCGAAGATGTCGCGGGCGTCCTGGAGGTGGGCCTTGTGGACCTGGATGTTGGCGGCTGGATCGTCCGCATGTACGAGCCCACGCGTGCCGACGGTGTAGCTGTCGTCACGAGTGGGGCACCCGGACTTAGCGGCTGCGCCGTCGGGCTCTTCGAGGTCGGGATCTTCGAGATGCAGGGTGATGAGTTCAGACAATGGCGGGCACCTCCTCGGTGTGGCTGGCGGCGTGTTGGGGGATGAGGGAAGCGAGACGGGTGCGGGCTTCGGCCAGTGCCTGGGCGACGCGGTGGGTGGCGGTGCCGCCGGGGACGTCGTGGCAATCGAGTGTTTGCTGGAGGTTGGTAGCGGCGAAAACGTCGTCGGCGAACTCCGGGCTTAGCTGCTGGAGTTGCAGCAGCGTGAGGCCATTCAGTTCAACACCGTTTTCGAGTCCAAGACGCACCGCGTTGCCGACTATTTCATGCGCCTTGCGGAAGGGCACGCCCTTGTTGCTGAGGTAAGTGGCGGCGGCCATGGCGTTGAGGTAGCCGTGCTCGGCGGACTGCTGCATGCGGGTGTGCTTGAATGTGAGCTTCCGGGTGAAGCCGGGGAGCACGGAAAGGAGGCCGGCGAGGGTGTCGGCTATGTCGAAGACCTGCTCCTGGCCTTCTTGCAGGTCCTTGTTGTAGGCGAGCGGGAGGCCCTTGATGAGGGTGCTGAGCGCGGTGCTCGCGCCGAGGAGTCTAGCCGACTTTCCTCTCGCCAGCTCGGTCAGGTCGGGG
>CAXSHQ010000132.1:6363-11515 GCA_964236875.1 uncultured Acidobacteriaceae bacterium | reverse complement strand
CCTCGGCAAGTCGAGCCACAAAGACACCGACGCGGATAACGTCTACACCAGAGCCGCCGCCACCCTCCAGGACTGGCGCGCCGAAGGCATCCTCAAAGAAGAGTTCGAGCCCGCCCTCTACGGCTACTCCCAGACCTACACCGTCCCCAATGCAAGCGCCGCGGCAGACGGAAACCCGGAAGTGCGCGAGCGCCGCGGCTTCATCGCCTTGGGCCACCTCTACGACTACGCCGACAAGATCGTCTTCCGCCACGAGCAGACCTTCCCCAAGCACAAGTCTGACCGCCTCGCCCTCTTCAAAGCCACCCGGGCCTACTGCGAGCAGATCTACATGCTCTACTCCGACCCCACCTTCACCGCCGAGCACCTCATCTTCGATTCCGGATCCCAGGCCGAGCTTGAGATCACCGACGAATACGGCGTTCTCCATCGCGTCTGGAAGCTCACCGACCCAGCCCTCATCCAGCGCGTCCTCGCTACCATGGCTGACAAGCAGCTCATCATCGCCGACGGCCACCACCGCTACGAAACCTCCACGGCTTACATGCACGAACGCGCGCAGGAACTCGGCGTCTCCGATTCCACTGAAGCGTCATCTCGACCGGAGGCACACCTCAACAGTCTGTCATCTCGACCGGAGCGCGAAGCGCGGAGTGGAGAGAGCCCTGTATTGCGCGAAGCGAGTGCCGAAGGCACGAGCAAGTCCACAGAGGGCGACACGCTTCCCCACCCACCCTTCCCCGAAGCCGCGATGATGATGACCTTCGTCAACATGGACGCCCCCGGCATCACCATCCTGCCCACCCACCGCGTCGCCTTCGGCCTGCAGGACTTCGACGGCCGAGCCTTCGCCCGCCAAGCCGAGCAGTTCTGCACGGTAGAAGAAATCCCCAACACAACCGACGGCTGCTATCCCGGCGCCGCCAACCTCCTCGCCCACATCAACGATCTCCCCGGCGTCGCCTTCATCGCCGCCACCCGCGACGGCGATTTTCTCCTCACCCCGAAGCCGGACGCCATCGCTCCGCTGCTCGCCGGCCTCTCACCCCGCCAGGCCGCGCTCGACGTCACCCAGCTTCACAAAGTGATCCTCGAAAAGCTTCTCGGCCTCAACGAGGAGACGGTCCGCGCAGGCCAGCACATCCGCTATCTGCGCGAAGCCCAGGAAGCGCTCCAGCAGGTAGGCAGCGGCAACGCCGATGTCGCCTTCCTGATCAAGCCCGTCACCCTCAAACAGATGAAGGACATCAGCCTCAACCTCGAAGTCATGCCCCAGAAGTCAACCGACTTCTACCCAAAGCTCCTCAGCGGCCTTGCCATGTACACGCTGGACTAATCTGTGCTGGTCAACAGGCTAGCGGGGCGCAAGATCGGAAAATCTGGGTTTACGGCGAAACCAGCTTCGGAGCCCCAGTCCGATGGATGTGAACACCACGCTGAGAATGGCACAAACGGTCTCGTATCCCCACGTCTGCGTGTAGGTCGCAATCCGTGCAGAGTCGGGATTTCGGGGGTCGTACCGAAGGGCAACTGTCTGCCCCGGCTCAAAGCTGGGTGAACTTGTGGACAGGTGTGACTCGACGACGTATTTTGTCCCATTCGGCGCGACAAATTGAAAAACTGGAGCAAAGCTGATGTCGCCATCGCTGTCGACGTTTCGTCTTAGCTCCAGGACTTTTCCTTCAGTCCTCTCTGCTGTGTGAAGGAAGTGGAGGGTGTAGAGCAAACAGCCCAGCCCGACGAGCAGCAGAATCGGACCGATAACTAGCCCGGCATACATCCAGGTCCGTAAATAGAACCGCCACAATCGCTTAATCAGCTTCAACCAGGGCTCCGGAAGAATTTCGCTCCAGCATACAATCGCGCTGATGAGTGAACAGCCAGACTTCAGGTACAGAGGAACATATGACGAAAATTGGCCTCTGCCAAAGCGCCTGACTTTGGAGCAATACAGCCACGTATTCTTTCGCCCAGACGCTCACTTCATCGACGGTCGAATTGTTCCACGGTACCTGGGTGATTGGGTACACTCCTCGGTTATCGGCGCGTTTATCAGCGGCCTTTACGGTTCTGATAAGACGTGTTACCGCAGTCTGATCAGTCTTCGCCTCCGTACATCGGCTACTCGCATTCGCGTGTGCGACTTTGTCGTCGTGTCTCCAGATGCTCCCCGGGAATCCGTGCCTACTATCGCTCCGCTGCTGTGTGTGGAAGTACTCTCGCACGGGCAGGAGCCGCAAGATGAGGTGGAGACGCTGGCCGACTACCTCGCCATGGGCGTGGAGAACATCTGGCTCATCGACCCCATCCGCCGCTCCGCCTTCACCTTTGACGCGAACGGCCTGCACGATGCGGACCCTACCAGCCTTACCGTTCCCGGCACGCCCATCCGCGTCGACCTGACCGAAGCCTTCGCCGCTCTCGACTAAGCGTCTACCGCGAAATCCCCTCCAGCGGCGAGCTCGCCGTAGCGTAGAGCTTCTTCGGCATCCTCCCCGCCAGAAACGCCTCACGGCCAGCTTCCACACCCTTCCGCATCGCCGAGCTCATCAGCACCGGGTCCTTCGCCCCGGCCATCGCCGTATTCAGCAGCACCGCGTCGAAGCCCATCTCCATCGCCAGTGCTGCATCGCTCGCCGTCCCCAGGCCCGCATCCACCACCAGCGGCACCTCCGTAATCAACTCTCGCATCATCCGCAGCGTGTAGCTGTTGGCAATGCCCAGCCCGGTTCCGATCGGTGCCCCCAGCGGCATCACTGCCGCCGCCCCCACATCGATCAACCGCTTCGCAAACACAATGTCGTCCGTCGTGTACGGAAGAACGGTGAAGCCTTCCTTCACCAGCGCAGCCGTCGCTTCTACCGTCGCCTGCACGTCCGGATACAGCGTGGCGGTGTCGCCGATGACCTCCACCTTCACCCAGTCCGAGAGGCCCACTTCGCGCGCCAGCATCGCCGCCCGGATCGCCTCGTCCGCCGTATAGCAGCCCGCCGTGTTCGGCAGCAGGAAGTACTTCGCCGGGTCGATGAAGTCTAGCAGGCTCTCGCGGCTCCTGTCCAGGTTCACGCGCCGCACTGCGACCGTGACCATCTCCGCGCCTGCCGCCTCAATGGAAGCCGCCGTCTCCGGTCCGTCCTTGTACTTCCCCGTCCCCACGATCAGCCGCGAGCGAAACCGCCGCCCCGCAATCACCAGATCGTCCGCAAGCCCCAGCTTCGTTTCCACCTGCTCCAAAACTGCTCCACTCACCGCATGACCCTCTTCCTTCATTATTCCGCCATCAGGCCACAAACACCAACGGCCCGCTCCAGCAAAGGAGCGAGCCGTTAGGCGGTGATCTGATGAGTTTGACCTGAGGCATCCGTCCCCGGATGGGCCTCGGCAGGATTTGCTAGTTCGAACCTTGCAAACAGCCAGGTCTAGAGCGACGGATGCTCTAAGCCTCAGTCACCTCACGTGTTGTGTTGCAACTATTACAGTCTGATGTCATAGATTTGGACCAACCTCCTTTCCCGTGTATCTGCAAAATAACTTGTGCGTTACACGGTGTCAACCGAGGTTTCCACAGGGCGAAACGGCTAGATAAGTGCACGCCCGCAACACCATAAGTCAAAGACTTACCGGTGCCCGCCGCCACGGGATCCTGCAACGCTGCCACCGCGAGAACCGCCCGAGCCGCCGCGGAAACCAGAGGACCCACCGCCGCGGTACCCTCCACCCAGCGGCACATGGTATCCGCCGCCCCCGCCAAAGCCTCTGCCCGGATATCCGCCGCGGTAGCCACCACCGTAGCCGTAACCCGGACGGCCATAGCCATACCCATACCCGCCGCGCGATCCGTACCCATAGCCGCCGCGGTCCCCGTACACGCCGCGATATCCGGGATAGCCGTACCCATGCCGATACCACGGCCCAGCCCCGATGAACAGACCGCCGCTAAACCACTCCGAGCCGTAAAAGCCACGCGGCGCACAGCGGTAAGGCGCATAGCCGTAGTAGCCGTACGAGCAAGCCGGCGGCCCGTAGTATCCCGGGCCGACACCGATCCCGACCGAAACCTGCGCACGGGCGGACACAACCGGCATCAGGAACAAACCGGCAAACAACACAGCGAAGAGACTGAGCCTACGCATTGAACCTCCAAAACGGCCCCGTGCTCCGGGAACCGCCAAGCCCTCGGAGCATTCTGCTTCCGGGGGCATGTAGATAAGAAACCCGGACCGTCCACGAATGTTGCCTCGGCGTCTCTCCTTCAGCGAACCGCCCTGTCCAGACCACCGCCTATACTGAGCCCGTGCCGCTAGCGCCGTGGATGTTCGAAGTCGCTGGGTTCCTGCTGGGCCTGCTCCTGGGCAGTTTCCTGAACGTCTGCATTTCACGCCTGCCGGAGCACAGGAGCATCAGCAAGCCGCGCTCGCACTGCCCCCGATGCCTCAAGACCATCCGCTGGTACGACAACATCCCGCTGCTGAGCTGGGTCCTGCTCCGGGCAAAGTGCCGGCATTGCAAGCAACCGATCCCTTGGCGATACCCGCTGGTGGAACTTAGCATTGGGCTCTGGGCGTTGTTTTGCATCCGGGGGCTGCTCGCAACATACAGCCTTCGGACAGAGATGCTGGCTCTGCTTCATTCGCCACGTCCAACCCCTTTGACGGCAAACTTCCAGCAGTTACTCGACTGGAGCGTTACTGAGGCTTGGGTGCTTGTAGTTGGTCTTTTTGCGCTTGGCTTCCTGCTCATCGGCCTCATGGTCATGGACTGGCAGACCCACATACTCCCCGACGCCTTCACCCTGCCCGGCATCGCCCTCGGCTTCCTGCTGGTATGCACGCAAGCCATCTTCCTGCCCACGGGCGCGGAAGACGTTCACCTCAACCCGCAGCACGGCTTCCGCATGGACTCCCCCGGCAGCTTCGCCGCCCGTGGCGACGTCTTCCTTACTGGAACGGAGCACATGGTCTTCGGCCGGCTCGTCGCCATCCTTGCCGCCGCAGCGATCCCGCTGGCTATTCGTTGGCTCTACAAAGCTCTCCGCAGGCGCGAGGGCATGGGCCTAGGCGACGCCAAGCTTCTGGCCATGATCGCCGCGTTCCTGGGCTTCTGGCCTGCGATGCTGGCGCTCTTCGCGGGCGTGGTGCTCTGCGCGGGCTAC
>CAXSHQ010000132.1:0-6353 GCA_964236875.1 uncultured Acidobacteriaceae bacterium | reverse complement strand
GCTACGCCGTCGTTCTCCTGGCGAGATGTCGCGCCAACGCGGCCAGTCAGCTTCCCCTGGGCAGCTTCCTCGCCGCCGGTGGTCTGTTCGCGGCAGTCCTGGGCGAGCCTCTCATCAACTGGTATCGCGGCCTGCTGTAAGCTTCCGGCTCACGCTCCCGCCAGACAAAGCCGCCGCACGCCGCCGCCTTGATTCTTGACCGGGACGCTCCTACACTCGAAACTGGCATGCCAAGCGCACCGCATTACACGTGGCAATACATCCCACTGGTCTTTCAGATCCTCGTAGCCGTAGGTCTGGCCGCGGGCATGGTGGCAGGATCGTTCTTCATCGGCAAGCACCGCCGCTCCCGCACCAAGCTGAGCGCGTACGAGTGCGGCATGGACCCTATCGGCGACGCACGCGGACGCTTCTCCGTGCGCTTCTACATGGTGGCCATGCTGTTCATCCTCTTCGACGTGGAAGCCGTGTTCATGCTGCCCTGGGCGGTCATTTATCGCCAGCTCCCGGGCATCACCGGGTCCCACTTCTTCGGCTTCTGGGAGATGCTCGTGTACATCGGCTTTGTGGCCGTCGGGCTCTTCTATGTCTGGAAGAAGGGTGTGCTGAACTTCGTCAACGACAAGGCCGACCTGTAACGTTCTCGGTCAGCCTCTCAACGCATTTCCGGAAGGCGCAGCAACGAAATGGCAGATCAGGTTCAGGATCCCGCAAACGCACCCGCAACCCCCGACGCGATCTTCGGCAAAGAAGCCGTGATGGCTGCCCTCGCAAGTCACCAGGCCGTTCAGGGCCTGCAGGAGTTCATCACCGACGCCAAATGGGATCGCGGCGAGCTGACCCTGACGGTCGCAGCCGAGAGCATCCTCGCGGCCTGCCGTGCCGCCAAGGCTGCCGGCTACAACGCGTTCGACGATGTGACCGCAATCGATTGGTACCCGAGCGAGCCCCGCTTCCAGCTCAGCTATTCGCTGCTGAGCCATAAGCTCAAGCAGCGCTTCCGCCTGGTCGCTCGCCTGAACAGCGAAGATCCAGTCATCGACTCCGTGACGCCGGTGTGGGCTGGCGCGAACTTTTATGAGCGGGAGGTCTTCGACCTGTTCGGCATCCGCTTTGCCGGTCACCCGCGGCTTACACGCATCATGATGCCCGACAACTGGAACGGACATCCGCTCCGCAAAGATTATCCCGTGGAGGGGTACCGCTAATGAGCCCAGTCGCCACTGAAGAACACGCCGCGGAAGAACGGGTCGAAGCCCTTGAAGAGATGCGTACGCCGTTGCGCTCGCGTTCGCATGAAGAGCGCACCGGCGCCAACCTTGCCGGCTTCCGCTCGGCCGAAGACCTGATCACGCCCGGCGTGGAGGATGTGGTCGCCTCGTCGGTCGGCCATCACAAGCCCCACGGCTCCGACCCTATCAGCGATCACACCATGATCCTGAACATGGGGCCGCAGCATCCGTCCACGCACGGCGTACTGCGTCTCGTGATCGAAGTAGATGGGGAAACCATCGTCTCGCTCGCGCCCGATATCGGCTACCTGCACACCGGTATCGAGAAGACCTGCGAAGCGAAGTTCTATCAGCAGGTGGTCCCGCTTACCGACCGCATCGACTATCTCGCACCCATGGCCAACAACCTGGGCTATGCGCTGGCCGTCGAAAAGCTGCTGCAGCTCGAGATTCCGGACCGCGCACAGTGGCTGCGCGTCCTGTTCCAGGAATTGATGCGCATCAACTCGCACCTGGTCTGGCTCGGCACCCATGCGCTCGACCTCGGCGCCATGACCGTCTTTCTCTACTGCTTCCGCGAGCGCGAACAGCTCATGCGCATCTTTGAGGCGGTCAGCGGCCAGCGCATGATGACCAGCTACATCCGTATCGGCGGCCTTTCGATGGAGCCGCCGCTCGATCTCTACAAGACCATCCGCGACTTCCTGCGCGACTTCCCTTCGCATGTAGACGAGTACGAAGGGCTGCTGCAGAACAATCCCATCTGGGGCGGCCGCCTCAAGGGCGTCGGGTACCTTTCCGCCGAAGACGCAGTCAACTTCGGCGTAACCGGGCCGCCGCTGCGCGCGTCCGGTGTGGATTTCGACGTGCGCCGCGACATGCCCTACTCCAGCTACGACAAGTTCCAGTTCAACGTACCAATTTCCACCGACTGCGACGTGTGGGCCCGCTATCAGGTGCGCATGATCGAGATGCGAGAGTCTGTAAAGATTGCCCAGCAAGCGCTCGATGGCTTGCCCACCGGGCGCATCACCGCCGACGCGCCCAAGATCATCCTTCCCGACCGCGAGCAGATGAAGACCCAGATGGAGTCGCTCATCCATCACTTCAAGATCGTCACGGAAGGCTTTCAGGTCCCCGCCGGCGAGTGCACCAGCTCCATCGAATCCCCGCACGGCATGATGAACTACTACGTCGTCTCGGACGGCACGGCCAAACCGTATCGCGTGCACGTCCGCAACGCCGATTTCGCCACCCTTCAGGCGCTCGAAACCATGTGCAAGGGCCGCCAGATCGCCGACGTAGTCGCGGTCATCGGGTCGATCGATATCGTGCTGGGAGCTATCGATCGCTAACGCGGCGCTCCAAGTCGAGCTGTGGACCTCCTGGTCGGCCGTGCTCCGCAGTTACGCTTCCCCGCACGGGCTGAACGCTCCCCAGCACGCCGTCGTGGAAGTCAGCGAGGCAGAGATCACCTTGCGGGTAGGCAGCCGCTGGATGCGCTTCACGCCGACCGGGATCACGGATAGCCGAGGCGTTACCATGGAGTTTCAGCTGAATGAGAACGGAACGGTGAGCCGCAGTGGGCATGCGGATGAAGAGATGGACCTCGCGGCGGAGGAGATTGCCCGCGAGATGATGCAGGCAACGGAGTAACGAACACGATGGCCGCTATCGCCAACACGATTTTCTCCCCCGCTACAGCAGAGCGCTTTGACAAGCTGCCCGGCCTTTATCCCGTGAGGCGTTCCGCGCTGGTGCCCATGCTGCTCTACGCGCAGGACGATATCGGCTATGTCTCCGACGCGGCGGTCGCCGAGATCGCCAGGCGTCTTGACCTTCTGGAGCTCGACGTGCGCAACGTGCTGAGCTACTACTCCATGCTGCGCACCGCGCCGGTCGGCAAGTACAACGTCCAGGTGTGCACCAACATTTCCTGCATGCTGCGTGGCGGCTATGAGCTACTGGACCACTGCAAGGATAAGCTCGGCATCGGCCACAAGCAGACGACGCCGGACGGCCTGTTCTCGTTGGAAGAGGTCGAGTGCATCGGCGCCTGCTGCTGGGCGCCGGCCATTCAGGTGAACTACGACTTCCACGACAACCTGACGCCCGCCAAGGTCGACACCATCCTGACCGACTACGCAGAAGGCCGCGGCAGGGACGAGAAGTAGCCTCACAAAGAACATGGCGCTTGACCTCGCCTTGAGGAAAAAGCCGCAACGTATCATGGCGTGATATTTCCTTCGGAGGCTTACCTGTACATGCTGAACGCTCGTACTCTCATCCGCGCCGCGCTGGCGCTCGTTCTCTTCGTATCACTCCCGGCTGCCGCGGCCCTCGCGCAGGATAAAGACATGGCCGAGGTGGAGCACTACACGCTCACCATGGACAAGGTGAACCACTTCAAGGGCTTCCTGATGGACCTGCAGGCATACGGAAAGGCACACCCGGCCGAGATGCCGGAAATCAAGAAAGCACTTGAAACAGACGCCGACAAGCACGAGGACCTCGCCGGGACCGTCCGCAGGCTGAACTCGAACGCAGCAGTCGCCAGCCTGCTCACAAAGAACGGCTGGACCGCACACGATTATGCGCTGTTCCAGGTCTCGTTCTTCCAGGCCATGATGGCATCGGCCATGAAGCCGGCCGACGTATCCGACGCAAAGGCCGCCGCGCAGGCGCACATGAACCCGGCCAACCTGGCATTCATACGCGAGCACACACAGGAATTGACCGCGTTGATGCAGAGCATGAAAAGCGACGAGTAGCGCGAAAGGTCAAGCGCCCAAAATGAACTGCGGGTCCGTGTGCGGCAGGTGAACCGCACGCGGATCAGAACAGCAAGCGAGATCAGGACCAGCATTTATACTCAAGGCTAACGAGGTTTCATGCCTGAACTTGTCTCGCATCCTGATGAAGTCAAGGTCGTCAGCCGCCGGTTCGGCCAGGGCGCGGCAGAGCTCGACAAGTACATTGCGCTCGACGGTTCCAAGGCCGTCCAGATGGGTGTCGAAAAAGGTCCCGAGTGGATCGTCAGTGAGATGAAGGCTTCGGGTCTGCGCGGCCGTGGCGGCGCAGGCTTTCCGACCGGGATGAAGTGGAGCTTCGTCCCCAAGGTTGCGCCCAAGCCAAAGTATGTGCTGGTGAACGGCGACGAATCCGAGCCCGGCACGTGCAAGGACCATGTGATCTTCCTGCACGACCCCCACGCGGTGATCGAAGGCACGATGATCGCCGGACTTGCCATCGGCGCTAAGATGGGCTTCATCTACCTTCGCGGCGAGTATCGCTACCTGCTCAAGATCATGGAGAAAGCAGTCGCAGACGCCTACACGAAGGGCATTCTCGGCAAGAACATCTTCGGCAAGGAAGGCGTAGACTTCGACATCGTCACGCAGACCGGCGCGGGCGCGTACGAGGTCGGCGAAGAGTCCGCGCTCATGGAGTCGCTCGAAGGCAAGCGCGGCGTTCCCCGCATCAAGCCTCCGTTCCCCGCTGTGGTCGGGCTTTACGGCGGACCTACGGTCATCAACAATGCCGAAACGATCGCCAATGCCCCGCACATCCTGCTGATGGGCGGCGAGGCGTACGCCAAGCTCGGCTCCGAGCGCAATGGCGGCACGCGCCTGTTCGGCATCTCCGGCCACGTGGAGCGGCCCGGCGTGTACGAGCTCCCCATGGGTTACTCCATGCGTAAGGCGATCTACGAGGTCGCCGGCGGCATCAAGGATGGCAAGAAGCTTAAAGCCGTGGTTCCCGGCGGCTCGTCCTGCCCGGTGCTCAAGGCTGATGAGATCGATGTCGGCCTGGACTTCGATCAGATGGCGAAGGCCGGCACCATGCTCGGCTCCGGCGGTATCGTGGTGCTCGATGAAAGCGTTTCGATCGTCGAGTTCGCCCTGCGCACCATCAAGTTCTACCAGCACGAAAGCTGCGGCTGGTGCATTCCCTGCCGCGAAGGCACTGATTGGCTAAAGAAGACACTGACGCGCTTCCACGCCGGCGGCGGTACGAAGAAGGACATCGACAACATCCAATATTTGGCTGAGAACATGATGGGCCGCACCTTCTGCCCGCTGGGCGATGCCGCTGCCATGCCGACGCTCGGCTTCATCAAGAAGTTCCGCTCGGAGTTTGAGGAATACCTCGCCGGCGCGCGCGTGCCAAACCCACTCATCCAGATCCAGCCGGTCGGCGAACTCGAACTGGCGGGAGCACATTGATGAAAGCCACGGCAAGCCTCTCCTGCGACCAGCAAACCCCTAGAGTGAACTAGCCTATGCTCAACCACATCGCTCTCCGAACGCCCGCGCTGACTCTCCTTTGCGTAACGACCGCTTTCGCGCTCGCCGGATGCAAGCCGCGCGATATGGGCGTGCCAACGGCGGAGAAGGCAGCCGAGTCTGTGGACAGCAGTTGGGTGACCGCAACCAGGAGCTGCTGGCCGGAGCTGGAGCACGGCTTCACCCTGGTCAGCATCCAGCACAACCTTGCGGACCCTCTGCGCTTCCGCTCCACGTTTCCGGTGTATGCGGCCCAGAACGAAGGAAGTCTGCGGGCGCTCGTATCCAAGCCGCTTATGAGTGCACCGCCGCCGGACATCACTGTTTTGCAAAACTCGCGAACGCCCGTCCTGACTCGTGGCCAGGCAGCGGCCGGCGCCTCCCCACGCGCCGCGATTGTGCAAAGCACCAACGGCATCGCACCGCCGGACGCCCTCTGCGCCGTTCACGCGGGAACCCCGGTAGGATTCAAGTAGATTGATTTAGGACACCTATGCCAGACGTATCGTTCACCGTAGACGGCAAGAAGCTCACCGCACCCGCGGGCACGCTGCTCATCGAGGCCTGCAAGTCCGCCGGCATCGAGATCCCTGCATTCTGCTACTACCCCGGCCTTTCGCTGCAGGCCGCCTGCCGCATGTGCGTGGTGCGCATCGAGAAGATGCCCAAGCTGCAGACCGCATGCACTACGCCCGTGACCGAAGGCATGGTGGTGCAGACGGAAACACCGGAGATCGCGCAGGCACGCAAGTCCACGCTGCAACTGCTGCTCGGGAACCATCCGCTCGACTGCCCGGTGTGCGATGCCGGCGGCCAGTGCGAGCTGCAGGACATG
>CAXSHQ010000131.1:7094-11551 GCA_964236875.1 uncultured Acidobacteriaceae bacterium | reverse complement strand
CCGACATCATCCGGTGGCTGCGGTCGTAGTCCTCGCCTTCCTTCGCGCGCGTCTTCGGGCGGTTGAACACATCGCCGAAGTCGAACATCGTCTGCCCGCCGGGAGTGAGCGAGTGCGCCGCATACAGGTGCATCCCCTTCAGCCCCGGCTGGTCGAACAGGTCCTCGCCCACCGCATGCTTCTGCGCGTCCAGGTAGTGCATGATCCACGTCGTTGAGAAAATCCAGTACTCATACCCTTCGTAGTAGTACCCGTCCTGCGAGTACGTGCGCAGCACGCGGTCATAGATCGCCCGCGCCAGCTTCGCCCATTCCGCCGCTTCCGGAGCCTCGCCCTCGAGCGCATATGCGGCCACCGCCAGCCCGGCGACCGGGATAAACGTATGGTTCTGGCTATACGCCCAGCTCCGCCCCGGCCTGGGCGCGAACGCCGCGTACATCAGCTTGCCCTGCTTCACCAGCTTTGCGCGGTAGCGCTCACGCTCCTCCGGCGTCAGCTGGTTGTAGAGCAGGTCATACGCCACGCCCAACCCATACAGCAGATGCCCCGCCGCCAGATCCACGTTCGGCTTCGAGAAGCTGTACCCCCACACGTCATAGCTCACCGCCGCGTCCATGTAGCTCTTGGTCGCCGCGAGGATCTTCGCGTCGCCCTCCATCCGGTACGCGAACGCCCCTTCCGCAATCGCCAGCGCCACATCGTTCTGCGCGCGCCGCGTCTCCGCAGGCGGAGGCGGCGGTGGCCCCTGCATCACCCGCAAGTGCTGCATCACACCCTGCCACAGCGCCTTATCCGGCCCATGCGCCTTGGTCTTAAGCGCCTTCAGCTCGGCATCGGTGAAGTACACCCGGGGATGCACCCCCGCCAGCTCCGGCTTCAGCGTAGAAGGCAGCGTACGCATCTCCTCCAGCAGCGCCGTGCGCTTGCTGCCGGTGTCCTTGGCTCCCAGCTCCTCGCCCGCTCCCTGCGCCCGCGCACCTGTTGCTGCCAGCAGCACAGCCGCAGAAAACAGGAGCAAAACGCCCCGCCGCAGCCGCCGAAATTGCTCATTGTGAATCGAATGTGTTATCGATAGCATGTCGCAGTCAACCTAACACACGCACCATACGCCGCGCGAGTCGCCGGCCACCAGCCCTGATTCGAAAGACTTCCTCATGCCCGCCTCGCCCATGCCGCCACTCTCGTCCGTCGCCACCCCCTGGCGCGGCCTTCGCTGGTGGATCGTCGGCCTGATCTTCGTCATCACCTGCATCAACTACATCGACCGCAGCTCCGTCGGCCTGCTCGTCACCGACTTCGGCCCAAGGCTCGGCATCACCCGCCAGCTCTACTCAAGCGTAGCCGCGCTCCTGCTGCTCGCCTATACCGTCTCGCAGGCCCTCTCCGGTCGCCTCTACGACCGCTTCGGCGCGCGCGTCGGCTTCACCGTTTCCATCGTCGTCTGGTGCGTCGCCGCCATGGCCCACGCCGCCATAGCAGGCTTCGCTTCCTTTGCCACCGCCAGCTTCTTCCTCGGCCTGGGCGAAGCCGGCAACTGGCCCGGCGCGGCCAAGGTCGTCGCCGAGTGGTTCCCCCAGCGCGAGCGCGCCACCGGCATGGCCATCTTCAACTCCGGAGCCTCCATGGGCGGCGTCCTCGCCCCGCTCCTCGTCGCCCGCTGGCTCGACCCCGCCATCGGCTGGCGACTCACCTTCGTCGTCATCGGCAGCCTCGGCTTCCTCTGGCTTTTCGCCTGGCTGCGCGTTTACCAACCCCTGCGCTCCCACCCCCGCCTCAGCCCCGCCGAGCGCGAGCACATCCTGGACGGCATCCCAGCTCAGCCTGCCCCGGCCAACTCCGGCAGCGCCATCGTTCCCTTTCCCGTCACGCCAACCGCCGCGCCGAAGCTCTCCACGCTCCTGCGCCTCCGCCCCACCTGGGGCATCCTGCTCGCGCGCTTCCTCGTGGACCCCGTCTGGTGGCTCTACATGCTCTGGCTCCCCACCTATCTCAAGGACGCCCGCCACCTCGACATCAAAGCCATCGGCGCAGCTGCCTGGGCGCCCTACCTCGCCGCCGCCATCGGCGCACTCTTCGGCGGCTGGCTCGCAGGCCGTCTCATCCGCCGCGGCTGGAGCATCCATGCCGCCCGCTGGACGGTCATCGGCATCGCCGCCTGCCTCATGCCTTTCGGCATCTTCGCCGCCCGCGCCCACACCACCGCCGGCGCGCTCGCCTGCGTGGCCGTTGTCCTGTTCGGCTTTCAGATGTGGATCTCCAACGTCCAGACCCTCCCCAGCGACTACTTCCCCGGCTCCGCCGTCGGCACCGTCGCCGGCCTGGGAGGCATGGCCGCCGGTCTCGCCTCCATGGTCTTCACCCGCTACACCGCCCTCATGGTCGATCACTTCGGCTACGGCTTCGTCCTCACCCTGGCCGGCGCGGTAGCCCCCATCGGAGCCATCCTCCTCTACCTCTTCGCCGGCCGAATCCGCCGCCTCCACCTAACCACCTAAGCCAGCACGCACCCACTAACCACTAGCCACTAATCACTAATCACTAATCACTTCCTCAAAGGAACCACTGATGCCCTCCAGCCCCACACAAGACTTCCCCAACAAGCTCGCTCTCGTCTTCGGCGGAGGCCGTGACATCGGCGCCGCCATCTCTGCCGAGCTCGCCGCCAGTGGCGCCCGCGTCGCCCTCAGCTATCACGGCAGCAACCCCGAAGCCGTCCTCGCGCAGATCAGGGCCGCCGGCAGCGAAGCCTCCGCCCACAAGGTGGACGCGCTCGACACCGCCGCCATCCGCGCCTTCGCCACCGAAGCCGCCGACAAGGCCGGCCAGCCCATCGACATCCTCGTCAACGTCGTCGGCGGCCTCGTTGCCCGCAAGAAGATGGAAGAGATGGACGACGCCTTCTGGGACCACGTCCTCGCCCTCAACGTGAAGAGCATCTTCGCCATGACCCAGGCCGCGCTCGCGCGCATGTCCGACGGCGGCGCCATCGTCAACGTCTCCTCGCAAGCCGGTCGCGACGGCGGCGGCCCCGGCGGCATCGCGTATGGCGCCGGCAAGGGCGCGCTCATGGCGATGACCCGCGGCCTCGCCAAGGAGCTCGGCACCCGCCGCATCCGCGTCAACGCCGTCTGCCCCGGCATGATCGCCACCAAATTCCACGACGACTTCACCAAGCCCGAAGTCCGCGAGCGCGTCGCCGGCATGACCCCGCTCGGCCGTCAGGGACATGCCGCGGAAGTCGGCCAGCTCGTCGCTTATCTGGCCAGCCCGCGCGCCTCGTTCGTCAACGGCGCTTGCGTCGACATCAACGGAGGCATCCTCTTCAGCTAGAAGCTTTCTCGCTGCAGCATAGCGACCACATTCCGGGGCGCAGTCGCTATCTTCCGATTTGTCATCCTTCGCGAAGCGGAGGATCTGCTTTCGCCGGGCTGGCACCACCGCATCCGGAGCACGAGCTCAGAGCTGAGAACCTCAAAGCTCTGAGCTCGTTCCCTCCGCCTTCAGAAAGTTGAGCCCTACCCCTACCCCTTCACCCTTCCGTAGAAGCGCGCACCACCAGCTCGCACTCCATCTCTGCAAACTGGGCCACCCGTCCGCCATCCGTCATCCGCTGCACCAGCATCTCCGCCGCCGCCCGTCCCTGCTCCACAATCGGCTGCGACACCGTGGTGAGCCCCGGTGTCAGGTACGCCGACATCGGAATATTGTCGAACCCCACCACCGCCACATCCTGCGGCACGCGCTTGCCGAGCATGTGCGCAGCATGGAGCGCGCCCACCGCCGCAAAATCGTTGCGAGTCATCACCGCTGTCGGCGGCTCCGGCAGCTGCATCAGCGCCAGCATGCCCTCATAGCCGTCTTCCTCGGTCGCAAACGCCGGCGCTGTCACCGGAGACACGCAATACTCCGGCCGCACGCTTTCGCCCGCTTCCTCCAGCGCCTGCCGGTAGCCCTCGAACTTGCCCAGCTTCATCAGCGGGTCCGCCGGCACGCCGATGAACGCAATCCGCCGGTGCCCCAATCCCACCAAGTGCTTCGCCGCGGCATAGGTCCCGGTCCGGAAGTCCGCCGTCACGCAGTCGATGCCCTCCACATGCAGCAGGCGTCCAATCGCCGCCACCGGCACATTGCGCCCGGCCACCTCGCGCAGCAGCGCATCGCCTTCCGCCGTTGGTCCCGTCGCGACGATGAGCCCGTCCACGCGGTGGTCCACAAAGCTCTCGATCGCGCAGCGCTCTTCTTCCACATCCTGCCGCGCCGTGGCGATAAAGCTCGTGTATTTCTCCCGCCCGAACACCTCCTGCATCCCGCGCACCAACTCCGCCGAAAACGGGTTCGCGATATCCGGCAGCACGATTCCCACCGCGTTCAGCCGATTGCTGCGCAGCTGCCGCGCCATCACGTTGGGCCGGTAGTTCACTTGGCGCGCCGCAAGGAGCACCCGCTCCCGCACCCCA